>JAVEUP010000179.1:0-16367 GCA_034005525.1 Thermoguttaceae bacterium | reverse complement strand
CCCTCCGGGGCAAACACCGCGTTTGCCCCTGCTGAGACGTTGGCAGTACAGTTGTGCCCGGCAATGAATGGACGTTCAGTATGATTCTGCTTACAATGGCGAGTGGGTGAAGTAAGGCTGCTGAGACAGCCGGAATTGCACACCCCACCCCGGTACCGTCCGAAAGCCGCACCTTGAAACGAAAGATTTCCACAAGTTTCTGAGGAGGACATCCATGACGAAGCCGCTGCCCGCTGCAAGACTCCTGTTGTTGGCAGGTGTTCTGGTGTTCCCTCCCCAAACCCTCGACGCCTGCACGACGGTCCTTGTCGGAAAAGGTGCTACCGCGGATGGGTCCGTCCTCATGGCGACTTCCTGTGATGGCGGGATCATGGGCCGCGTCTACGTGATGCCTGCCAAGGAGTATCCTCCGGGTTCGACGGTGCCGATGTTCTTCGACTTTCCCGCTCCGGCGACCTGGGAGAAGCACGTCGAGGAGTTGAGCCGCGGGTACACGCGCGTAGGAAATCTGCCGGTCGAGCGCACTTACCGCGCCGTGCTGGCGGCGGGGCACCTCGCCGACAGCATCACGGGCGGGATGAACGAACATGGCCTGAGCATGGGTATCCAGTACATGCCCATGAAGCCCGAACTGGTCAGCCGGAGAGGCGTCGTCAGCACGTGCAGCAATCACTGGACTTCATCGCTGATCGCCAACGGCCTGCTCCAGGCCCGGACCGCAAGGGAAGCGATCCGGCTTATGGGCGCCATGGCCGAGGAGCACGGATTCACGTACTACTGGAGCTTGAATGCCGGCTGTGCGATTCCGGTGGTCGATGGCAAAGAAGCATGGATCATGGAGGTCTTCGGCCCGGGCAAGGACTGGACGCCCGGCAGCGGCAGGCCGGGGGCCGTATGGTGCGCCCAGCGCGTGCCCGACGGCGAAGTGACGTGCAACGCCAATCGCAGCCGCATCGGCGAGGTCGATATCGAAAACACGGATGCGTTCCTGGCCTCGGCCAATATCTTCACGCTCGCCGAAGAACTGGGCTTGTGGAAACGCGGCGAAAGGTTTATCTGGCGCGAAGTCTACGGAACCGTGGGCGGGCGGGGCAACAGTTTGCGAGAGTGGGCCGCGCTGGGCCGCCTGGCGCCTTCGCTCCGGCTGGAGGCCGCAGGCGATTCTAAGAAAGACCAATATCCCTTCTCGGTGAAGCCGGACGGCAAGGTCACGGTGGAGTCGCTCGCCTTGCTGATGCGCGACTGCTACGAGGGAACGGAGTTCGACCTGACCGGGCACCCGGCGCTGAATCCCGATGGGAAACGCAGTCCGCTTGCCCGACCGATCGGTTCCCGCCACCTGTTCGACCTGTTGGGCATCAAGCCCGAGCGGTGCATTGCCACGGAGACCAGCGGCTATGTATACGTATCGCAGGTCCGCGATTGGCTGCCGCCCGCAGTTGCGGGTTGCATGTGGTTCACCCTCGGCCCCTCTCCCACCAGTTGCTTCGTTCCGGTCTATTCCGGGACGACCGAAATCACACCCTCGTGGAGCCGGCTGCCCGACTTCACCCGGATCGATCGGACACAAATGCAGTGGAAAATGCAGTTGGTTACGGCGTTGACCGAGGCGAGATACCAGGAGGCCGTCGTCGATGTCCGGGCCGTTATCGAACCTGCCGAAGCGCGGTTTCGTTCGGTGCAACCGAAGCTCGAAGCCGCCGCCGTGGAGCTGTTCCGCAAGAGCGGAGCCGAGCGCGCCGAGCAGTTTGTCACGGCGTACACCAACACGTGCCTGGAGCAGGTTGACCGGGCCTACGGCGAACTGGCCGACTTCCTGACGTTGAAGTACCTTTATCGCTACTCGAACATCGCCCCGCCGAAGCTGCCCGCGGTCGCTGCTCCCGCCGTTCCGGCCATGCCCGACGATTGATGCGGTGCTGCTCATCCGCCCGGCCTTCGGTGTCGAGCGGACGGATCGTGGCGGCAAGACGCTCTCCGGTTTCGCGATGCGCCGGCGGCCTTTCGTTCTTCCCGCCGGGATACAGGCCGGTTTCGTACTTGCCCAAATACAGCGTGCCGCTGGTGAACGGCTTCAGGGTCGCCGGGTCAAACACCGTTTCGCCTGCGGAGGAGGGTTTCGGCGACTGGGCCAGCACCGTCGCCGGAAGCGGAGGGACTTAAAGGTGTCCGGTACCTTTTCTGGGGGGAATTAAAGGTGTCCGGTACCTTTTCTCGGACGAATTGATCGGAATGCTCGCGCGAGCGGGAATCGACTACGATCCAAGGTATCTCGACTAAACGCCGCTTCAACTCTTTCGGGGTCGGCGCGTCGAAACGCAAGGACATGCCATGCGTTCGTCTTCCACATAGAGCCTGCCGCCCGTTGACGAAGGGCAGCCATAGGATGGCGGGGCCTTGACCGCCGGCACGCGACGAGCCAGAATTGGCGCTGGCTGGGTGGTTCTTACCCCACCGACCCGGCGTGCCCGACGAATCAGCAACGGCCACATGCCGGGGTAAATCCAAGTTCGTCCGGAGAACCGTCACACGCGGCGCGTTGCATTCCAATGAAACGACTTGGCAAAGCAGCTCTCGTCTTCGCGGCGTTGATCGCAATCGGGTTGTCCCTCGACTACCTCAACGTGGCGAGAAAAGAGCGCCAATTGTCGACAGCGGTATCCAATTGTGGCGGGCGAATCGGTTCCATTCCCGTCTGGCCTCTTGGCACGGAATATCGCATCACGTTGACCAAGGTACCGGACGATGACGAATTGAGACAACTTGGCGTCGCAAACAGGATGCGCGGTTGGGTGGGGATTGCATTTCGAGAATGCGAGATCAATGGCAAAGACCAAGCAAGGCTGCGATCGGGGCTTCCGAACTGCCACTTGTTCGTCATCCGAAATGATACGATGACTCCAGTGGGACACACCGAAGAATCGTTGGACGCCCCAGAGCGTGCGCCGGAACCATGATCCTGTCCTGCGATAAGAATGCCTGCGTTATTCGACGCGTACCGACGACGCGCGTCGTTGGGGCCACAAGGAGGAGGCTTTTCATGTTCAGGTGCATCTCGTTACACATCGCCGTTTCCGTGCTGTTTGCAGCATCCGCCTGCACTGCCAGGCCCGAGCCAACGCACGCGACAAAGACCTTTGACGGCGCATCGACCGACCTTAAATCAACCGAGGTCGTGCCGATTCTGGAAGCGGAGATTCCGACCGGTGTCAACGCCGTCTGGTGCTCATCCTTCCTCGCCGCGTGGAAGTCGATGTCGGAAGACCTGGCGGGGGAATTAAAGGTGTCCGGTACCTTTTCTGAGTCGGCCTCGGGGATTGAGGGTTGACTGAAGCTTCAGCTTGGCGGCGGCGCGCCGGACCCAGGCGGGATCGCCGAGCGGAGCGCCCCGACGGATGCTGTTGCTGGGGAATTAAAGGTGTCCGGTACCTTTTCTGGGTCGGCCTCGGGGCTTGAGGGTTGACTGAAGCTTCAGCTTGGCGGCGGCGCGCCGGACCCAGTCGGGATCGCCGAGCGGAGCGCCGCGACGGATGCTGTTGCTGATCCTGGCCTGGTCGGCAACAGCCAGCTTGTGGGGAATTAAAGGTGTCCGGTACCTTTTCTGGGTCGGCCTCGGGGATTGAGAGTTGACTGAAGCTTCAGCTTGGCGGCGGCGCGCCGGACCCAGTCGGGATCGCCGAGCGGGGCGCCCCGACGGATGCTGTTGCTGATCCTCGCCTGGTCGGCAACAGCCAGCTTGTGCCCAACCAGTCGCGCCCAGTGCGGGGGAACCACCAGCGGGCCGCCGCTTAGGGCGAAGGGCTTTTCCAACCCCTTGCGGGCGGCGAAACTCGACCACGGATAGTCGCCCGCCCGCTCCACGATGCCCGCGCGCAAAGGGTTGGCTTCAATGTATCGCAACACGGTCAGGTAATGCTCGTCGTCTTGGGTGGGAAAACTCTTGTAGCGGCCCTGGTACAGATGCCCGATGCCGACCGTGCCGTGCGAGGCGTGGTATCGCTGGGTGTGCGTGAGCGTAATCCATCGCATATAGTCTGACAGATCGGCGTCCTTCCGCGGCCACAGCAGCAGGTGCCAGTGGTTGCTCATGATGCAATAGCCGCAAATCCGCATATCCACCCGCTCCATCCCTTCGGCGAGAATCGCCTCGAAGGCCGCGAAGTCCTCCTTCTTCTTAAAGATGCGCAGCCGCCCGTTGGCACGATTCAGAACGTGATACACGTATCCGCCCAGCGTTACTCGTTTCGCTCTTCCCATTCCCGTAGAATAGCGGAACCCGGAGGATTGTCAAGACTAAATGTACCGGACACCTTTAAGTTCCACACCTTGTCGGGATCGAGGATCGTGTCCATCAGGAACCGCTGGACTCCGTACAGATGGTACGAAAGCGTCCACGGCCCCATGACCTTGCCGATGACGGCGACCTCGTTGCCGTAGTACCTCTTCCTAGGCGAAGAATGACAGCAGTGCGACGCAAAGGAAGCCGGTGATTCCCATCAACAGCGTGGTGGCGGTCACGGCCCAATAGCCTTCGGCCATGTCCATGTCGGAGAACTTGGCCACGACCCAGAAGTAGCTGCTGTTGGCATGGACGACGGTGATGGCGCCGGCTCCTATGGCAAGTACGGCGATTTCCGGCGAGATTCCCAGTGCGCCGCGCATCGGGGCGATGATCGAAGCGGTCGTCAGCAGGGCCACGGTCGAAGACCCTTGCGCCGCCACGATAAACGCCGAGATGACGAACGGAAGAACGACTCCCGGCAGCCCCCATGGCGCGATGAGCGAGCCGAGGTAGTCGCCAACCCCGGTCAGCGCCAGCACCCGGCCGAAAGAACCGGCCGCGGCGGTCACCAGAACAATGACCGTACAGCGTTCCAGAGCCCTGTTCACCCACGTGCTGAGAACCTCCTTCGTCCTGGGCGTCGTCAGGTACGCCAGGCCGGCTCCGATGAGCAGGGCGATGGCCGGATGGCCGATGAACCCAAGAACACTGCGCAGCCGGCTTTCCTCGGGCATCGCCTGTCCCGCGAACGACTGCGTCACAATCAGAACGATCGGAACGACGATGGGCGCGTACGCCATGGCGGTCGACGGCGGCTTTGGGCGGCCGTTTCCCGGCGTGGCCGGCAGCGGCGGGTCATCGGCGACGTGGCGTGGAAACCGGTTTCTGAGGAACCTCGAATTCGCCCAGCCGACCGAGACCAGGATCACCGGCACCGACACCACCAGGCCCAAGAAGACCAGTCTTCCCAAATCGGCGCCGAGGATTCCGGCCGCGGCGATTGGGCCCGGCGTCGGCGGGACGAACACGTGGGTGGCCAGCAGGCCCGCCATCAAGGCCGTCGACAGGGTCATGGCCGGTATCTTCCCCACACGTGAAAGCGCGCGCCAAATGGGCGTCAGAATCACGAATCCCGAATCGCAAAAGACTGGAATCGAGACGATCCCGCCGGCAATTCCCATCGCTAGCGGGCTTCGTTTCTTCCCGACCATGCGCAGCACCGAATCGGCAATCCGTTCGGCCCCTCCCGTGGCTTCGAGGAAGTCGCCGATGATGACCCCCAACACGATGACGATGCCGATATGCGTCATCAGGCTGCCGAATCCGCCGGTCACGGCCTCGAGGATCTGGTCGGGCGGCTGCCGCGTCGCCAGGCCCGTCAGCACCGCCGTGAGCAGGAGCGCAAGAAACGCATGGAGCCGCACCTTCGATACCAGGACGATCAGCAGTGCAATCATCGCCACGACGATTAGAAGAAGCACGGGGCCGTTCATGGAGTTTCTTCGGGCTTGTTCATGGGACGGCGGAGGCTTCTTCTTGGCGATATGCGAAGGAGACCGTCCCCCAGTTCACGGTTAACGCTGGCGGTGGTGCCACGGTCCGAGGTGCGGGGAAGGCGGTGAGGGGACCGGTTACACCGGGCCCGCCGGCCGATTGACTTCGGGGTGAAGCCACTCGGTCGCGCCGTCGGCGTATCGTTCCTGCTTCCAAATAGGCGCGATCTCCTTGATTCGGTCGATGAGCCATTGGCCGGAGGGATAGGAAATAGGAATAGGAAATCTGATTCTCACAGAAATCCAGTCTAGATGGGGCGCAAGGGAAAACCAAGGGGGAGCAAGCGGGAAAGTGCGGACATGTCCGGCCGTCTCTTTCCTCGACCCAAAACGGTGTTTGCCGGTTGTTGGCAAGAGGATAAAGGAACTGCACATGCCCAATTCTCTGATCTTCTCCCCCTTCGCGTTCCTCGGCACCGCAAGCACCACGCGCCGGGGGCAGGCGTCCGTGACCCTCAGCGGGCAGGGACCTCCTGGGCCCATATAGCAGAAGCCAGAGCGCCTGTATCCACTGCGTTTGTGACACCCGGCCGCCAATTGCCTCGGAATCCAAAAGGCCGTGTCCCAAGTCTGGTTGTCCTGCTGTGCTTGGGGTATCTTGTAGGAGAATGACGCATGCACTGGCCGTGGCGGCCGACAGCATCGCATGGTTCCTGCCCCAGCTTCCCACCTTTCCACAAGGAGACGCCCATGCATGGTTCCTCCTGCTTGGCGCGTGTGTTGCGGATATTCCTGTCAGGGCTCGTGCTTACCGGTTACGGTGCCGGTTTCTTGGCCAAAGCCGGCGACCGCGACGCAAAGCGTGCCCAGTGGCCGGAGACCATGCTCGCCGCGCGGGCTGATATTCTCCGCCGGCTGGGCGAGCACGAGTTGGAACTGGGCCCCTGGTACGCCACGGGGCAACTGGAGGCCCGAGGGTTCAACGATTCCCTGTTCCCGGAGGAGCGGGTCGAGTTAGACGCTACCGACGCCAAGGGGAATCGGCTGTGGCACTGCCGCCCCGAACTCGTCGACGGGCAGGTCCACATGTTGCCCAACACCCCGAGCAATTTCGCTACCTACCTGTTTCGCACGATACGCGCTCCGGCGGCGATCGAGCTTGCGGCCGGACTAGGCAGCGACGACGGGTTGGTGGTGTGGCTCAACGGCAAGGAGGTCCTTTCGCGCGACGTCGCCCGCGGCCCGGCTCCGAATCAGGACCGAACCGTGCTCGGGCTGCACCAGGGCGAGAACAGGTTGCTGCTGAAGATCTACAACCGGGGCGGCGGGCACGGGTTTTATTTCTCCGTAGACGGCGTCGACCCCGTCGCGGCGCTCTGGAGCCGATTCGAGGAGGACTTCCCGCTCCAAAGCAACTGGCTCAAGGAGCACCTGTCGCGAGGGACCCACCTGGCGTGGTTCGCCGAGCGCGACGACGCGGAACTCGAGCGGCAGATGATCGAGAACGCTCTGAAGCGTTGCGGAGCCGGCGGCGAGGGACTGCACGCCGAGTTCGAGCAGCTCGCCCGCGCCGACGCCCCACCCGGGGACCCGCGTTGGCTCGCCCTGTTCGAGAGGGCCTGCCGCTTCCGGCACCGTCCGGAAGAACTCCGCCGTGTGAATTTGGCCGGGCTGCGGCTGGCTATCGAAGACCTCAGCGGCACATTTGGCGGCCGGTACCGGGGCGCGCGCGACTTCCTTCGGCGCCTGGCCGAGTTGGAGTCGCAACTGGTCGACCTCGAATGGGCGCTGGCGCGCGGCGAGGGCGACGCCGATCGGCGCACTCACGCCCTGGTAGCAGCCGCCGAGTCGCTGCGGCGCGACGCCCTGCCGGCAAACCCGTTGCTCGACTTCCAGAAACTGCTGCTGGTCAAACGCAATGCCGACGCGCCGAGCCTCGGCCTGCCCCAGAACTGGCAGGGCAACTGTGCGCTGCCGTCGCGCGGGTACGACAACGAGATTGCGCTGCTTTCGCTTCGGAATTTGAACGGCGAACTGGAAACGCTCTTCCGCCCGGAAAACGGCAAGTTCGTCGGCGACCTCGACCTGCACTTCGACGGCCGGCGAATGCTCTTCTCGATGCCCGACGAAAACGGCCGATGGCAAATCTGGGAGATCGGCGCCGACGGCAAGCGGCTCCGGCAGATCACGCCCGGCCACTATCCCGACGTGAACAACTACGACGCCTGCTACCTGCCCGACGGGCGGATTATCTTCGCTTCCACGCGCGTGTTCCAAGGGGTGCCCTGCGTGGGCGGGGGCAACTGGGTGGCCAACCTGTTCCTGCTGACGCCCGACGCCGAGAAGCCCGACGCGCCGGCCATCCGCCAGCTCTGCTTCGACCAGGACCACAACTGGTGCCCCACGGTGCTCAACAACGGCCGCGTGCTGTTCAGCCGGTGGGAATACTCCGATTCGCCGCACTACTTCACCCGGCTGCTAATGCACATGAACCCGGACGGCACGAGCCAGATGGAGTACTATGGCAGCAACTCGATGTGGCCGAACTCGATCTTCTACGCCCGGCCGATTCCGGGACATGCGACGAAGGTAGCGGGCATTGTGTCGGGCCATCACGGCGTGCCGCGGATGGGCGAGCTGGTCCTCCTCGACCCGGCCCGCGGCCGACGACAGGCCGACGGCGCCGTGCAGCGCATTCCCGGCCATGGGCGGCAGGTCCAACCGATCATCCGCGACGGCCTGGTGGAAGGTTCGTGGCCGAAGTTTCTGCATCCGTATCCGCTCAGCGAAAAACACTTCATCGTGGCGGCCAAGCCGACGCCCGACGCGCTGTGGGGCATTTACCTGGTCGACACGTTCGACAACATGGTGCTGCTGCGCGAGGAGCCCGGCTACGCCCTGTTGCAGCCGGTGCCCCTGCGCAGCCGGCCCGCGCCGCCGGTGATTCCCGACCGCGTCGACCTCGCCGGCGACGAGGCGCTGGTATACCTGGCCGACGTGTACCTGGGACCGGGGCTCGACGGTGTCCCGCGCGGGTCGGTCAAGCAGTTAAGGGTGTACGAGCCGCACTACGCCTACCCGGGCATGGGCGGGCATATCAACATCGGCATCGACGGCCCGTGGGACGTGCGGCGCATCCATGGCACGGTGCCCGTCGAGCCCGACGGCTCGGCCAGCTTCCGCGTGCCCGCCAACACGCCCCTGGCCGTGCAGCCGCTCGACGAGCAGGGCAGGGCGCTGCAAGTGATGCGAAGTTGGTTCACGGCCATGCCGGGCGAGGTGCTCTCGTGCGTTGGCTGCCATGAGGACCAGAACACCACGCCGCCGGCGCGCGCCGCGCGGGCGATGCAGCGGCCGCCGTCGGCCATCGAGCCTTGGTACGGCCCGGTGCGCGGCTTCAGCTTCCGCCGAGAGGTGCAGCCCGTGCTCGACCGCCACTGCGTAGGCTGCCACACACCGGGGGGGCCGGGCTACGCACCGCCCGACCTGCGCGTGGACGGGACGACCGAATTCCGCAACTTCACGCGTTCTTACGTCGCCCTACACCCGTTCGTGCGCCGGCCGGGACCGGAAAGCGATTACTTCCTGCAGAAGCCCCTGGAGTTCCACGCGAGCACCAGCGAACTCGTGCAGATGCTCGAGAAGGGGCACCACGGCGTGCAACTCGACGCCGAGGCCTGGGACCGGCTCATCACCTGGATAGACCTGAACGTGCCCGACCACGGCACCTGGAGCGAGCAGCGTGGCGCCATCCCCGGCAACCGGCACGAGCGGCGACTGGAAATGCGCACCCGGTACGCCAACCGGCCGGAGAACCCGGAGGAAATCCCGGAAATCCAGCCCCCGCCGATCGAGTTCGCACGGCCGCAGCCGGTGCCGTCCCGCCCGCTGCCGCAGCTTCAAGTGGCCGGCTGGCCGTTCAATGCGGCCGAAGCCAAACGCCGGCAGGCGGCGGCCGAGCGGCTGAACGTGCCGGTCGAATTGCAGGTGGAGTTGGCCGAGGGCGTCGCGCTCAACCTGGTGCTCATTCCCGCGGGCGAGTTCATCATGGGTGCGACGCGCGACGTCGCCTCGATCCCGGCCGACGAGTTCCCGCCCAACCGCGTTCGCATCGAGCGGCCCTTCTACCTGGGCACGTGCGAGGTGAGCAACGCGCAGTACGCGCAGTTCGACCCGCACCACGATACGGCCTACATCAGCCGGACGAACAAGGACCACAGCGATCGAGGCCATCCGATCAATCGGCCCGACCAACCGGTCGCCCGCATTACCTGGCAGCAGGCGATGCACTTCTGCGCGTGGCTTTCGCAGGCGACGGGCAAGCAGTTCACGCTGCCCACCGAGGCGCAGTGGGAGTGGGCGTGCCGGGCGGGCACGGCCGGCGACTTCTGGTACGGCGGCCTCGACGCCGACTTCGGCCGGTTTGCCAACCTTGCCGACCAGGCGCTCGCGCCGTTCGCCTGGCGCGATTCGCCACCCTGGCACCCACGCGACGACCGCTTCGACGACGGCGCGCTGGTGACGCAATCGGTCGGCCGGTACGAGTCGAACCCGTGGGGGCTTCACGACATGCACGGCAACGTGGCGGAATGGACGCGAACCGAGTATCGCCCCTACCCGTACAACCTGCGCGACGGCCGCGACGAGCCGGGCGGCACCGGCCCCAAAGTCGTCCGCGGCGGCTCCTGGTACGACCGCCCCAAACACGCCCGCAGCAGCGTCCGCATGAAGTACGAGCCCTGGCAGCCGGTATACAACGTGGGCTTCCGCGTGATGATGGAGTTGGAGTGACGGCTTAACCCAACTTCCGCGAGTGGCTTTGTGTCACCTGGGTTGCGGACGGCGAAACTCGACCACGGATAGTCGCCCGCCCGCTCCACGATGCCCGCACGCAAGGGGTTGGCTTCAATGTATCGCAACACGGTCAGGTAATGCTCGTCGTCTTGGGTGGGAAAACTCTTGTAGCGGCCCTGGTACAGATGCCCGATGCCAACCGTGCCGTGCGAGGCTTGGTCGCTGGGTGTGCGTGAGCGTAATCCATCGCATATAGTCTGACAGATCGGCGTCCTCCCGCGGCCACAGCAGCAGATGCCAATGGTTGCCCATGATGCAATAGCCGCAAATCCGCATATCCACCCGCTCCATCCCTTCGGCGAGAATCGCCTCGAAGGCCGCGAAGTCCTCCTTCTTCTTAAAGATGCGCAGCCGCCCGTTGGCACGATTCAGAACGTGATACACCTATCCGCCCAGCGTTACCCGTTTCGGCCTTCCCATTCCAGTAGAATAGCGAAACGCGGAGGATTGTCAAGACTAACTGTACCGGACACCTTTAATTACAGCGACACCTCGCGGAAGCCCATGTCTTTTCGCGCGTCGAGAATCGACTGCAAGTCGCTGTCCACCGAATCGGGCATGTCGGCCAGCGAGCCGGCACATCGGCGCAACTCGTCTTCACCGAGGACGGCGTCTTGGGGCAATCGGACCACGATTTCGACACGTTGGCCGTCCGCCAGGTCGAGAGGTTCGTCCAGTTCGATCGTCTTCTCGTGAATCACTCCGGTAGTGACTTTCAGCATGGTGTTACCTCGCGCGGGAGCCGTACCCAATCAAACTTCATTCTACCGGATACCGGCCGGGGCATCCAGTACCTCCTCGGTCCATTCCCTGCCCCGAATCGCGCCAAGTGGATGGAGGTGAGCCGCCGGAATATGTCCTGGCTGAGCTGGTCACGGGCAGTGTATTGCCGCGCGACCATCGAGCCGTCAATATCAGTAATGTCCCCTTTTCCGGGCGTAAAGATGCGCAGCCGCACACCTTTAATTCCCCCTCTTCCCTTCGCTCGACCCTATTGCACTCGAAACCCCTCATCCAGGTCCTCAATCGCCGCATTGACCTCGGCGACAACCTGGTCGCTGGGCTCGGTCTTCCCGTCGCCCAGTTCGAGGCGCACGCGGAACTTCATCGTCACCTTGCACTTGGCCTTGACTTCGAGCAGGGCGGGAATCAGGTCGCCCAGATCCTGGATCTGCGCGGGCTCGAAGTCGGCTTCCGCCGCACGGATGGTCGGCTGTGGCATGCCGCCACCCGCTGCCCCGCCACCGCCCCCTACGTCGCCGGGACCGGCCGGGGCGACCTTGATCTTTACGGTTGCCGCGGCCGAGAAATCCCAAGGCCACGGAGGCGATCCCTCGACCAGTTGCGTGAATCGGGCATCCATCGACGCCTTGATCATGTCCTTGACCGTCTTCCAGGGCAGTATGTTGCCGACCTTCTGCGACAGGGCCGTGGCAATCGCCAGCGCGTTGGTCTCGTCGCCAGGCCAGGCAGCGGGCAGGTTCGCCGGCAGGATTTCCACCACGTTGATCACCGCGGGCGGCGCGCACAGCGTCGACGTCGGCGTCAAAACGCCGGCGGGGATCGGTTCGGCCAAGAGACTGGCCGGGCCGGAGAGCAGCCATATCTTGCCCGCCTCGACGGCCTCGCCAATCGCGGCGTTCACGACCTCGGCCGATGCCTTGGGCACGGGCACGGGCTCCTGGAAACCGCCCTTGTCTACCTGCACCACGGTCGTGCCGCCAAAGTAGTCGAGCACGGCCTGGGCAGTGATCTGCTCCCCGCTCCAGAGGTTGGGCAGAGCCTCGGGCGCCAGCAGTTCGCCCGGAATGTCGCCCAACTCGGCGGCCTCGGGCAACACCAACTCGAGCGCCGGATCGGCCAGGGCCGCGTCGTCGGGCCGTGTCCGCCACCAGGTGCGGAAGGTCCGGTCGGGCCGGGTCAGCTTGAGCACAAACGTACCCTGGACGCAGCCCTCGACCAGCGTATCGATAATGGCCTGCGACTTGAGCATCTTCGGCAGGTGCGGAAGCTGGGCGAACGCCCCGGCGAGGTCCTTCACCCGCCGGCTGGTCTCATTGCCCTTCCAGAGGTTGTACGGGCCATTGGGAAGCAGGGCGTCGGCAGTGATCGCCGTGTCTTGCACGCGAGATCGGTCATCCTTCTTGATCGTCTCGAAGTGCGCATCGTCGCCGACGGAGATCTTGAATGCCTGGGCTTCGTCCTTGTCGGACACCGTCACTACAATGCAGTAGGCCTGCCGGATCGCCTCGGGCATCTTCTTCTTGGCCTTGTCGATATTGATCTTCAGCGTCTGCAAACGGGCGACGTCGACCGGGCCCTTCTGCCTCCTCTCCTCGTCATTCTTGGGAACCAGTTCGTCCATGACCTTTTCCCATGCCAGGTAGTCGCGCACGCGGGCGTGGGCCACCTCCAGCCCGTCCCGGGCCGGTGCCAACAGGAGCACAGCGTTACGGAACACGCGTGGCTTGTCCGAGCCCGTTGTTTCGTCGAGGAACCGTCTGGCCTCCGCGCTGGGCTTTCCCGAGTCCGACGCTGCGCTGGGCGGCAGCACGGCGTAGTGGAACAGCCCATCGTCCTCGATGTCTTTCGGCCTGGTGGGCAGCGTGTGGACCCGGACGCCCAGCGCCGAGGCCCCGCTGCTCAGCGTCTTGGCCTTCTGGATTTCCTCGATCAGGCGGGCCCTGACCACGTCGTCGTTGATCAGCGCCGCAGCGGCCGCCTGCATCTGGGTCAGGTTCGGCCGGTTGCCCAGCCGCCAGTCGGCCGGCAACTGCCCTTCCTTCTCCGGAAGGTTCGTGTCGTCGAGCCAGTAGCTGCGCCACGCCCAGCGTCCGAGCCCTTTCTCCAACTCGATCCTATCCACGCGACACGGGCCGATCAGCAGCATGAGGTCGCGGGTCTTAGCACTGCGGCCGGTCGGCTGCGAGTGCAAGAACGTTGCCATAACCGCCTGTTCGACCTCCCGAAGCCTCAGGCCCACGGATTCGGCCTGGACCTGGCGGGCACAACTCAGTTCGGTCTCCAAGATGCCCGTCCAGCGCGTTGCCTGACCGTCGCCGATGATCGTATCGGCCACGGCCACCAATTCTCGGGCCGACTCCGACAGCCCGTCCTGGCTGGGCGGACTGAGGAAGACCGCCGGTCCGACAAGCGGCGACTGGTCCCATGCCTGGGCCTCGCGGAGAGCGAGGGCGAACGTCCGCAGCACGCCTCGCGTCTTCTGGAAGCGTTCTATGCCGGCGGCCCATTTGGAGTAGAACACCTCGGTCAACTCCGGATGGAACGGGAAGCTTTTGAGATAGCGCTCTTCGGCTGCGGCGCCCAGTTTCGCCGTCTGTTCGTCGAGCGCGGCGATGCCCTTCAACGCTGCAATCACCTGCCGCGGCCAGCTTTCCCGCTGATTGACCGACTTGGGGTTGAACAAGCGGCGGCGGAGCACCTCGGCAACGTCATCCTTCTCGACCGGCTGAACGGCCGCTTCGCGCTGACGCTGGAAGACGTCGTACATGTCGGCGACAATCTTCCTGCCCAGCGAGTCGGCCTGGTCCTTGGGTTCGCTGGACAAGAGCGACGCCACGATGCAGCATCGCTCGGCCTTCGCCGCCGCCTGGGTCAGGTACTGGAAAAAGCCAACCAGCACGTCCAGAAAACCGGGCTCGGCATGGCACCGCATCTTGGCATACAGCAGCACTTCGTCGAGCAAGATCAGCGTGCCGAGTCCCTCTTTCAACGGCATCGCCAGCAACTCCGTCAGTGTATTCTCCGCCGGCGGCGTGCTCCGTTCCTCGGCTTTGCCCTCGGCATGCATCAACTTCAGCCCGTCGTCACCGGCGATCTGGTATGCCAGCACGCTCCACGGCTGCTTCAGGCGGCGGACGCTGCCGTCCGGGCCGCGCACTTCCGTCCCCGTTTCCACGTCGAGCTTGTCGAAGCACAGCGCCGCCACGCGGGCCTTGGGCGGCGTCTGGCCAATCGTCTCGATGAACTCGTGGACGGCCGGCAGGTTCGGCAGACTCGCCGGATCGTGGACCAGGTGCCGCATCGTGATCAGCGTGTGCGTCTTGCCCCCGCCGTAGGTCAATTCGAGTTGGCGGACGGCCTTGTCGTTCTTGCCGGCCAGCCGCAGCACCACCTCGCGGACGAGATTTCTCAAATTGTGCGTCGGGTAGGTCAGCGCGAAGAACTCCTCCGGCTTCTCGTAGATCGGCCGCTTGCCGTTCTGCATCACGACCTCGTACAGGTCGGCCGCGAACAGGTGGAGCGGCAGGTCGCCCGAGAGCAAATCGTCGCGGAGCTTCACGACTTCGTGCCACGGTTTCCAGGGTAGTTTAGGCATTGGGTAGTCCTCGTCGGGCCGCTCGCTGTTCGAGAGCGTGTTTGGTTTCCAGGATTTCCCGGCGCAGCATCTCGGCGTCGGGCAGGTCGGTCAGGTAACGAGAGGCAAAGACCTTGGCCGGCATGTGGCCCATCGCGTAATGGACCACGGCGTCATCTTTGTCGCTGCACAGAATGGGCGGTAGCTTGGCACGCCATTCCAATTTGCCAAACGGTGTCTGGCAAATCTCCCAACCCGCGTAGAACAGTCGCATGAGTTGGAGGTTGGAACGCGAAAACCCCCGTCCATACTTTGCCGCCAAATCGCGGGACAGGGCTTTGAGCAGTTCTGCACCATATTCCGCCCGGGCCTCGCCGCCCTGCTCGTACTCGACAATACGCCGCCCGATTTCCCAATAGGTGGCCGTAAGGATTCTATTGACCGTCCGCGCCGACATCCGTCGGGCCTGGTCCAAGAGGCTGGAAATGTCGGTCAGCAAACCGCCATAATCCGGCGGTAAGCGAGAGTCAGACGCAGGGACACGGAGACGCCGAGACGCGGGGACCGACGATTGCGGCGATTTTTTTCCTCGCCCCCGGGTCTCCCTTTTTCCATGCCTCTCTTTCTCACGCTTCGTCATCGTTTCGCCTCCTGTGTGCGTGGGCCTCCGCGAGTTTCTGCTTGACAATTGTCCAATCGCCTGGCCTTTCAATCATCTTAACAATCTGCCCAAGGATCTCTTCGCATCTCCTGTCAAGGTCCTCCGCCTCAATTGGTGCGAGGTAACCGCATCGCCGCGAGAACTCGACCCACGTTTGGGTCTCCGCTGCCTCGCTTTCCGCATCGTTCAACTTGGCAACGAAGGCTGCCGGATAGCGACGTTTTCGCCATGCCTCGGCCGTATTCGCGGCCACCGACCGCGACGCGCGTCGAAACTGGTCCGTCAACGAGTACCGTTCGCTCACGGGGAATGTTTTGGTGAGTTCAAACACCCGCATCGCCAAATCCATCGCGTTCTGCCAGACTCGCAATTCCTTGAACGACCGTATGTTCGCCATCTCCGCGTCTCCCTATCCCCCCGTCCCCGTGTCTCCGTGTCTCCGTGTCTCCGTGTCCTTCATTCCATGCCCGGCAACGGCATGGTCTCGACCGGCCGAGCGCCTTTTGCGCCGATGTGGGTGCTAATGCTTTCCAGGAGCGAACGCTCGCGGTTCGTCGAGAGTTCGACCAGCGACTGCACCACGCGCTTGAATAACTCGTGCCGCCGCAGGGCGTGCTGGTCCAGGTACTCGTCGACCTTGTGGAGGTCGCCCTCCTTCCACAGGTGCATCACGCGGTGGATGCGGTCGATCAGCGGCACGGCCTTGCCCTGCGGAGCCTCGTAACCCAGGCTCTTCCCTCGCCGCCGGTTCCACGGCTT
>JAVEUP010000368.1:0-3880 GCA_034005525.1 Thermoguttaceae bacterium | reverse complement strand
CGTCGACCCACGAGGCGCACGCGTCCGTGCGGCTTCAGTCGCATTGCATGGTGATGGGACAAGGCGTCGGGACCGCCGCCGCGCTCGCATTGCAGAAGAACATCGACATGGCAGAACTCGACCTCGCCCACCTGCAGGCGGTTCTGCGCGATGACGGGGTGTACCTGGCCGACGTTCCTGTTGGGTAGTTCGTCAAACCATTGCCCCTTTCAGTCGCCCATGCGCCAGAGCGTACCCATGCGAGTAGAATGGCAACGGGCGCCGCGGACGCTTGGTATCCCGTTGTGGGGGGGCTTGCTGATTGGTTTGTGGCTGGCTTTGGTGGCAAGCATTGTGGCAATGGAGCAGGCTACCGGCAACGAGGTGGTCGTATGCTGGTTCCGCGCTCTGACCGGCGCTCCATGCCCCACCTGCGGTTCGACGCGAGCATTGCTGGCCCTGACCAAGGGGCGGGTGCTCGAATCATTCGCCCACAATCCGTTGGTAGTGCTGGCCGCCATACTCGGAGCCGCGTGGCTGGCGGCGCGCGTCGGCCTCGGGCGCCGTCTGACCGTGACGTTCGGCGTCCGGGGCCGAAAGCTTGCGTGGCTGCTGGCAGCCGCCTTGTTCGTCGCGAATTGGGCCTATGTGATCGCCTGGCACCTGAGACAAGCGAGCGACACAGTCAGATGACCGGGAGCGACACCTGCACCCAAACGCGTCGCCGGTCACATGCCTGCGGCGCCGGCAATCACTCCCAGCATCATCATGCCCACGACAGTAACCAGACCAATGATAATGAAAACTGTGGCGATCATTCCCATGATGCGCCCGGCAACGGCTAGTCCATCGGGTTCTACCCCCATGGCCTGGCAGCGTTTCATGTAGTCGTTGCCCTGAATCCAGGCGAAAATACCCAGAATGGCACAAACCAGTAGGCCCAGCAATCCCAGCACGAAGATGGTAGTGGCGCCTTCCGGTTTGTGTTGCGGCGGCATGTGTTCCATACTCATAGTGTCTTCCCCTAGTTTGTGGAAAAGGGCTTGGGCCTCATTAGAGGGCCGGCCCCACGAACGCAGACAACAGACACGACTGCTCTTTCGTTTTCGAGCACAAACTCCTGCGAAAACGGCGAGCCCACAACATGCCTGCGCCAAATGCTTTCCGGGCAGCAGGCAGAATCATATCGGGGATTCTACAGGCTGCCCGGGGCGTGGGAAGAGGGGGGAACGATTCGCCCGTTGACACGCGCTCGCAGCCGCGTCACAATTGTGCGGTCATGGAATCATCGGGAACCGTACGCGAGGTAGCGGCGCGGGCTGCCTTCTCTGCTGCATGCAAAGGGGACAGTCTCATTTTCGCGGCGGACCGGTTGGCCGATTGGGTTAAGTACACTTTGTGCCGCGAAAACTGCGGCAGTCCCCTGGGAACGGTTGCATTTTATCGTGTGATGACAGCGGAAATTGGACGGATGAGAGAACCATCGGATGCCTGAACCCCAACATGCTTACGTACTGGACGTCATGGCCGAGGACCACCCGGGTATTGTGGCCTCGGTAAGCCAGGCGGTCGAGTCGCTCGGCGGAAATATCGACTCGTGCAGCCAGACCGTGCTGAGCGGCTATTTCACCCTTATTATGATCGTGAGCCTGCCGGAGCGTATCCCGGCCGACGAGTTGGCCGAACGGGTGCGGACTGCCGAAGGCGCCAGCCGTCCGTACCAGGTGATGGTATACCCCTGGAAGCCGCAGCCCGACTCGGCCGTTCCCGAGCCGACCGACCGGTTCGTCATTACGGCGTTCGGGCAGGACCAGCCGGGCATTGTCCGCCGGTTCAGCCAGTACCTGGCCGGCAAGGACATCAATATCGTGGACCTGTACGGCCACCGCGAGGCCGAGGAGTTCGTGCTCATCGGGCAGGTGGAGGTTCCCAAGCGGTGGGACGTACGTATGATGCAGGCCGACCTGGAGGAGTTGGGCCAGGAGTTGGGCTTCGCGGTCAAGCTCCAGCACGAAAACGTCTTCGTGGCGACCAACCAGTTGCGTTTCACGCGCTTGCCGTGAGGGTGATCCAAGGCGAACAAGGACTACAGAATGCTCCGAACGGAAGAAATCCTTTCAACCATCGACATGCTGCACGCCGAGCACCTCGACGTGCGCAGCGTAACTTTGGCGCTGAACCTCGACGACTGCGCTGCTCCCAGCATCGACCACGTGTGCCGCAAGGTCCGGCAGAAGGTTCTGGCCCGGGCGAGCCGGCTCGTGGAAACGTGCGACCGCGTAGGCGCAAAGTACGGCATTCCGGTCATCAACAAGCGGCTGGCCATCTCTCCCGCGGCAACCCTGCTGGCCGGCCACGGGCGCGGCGCGGCGGTGCGGCTGGCCCAATCGCTCGACGCAGCCGCCGGTGAGTGCGGCGTCGATTTCGTCGGCGGGTTCACCGCATTGGTCCACAAGGGCGTGGGCGCAGGCGACGACGTGGTCATCCGCGCACTGCCGGAGGTCCTTTCGCAAACCGCCCGCGTGTGCGCCTCGGTAAACGTCGCGTCGCGCAAGGCCGGCATCAACATGGACGCCGTGCACCAGATGGGCCATACGCTGCTGGAAATCGCCGCCGCCACGGCCGACCGGCAGGGGTTCGGCTGTGCGAAGCTGTGCATCTTCGCCAACATTCCCGAAGATAATCCTTTCATGGCCGGCGCCTACATGGGCTCCGGCGAGCCGGAGGCCACGATCAACATCGGCGTTTCCGGTCCCGGCGTGGTGGGCAGTGCGTTGCGCCGCCGCCAGGCCACCGACGCGAAGCTGACCCTGGGCGATCTGGCCGAGGAGATCAAGATCACCAGTTTCCGCGTCACGCGCGTGGGCGAGTTGATCGGCCGCGAGGTGGCCTCCGAATTGGGATTGGCGTTCGGCATTGTCGATCTGTCGCTCGCACCCACGCCGACGGTTGGCGACAGCGTGGGCGAAATCCTCAAAATGCTCGGCATTGCCCAGGTGGGCGCACCCGGCTCGACCGCCGCCGTGGCCATGCTCAACGACGCGGTGAAGAAGGGCGGGCTATTCGCGTCGAGTTCCGTGGGCGGGCTGAGCGGGGCGTTCATACCCGTAAGCGAGGACGCCACCCTGGCCGACGCCGTGGCCGAGGGACACCTGGTGCTCGAGAAGCTCGAAGCCATGACGAGCGTCTGCTCCGTCGGGCTCGACATGATCGCCGTTCCCGGCGACACCCCGGCCGAGACGCTTGCGGCGCTGATTGCCGACGAGATGGCCATTGGCGTGATCAACGACAAGACCATGGCCGTGCGGCTCATTCCCGTACCCGGCGCGAAGGCCGGCGACATGGTCGATTTCGGCGGCCTGTTCGGCAGGGCGCCCGTCATGGCAGTCCGCAACGCCGGCGCCAGCGAGGCCTTCGTCCACTTCGGCGGCCGCATTCCCGCGCCGTTGCAGTCGCTGGGGAATTGACGCGCACAGCGCCGCTCGGCGCAATGCCCCCGGCTTGCCCGGGGGATCGTCACGCTTTTCGCTACAGCAACAGCCCGCCTCTACAGGGAATGCCCCCGGCTTGCCCGGGGGATTGTTACGCTTTTCGCTACAGCAACAGCCCGCTTCTACAGGAAATGCCCCCGGCTTGCCCGGGGGATCGTTACGTTCTTCGCTACAGCAACAGCCCGCTTCTACAGGAAATGCCCCCGGCTTGCCCGGGGGATCGTTACGTTCTTCGCTACAGCAACAGCCCGCTTCTACAGGAAATGCCCCCGGCTTGCCCGGGGGATCGTTACGCTTTTCGCTAACCCGGAGGCATCTTGCGTAGCGCGGCGAGTCGGCGTGGTAGCGAAGAGCGTGAAACTCCCCCGGGCAAGCCGGGGGCATCTGTGCGGCGCGGCGAGTCGGCGTGG
>JAVEUP010000367.1:0-3885 GCA_034005525.1 Thermoguttaceae bacterium | reverse complement strand
GAGCACTTCGTACCACCACTCCAGGTTGGTGAGGGTCTCATACGCTTGCTTGACGGCTCGGACCACGGGCTGGTACACGGCCTCCTGCTGCCGGGGGCGGCGATGTCGCAACTCGCGATTCAAGTTCGGGAACGGGCAGTTCGTCTTCCTCCGGAACGGGCGGTGAGATTGCTACCGAGTCCAAAGGTTCCTGAGAGTCGGCCACAACCAGGACTACGCGGAAACCCAGAGAGGCGTTCCGGTTGCTTGGCGTGTCCTTGCCACGGATTGCCGACCGGCAGCGTCCGGCAGAGGTAAACCAACAGCCGCTGCGGGACGCGCGTAGCGAGCCCGATGCAGGTCCCCTCGGGTCATCCTGCGGGGAGTTCGCGTGGTACTCCTCAAATCGGTCCGCACACCGCTCCCATACGTTCCCATGTATATCGTACAGTCCCCACGCGTTCGGCTTCTTCTGGCCCACCGGATGTGTTCGCCCATCTGAGTTTCCCCAATACCATGCATAGTAGCCCAATGCGGACGCATCGTTGCCAAAGCTGTAACGTGTGGTCGTACCCGCCCTGCAGGCGTATTCCCACTCAGCTTCAGTGGGCAACCGGAACTTTCGACGTGGGTCGGCGGCCTTCTCATTCAGGTTACGCAAGAACTCCTGGCAGTCATACCAACTGACCTGCTCTACCGGATTTCTCGGGCCCTTGAAACGGCTCGGGTTGCTGCCCATCACCGTCTCCCACTGCTGCTGGGTGACCGGGTATTTGCCCAGGTAGAACGGTTGGGTAATCCGTACTCGGTGTTGTGGCTTCTCGTTGCCACGTGCATCGGGGTCCGAATCCGGTGAGCCCATCATGAACTCACCGGGCGGGATCAGAACCAAGGTCAGTTTCACCCCGCTGCCGAGGTCCACGTGATGTTCGACCGGAACACCGAGGTACTGCGCCCATGCCTGTTGGTGCCGCGACGCCTGTTTCGCGTCGAACGGGGCGACGGCCAGCGGGGGTGCAGTGCCGGGCGACGGGGGCGCAGTGCCGGCCGGTTGCGAATCCGGCGGTTCCGGACGTTCGGCAGCGGTCGGCGCAACGCGTTCTGCCGGACGACGATGGGCAACCTCGGGCGAATCGGAGTCGCGCGTCTGAGGATCTCCTGCACCGGAAAGCGACCAGATGAGCGCCCCGAGCAAGACCAAGGCCGCCGCGGCACCTGCCGTGAGAACCAACGCCGGAGGACGGTAACGCTTTGTGGACGGAGTCACCACGGCGTCGGTGCCGATTTCGGAAATGGCGCCGGACTCTAGCGGAGGTGCAACAGCCTCCGGTGCAATCAATACGGGCGGCGGGATTGGAGGTTGTAACGGCTCCGGTGACGCGACGACGGCCTGCCCGGCAAGCTGTTCCCGCAGCCGCTCGTCATAAGCAGCCTTCTTCTCCGGCGTCAGCAGACAAGCGCGCGCCGCTGCCAACTCGTTGAGGATCTTCTGCGAAAGCTCGGAGCACTCGCCCAACTGGTACGTGCGCACGTGCGCCATTTGCCGGTCGGCCCCGTCACGGATGACCTCGCGGTCGGACTCGAATCGCTCGATGCCCAAGAGCCGATAATAGTCGGGCGGCTGATGTTTGGGCGGAATGCCCAGCCAGCGGTGATACGGGTCGAATGATTCGGGCATTGCGAAGTCAAACTGGAAGCGGCACCGTGGGGTTTGTCGCGGTGGATCGATTATCCCTATGCTACCTCACCCCGCGCACCCCTGCAACTGAGCTGCGGGGCGGTGCCCGCTACGTGGAAGTTGCCAGCGCGTCGCGGAGTTCCTGTATTTCGGGCAATAGGACTTGCATTTCGGGCAGGATGAAGTTGGCGGCAAGGCATTCGCGGCCGAGGACGAGGGTGGCGAAGTCGGCATTGGTTTGCGCATGCTGGAGGGCCAGGCGGGCTTGCGCGGCCTTGGCCGACAGCGTAGCGGCCTCGGCCGCACTGGCCGCCGACTGCCGGAGCGCCTCGGCCTGGGCCAGTTCCGCCCGGGCGCGTTCGAGTTCCTGCGCGGCCGCAAGGGCGGCCCGATGGCTCCGCTGAAGGTTCGGCGGGATCGGGCCCTTCAGCGCGACGGCCCCGGCCTGCGTATGAAGGGCGTCGAGCCGCTTGATACGAAACGCGCGGTCGGTGAGCTGCCGGGTCGGGTCGTCGCCCGGCGTGCCGCTTGTCAGCCGCTTGCGCCACGCATCGAGGGTGCCGAGTCTTACTTCTTGCGTTCCCTCGCGATCTGCTCAAAAAATTCATCGAAGTCGGGGGTTGCAATGGTGGGACTCGCACCGCTCGGCCCACCCTACCTCTGTTCATCAAAATCGGGAGTTGCGATTGTGGGATTATATCAGCCTACTCGTCCCCCACCCCAATTGCAAGGGGGATGGGGGATGCGCGACCTCAAAACCGGCTGGCATCGATCACCTCGCCGGAGGCGCGGTGCCCCAATCGGGCGTGAATATCCCGGTCGACACTGACTTGCGTTTAAGTTCCGACGGTGGTATCCTGCTTCTCATCATGGAGAATCCGTATTTCGCGCTGCATCAGGAGTTTCGGGACGCCGGTGCGGAGGTGCTAATCAGCTCCGGCCAGGCATGCGTCGCTTTTGGAATCGCCACGTTTTCGAAAGACGGCGATTGGATTATCCGCGACAACGAGGCATCCTGCAACGCCGTGCTCTCCGTGCTGGGAAAGCATGGTGCGATGTATCGACTGGGTGCGCCGCTGCATCCTGGTTGGCTCTGCCTGGGATGGACCAGCCACTTCGAGTTCCGTGCGCACGTGGGCCTTCGAATGCGGACCGACTTCTGTTCGCGTCCGCCACGTGTGCCCCTTGTTGACAATCTATGGTCTCGTGCGGTCAAGGCAGCCGGATTGGACGTCGTGGACGTGGAGTCACTCATCCGACTGAAGCAAACGCGGCGCCAGCGCGACTATTCGATCATCGGAGCGTTGGCAGAGGTTGCCGGGTGGGAGGAGGATATGCCCGAATTGGCCCTGCAATACCTGCAAGACTATGACGGCCTCCTGCGTGCCGTCCAGCGTTGGCCGGCCGAGGCAGCAGCGTGTGAGCGGGAGGCCGTTCGACGGCTGCGAGACGATGCCCCACGGGCCGAAGTTGTCGCTGCAATTGCCGTCGAGCAAGACGCCCGGATCCAGGAGGATCAGGCACGAATTGCCGCAATGCAAGCGAAGTTCGAAGAGTATGCCAGCCAGTTCGGCAAACTGCGCTCGCGGTGGCGCCGGACAGGGACACCGCTTCCCGAACAACATCGGGAACTGGTCATCGAGGCCGAATCACTTCGGAAGGGAGTGCTATGACAGATCAGGAAATCGTTGCAGCAAGCGAGCGCTTGCTTCGTCCTTACCAAATCCGGGAAGATTGCCCCTATCTCAGTGAAGACCAACGGGAACTGAGCCGGCTGGACCTCGAGGGGCGTTCAGCGTGGATGGGCGAGTGGCTGATGTTGGCCGCATCGAACGTCCTGCTCGCCCCACAGCAGTGCCTTCCCGGTAGGCGTCCACTGGGTGCTTCGGGTCAGGGTGCTTCGGGTCAGGCCGGTATTAGGTAGTAGGTGGGGACAGGCGCATATATTGACGACTCTGGGAAGGTTTGGTAAGATTGCGTCATGCCTCGAACTGCGAGAGTCGCGCCGGGGGGGAATGGTGTTCCATGTCCTGAACAGGGGTGTGGGGCGAATGCAGCTTTTCCGCGCGGACAAGGACTACGACGCCTACCGTCGCGTGTTGGAAGAGACGTTGCTTGTTTGCGCCCATGCGTATCTGTGCCTACTGCTGGCTACCCAACCATTGGCATTTCGTAGCTTGGCCCGAACACGACGGCGACCTTTCCCGGTTCATGCAGCGAATGACCAA
>JAVEUP010000366.1:0-3895 GCA_034005525.1 Thermoguttaceae bacterium | reverse complement strand
TGGAAACTCGGGTCCAATCGCTCATCGGGCCACCCCCGCCGGCTCGTCGCGCAGGTCGGGGCAACCGGCCGCAATCCACGCCGCCAGGTCGGCCCGTCGATACCGAAGGGCACCGCACCGGCCGGGCGTGAGTTTCAAGGGGGCCGGGGCCTTGCCTTCGGAACTCCACCGGGCAAGTGTCCGCTGTCCGAGGTTCAGGTACTCGGCCGCCTGCGGCAGCGTGAGTAGTTCGGGGAGAATCGTCGGGGTGTTGCTCATCGGGTCACCCCCTTTCGGCCGCCATTGTTTTTCGCCCGCCGTTTTGCCGGCCGCGTCTCTTCGGCCCGCTCTTGCTCGGCGCGCTCTTGGGCTTCGCGCAGCCGGCGCGCCGCCCGGGCAAGCGCCCGATAGGCCCGCGTTTCCTCGGGGGTCAACTTGCGTTTTCCCATGGTTTCGTCTCCGTAGGGGTGAAAGTCTGCCTCACGTCCTAACCAGAAAACGGGGGTATCGTGCGCGCAACGATACCCCCGGAAGCGCCGTAAGTGCTTGTGCCGTAAAGAGAAATAAAATCGGGGAAAACGGCTTAGATACCCCGAATCATACCCCCGCTACCCCCGGCGTTTGAATCGCCGGGCGTCGGCAGAATCGGTTTCACGTCGGGCATCGTCGATTTCAGATACGTCCGCCTGCCCGCGCCTGTCGTGCGCAATCGTGGTCGTTTTGGGACTCGAATTGACGGCTTGCTGCCCCACCTTTTTCGCCGCTGCTTCGTAGTGCTGTTTTGCGGTCTTGCGGTCAATCCTCATCCGTCGCCCCATCTCCGTGAAGTTACCTTTGCACTCGCCGTACAGTTGCATCGCTTCAATTTGGGGTCCGGTCAGTTCGCGAGGCTTATCACTGGCCCGCTTGCGCCTCTTTCGCTTGGGCGTACCCGGCTGGGCCCCGTCCTGCCCGTTGTCGACCGGCTGGGGCTCGGGGCCGCTGGCCATGCAGGCGGCCAGGATCGTCTTCACGTACCCGGCCGTCGTGCGCATGGCCTCACGATAACCCCGTTGCTCTGTCGACTCCCGCAGTTCGCCGGGCAGCCGGCTTAACGCTACGTCGATCCCATCCGCCGCAACAGTCTCTCCCGCCTTTCGCAGCCAGGCAGCCGCTTGACGTGAAGATTCCCGCCAACCACCCCGTAACGCGAATTGAAGGTTGGCCCGCGTCTCGTCGGTCATCGGCTCACCAGGTAGCTCGGCAAGCGCCTCTGCTTGTTCCGCGGAAATCACCTGAAAACGGTTGGGCCTCAGCCCAGCAAGGGCCGCCTCTTGCTTCTCCGTAAGCTGAACGGGCTTTTCCCGCCCCTTCATTTCCGGGGGCGTCTCGCCAGCTACCATCGGTTCGTACAACTCGCACTCCCAGGATCGCCACGACGGCCACCAAACCCCAAAAATCTCGCCAGCTACCATCAAGTCGTACAACTCGCACAGTTCCCTCTCGACCCTCTCCCGCTCGTCCAGCGCGGTCAAGCAGTGGTCGATGTCATCAACCGCCCTCTGAAGATGTAGGCGAATCGTCTCAAACTCGGAATGTCGCATTAGAAGTACCTGTCCTTTCCCGGGCCGGCAAGTGGCGGGGGCTCGGACAGGTGAAAGTCAGCCACGCCGCCAATTGCCGCTTGGCCGCGGCGCTTGCAAGTCGCCCACGGCCGTCCCGATGGCCGGAGTCTACCATATTTCCACGATCGCGCCCAGTTACTCTGCGTACGAAACCGCCGAACGCTATCTCATCCGTAATCGGCATTTGGCCATCTGCTCGTCGCACATATCCTGCGGAAAGCCAAGCGCTTTCGCTTGCTCGAAGCAAGCCAACGCCTGCTCAAACCTACCCATTCTCTGGTAGGTCATACCCATGTTGAAATAGCACATGCAGGCAACGCTTGACTTCAACCGGATTGCCGTCTCGTAGGCGTGAATCTCTTTCGCACTCTCCCCGAGGCTCCCGCATACTTGAGCGATATGCACATAGGTCTGTGGATTATTCGGGCCAAACTCTGCCGCAGTCTCGAGGTCCGCTAACGCTTCCGTGTGACGTTTCAACTCCGCATGCATGCCACCCCGTAACGCATACGCCGTCGCGCATCGTGGGACCCTCTTTACCAGGAAGTCCGCCACGGTGAACGCTTCGGCAAAGCGCCCTTCGCGCGCGAGACACTCAGCCAATCGCTCATACGCAGGAGAAAACCCCGTGTTGAGTTCGATCGCCTTGTCAAACGACGCCTTCGCCAACTGATGGTCCTTGTCGTTTCTGGCTCCCTCATAAGCCTCTTCGAGTGTGAGTATCTTCGGCGCCTTTAAGCGTCTCCTGTCCCGTAGTCGCTCATATTCTCGATGTTCCGCGAGGCGCCCAATCGTGTAATGCAACAGGTACTCAAATTGTCCACACTGGGCAGGGTCTATGGCCGCCAAGGTTTCCGTCGCCCCGTCATAATCCTTCTGACCTATTTGTTGATGTGCCTTGAACAGCAACTCGCCGCCCGGCCTATCAACCTTTTCCAGGTGCTTGGCCTTCAGTGTATCCTCCCACGCTGAGCTATACGCATCCTCCGCTTCCTCTTGGATTCCGGTCCCGCGCCACAGCTTCCTGGAATTACAGCGCCCTTTGAGAAACGTGAGGACTTGGGACGCTGGAACGGCGAAGTTGAGGTTCTGCCCCCCATGTCGTAGAGCAGTCACCACGCCGACCACATGACCGGTTGGGTCCAGTAGCGGACCCCCGCTCGATCCAGGGCTGATGGGCGCCGTGGTCTGAAGCCACCACATCCCCTCGGCAACTTCTCGTCTGCCGCTGATGATGCCTTCACTCAAAGAGGCGTCCAGCCCCTGGGGGCTTCCGATCGCGTACACCCGCTGGCCCACCGCAGGCCCCTGCCCCTCCGCGATTTGAAGGACTCCAATCGGCTTCGTCGGTTCGCTCGACCCATCGGGCTCCAGGATGCCCACAAAAACGACCGCCAAATCCGCGTCTTCTTGCTCCATTACCACATCAAGGATGAACCCCTGCCGACCGTCATCAAGTTGCACTTCTGCCGTGGCCGCCGAGCGGATCACGTGATAGTTGGTCAGAAGGTACGCCCATTGCGCCCTTGCGGTCCCTGAGGCTTCCGTCCTTCCATGAGAGGCGTAGCGAGTTCCCACCAACTCCCTGGCAATGAAGAATCCCGAGCCCTGTCCGGCATCGAAGCCGGCGTCATCTTTCGTCACGATGGTGGCGACAGCACCCCGGCAACTCGCGTACAGTGTGACCGAATCGAGTGTCTTGCCGGCGGCATGCTCGGCGTCCCAATCTACAGGCTTTCGTGGCGTTGGCTCGACGGCTTCCCGCGCCGACCCATGGCCTGCCCTCTCATTCAAGCTGGCTTGTTGCGGTGGCGAGCTGCCACGAAACACCATCGCCCACAGCAAGAGCAAGACGATTCCGGCGCCCGCAATCACCGCCCCCCAAGTAACGTAGCCCAGCAAGTCGGGCGACTGCCCCGGGTTGGCCGCTGGCCACGGCGCGCCAACGGGGGCAACTCGGGATCGGTCCTCAGGGCCCTTCTTTCCATGCGACAAGGGCGGAGGAAGGGCAGATTGGCGGGCCCCTTCAGCAGCCGGCAGGTTGTTCGGCGCACCGCACTTCCGGCATGTAACCTGCTTGCCGACAAGACTCCCCGGCGCCGAGGATTCCGAACCGCACGCATGACACCGAAATGGGACGTTCATCATGCCCCCCCTCGCAAAAGGCGATTTACTGGACCGGTGTATCAGGCTCTTCGGAAAAGCAGTTCCTGCATCCTAAAACAACGGGGGCAAGAATTCAAGTCGCCGGCACGCTGGGCACCGCGGCACGCCATGCTGGAACGCCTATGTTCCAGGGTGAGTCCCCCCCT
>JAVEUP010000178.1:0-16474 GCA_034005525.1 Thermoguttaceae bacterium | reverse complement strand
CAAACCCGGCGAAAACGCACGCTCTTGCGGGGAAGAGATTTTGGGGCGTGTCGTAAGTCCTTATGCGAAAAGGCGTTCCTGACAGCGCAACCGGCTCACATCGCCTCCGGACGTCTTGCAGGTTCTTCTGTTTCTGGTAGACTAGACTCTCTGCTAGCAGCCGGGCTGCTCGCCGCGGCCCGAGTACACCTGCCGTCGAAACACACCGTGCACGTGGCGAAGGCCGCGGGGACTTGCCGCCTTCCCGCCGTTTGCGCTTGCCAGCGCAACGGCTGAGACATGGGAAGGCGACCCCGCCCGGCTTCGCTGGGGAATCGGGCTATGGCTCGCACTTGACGAGTCTGACTATGGGCGCCACGTTCATGCCGTTCTTCGAGAGGCTTGCCTCGCGCGTCGGGGCAGGCTTGGCGTTGACGGTTCTTCTACTGCTGTGCGCCGCAGGCTGCGGCCGTGGGACGCCGTTTGACATCGCGCCGGTCAGCGGCAAGGTCACCTACTCCGACGGTTCGTTGATCCAGGCCGACCAGGTTATCGTAACGTTCGTGCCGCAGGGCGTGGAGGCGGCGGGGAAGGATGCGGCCTCGGCGGCGTCCGGCGAGGTGAACGTGGCCGATGGGACCTTTCCCGGACTGACCACGCGAACGCACCACGATGGAGCGATCGCCGGCAGGCACAAGGTCGTGGTCCTCCCGCTGAAGATCGGTCCGGCCGGAGTGGGCGAGCCTACCGGCGCCGTGCCGGCCCGATATACCAACGTCGCGACCACGCCGCTAGAAGTCGAGGTGCCGCGCGGGGGCAAACGCGGCATGCATCTGCAAATCGAAAGAAACCCTTGAGGTGAGGTCATGAACGGGCGCAATGCCTTTCGCGGTTTCACGCTCGTGGAACTGCTGGTCGTCATCACGATCATCGGCATCCTCATCGCCTTGTTGCTGCCGGCGGTCCAGTCGGCTCGGGAGGCCGCCCGACGGCTGCAATGCTCGAACAATCTGAAGCAACTCGGCCTGGCGGTGCTCAATTACGAGTCGCAGCACAAGATCTTCCCGCCCAGTGCGACGTTCCGTGCCGCCAACGTCGATACGTCGAGGGAGCACTGGCCGAACTGGGTCATCCTGGTGCTGCCCTTTGCGGAGCAGCAGGCGCTGTACGATTCGTTCGAGCCGAAGATGGCGGTTTCCGCGTCCGAAAACCGCGACCAACGGGGCGTCCGGTTGGCGATGATTCTGTGCCCTTCCGACGGTGCCTCGCGGCAAACGACCTTCAGCAACAGCTCGGAAGGCGACAACTGGGCCCGCGGGAACTACGGCGCCAACGCGTCGCTCGGCGCCTATTCCACCACGTGGCGCGCTGCCGCCGGACCCAACAGCGAGCGGTGGCTCAGCCGCTACAGCCGGGGGATCATGGGCGCCAACGCGTCGGTGACGATGGGCGAAATCAGGGACGGTTCCAGCAACACCATCCTGCTGGGCGAACTGCGCGCCGGGCTGGCCGCGGTCGACCGGCGCGGGGTGTGGGCGATGAGCGGGCCGGGCTCAAGCAGCCTGTGGATGCACGGCTCGGACGACGCCATCGGCCCGAACCCCTGCGCCGGGGGGTCTGATAATATCATGGACTGCGCCGCCATCATGACAGCCGTCGGCGCCGAAACGCTCCTTCGCGAGTGCATGACCTGCTGCAGCGGTTGCTCCAGCACCCAAGGCGCCCCGCGGAGCCTTCACAGCGGCGGCGTCTACGTGTGCATGGCCGACGGCAGCGTCCGATTCGTCAGTGGTTTCGTCGAAAAGGGCACCAGTTGGGACATCGACCCAAACGATTTCGGCGTCTGGCAGCGGCTCTGTGCCTCGGCCGACGGAATGGTCATCGACGCCTCGAAGTTCTGACGGGCAAAGAGGGTTTCGATCAACAAGAACCTTGTATTCGTGGAAATGGCAAGTAAGATCAAAGTTGCTCCCGCGGTGCGTTGCGGTCGTTGGCCATACCCGGGTAGCTGCGAGGGCTACGTGTTCATTTCTTTTTGGCTTACGGTTTCCACGGGGCATCGTCCTTTTGCATGGAGAACTGCCATGAACGGCATGTATTGGCTCAAGGCGTCGGTCGTTTGTCTTATCGCGGTGTTCAGTTCGGTTGTTTCCACCGGTACTTTGGCCGCCGGGGTGATTACCTACGTGCCGGTGACCAATGACGCCGATTCCGAAATCAGTTCCGCAAATGTCTATACCCACCTGCTCGACTTCGGCACTAACGACGCCGGGGCACTGGTCAACGGCGTCCAGTTCCGCCGATCGACCGCCAGTGACCTGCCCGCCAACTTCACGTACACGGTCAACACGGGCTCGCGCAGCGACCATCCCGGCAACGACGCCCACAACGTTTCTGGCAGTGTCGTCAGCCTGTTCCGCGACTTCGTCTACAACGGCAACAACGCCGCGGGCGGAGTCGCAACGCTCGGCGTTTCGGGCCTCGTTCCGGGCAACGAATACGACCTGCGCATTTACACTCGCGCGTGGGGCGCGGGCACGCGCGTGGTCACACTCGGGTTCGACTCGAACGACGACGGCACGCCGAACGATTCGGTCACCATTCACCAGGACAACGCGACCATGAACCCGCCCGGTTTCGCGGCCAGCAATCAGGCGTACGCCATTTCGTACCGGTTCACCGCGGAGAGTCCGGTCCTCAACGTGACGTTGACCCAAGCCGCGTCGAATCAGTCGTGGCACTTGTACGGGGTCAGTAACCAGGTGCTCAATCCTCCGACGTGGACGGGCGCGGCAGGCACGGCCGATTGGGGAACCGCCGGCAACTGGAGCCCCGGCGACGTGCCGGACGGAGCGGGGGCGATTGCCGCCCTGGGAGCCGACGGCGCCGCCGCCGCAGTCAACCTGGGCTCGGCAGGCCGCACCGTCGGGCACCTGGCCCTCCAACCCGCGGTCGCGACGACGCTTTCGACCACCGGCGGCAATGCGCTGACCATGGACAACGTCCTGGCGGGCGCGCCGGCTTTGATGCGTGCAAGCGGTACCCACACGATCAACGCTCCGCTGGTACTTAACAGCCACTTGTCGGCCGACGTCACCGGCCAGCTTTCGGTGCACGGCATCATTTCCGACGGGGTCAACGGCCCGGCCCGCGTTACCAAGTCCGGCACCGGCACGCTCGCCCTCACGCGCGAAAACACGTACGCCGGTGGAACCACCGTCGAGGGCGGGGCAGTCCACATGGGGACCGCCGGAGCGATCGGAACCGGGCAGGTCAGCATCGCCGGCGGCGCCAACGTCCTCCTGTGGTGGAACTCCGGCTCGAACATTGTAACGAACAACTTCACGCTCAACGGCCTGGGCGCACATGACAGCAAGACGGCCATCTACGCCGACGGCGGCGGCGCGGGGTACAGCGAATACGTCCTCAGCGGTACGATCACCCTAGCCGCTACCAGCAACCTCGGGGGGCACAACATCAACCACCTCCGCGTGACCGGGCGGATCACCGGCCCGGGCGGCCTTACCAAGGGAGGTGGACGTACCGACGAGAACAATGCGCTGATCCTGACCAACACGGGCAACGATTTCGCCGGCGATACGACCATTAGCAAGGGCACGCTCCGCCTGGGCGCCTCCGGCGTGATTCCCGATGGCGCGGGCAGGGGCAATGTAGTGGTTCAAAGCGGCGCCACCTTCGACCTGGCCGGCTTCAACGAGACCATCAACGGCCTCTCCGGCGGCGGCGTAGTCGATACCATCGCCGGCGGTGCTCCCAGACTCACCGTCGGCGGAAACAACGCCACAAGCACCTTCAGCGGCACAATCCGGAATTCGGCTGGCACGCTGGCCCTGGAGAAGATCGGCACGGGAACCCTCGTCCTGTCCGGCGGCAACACCTACAGCGGCGGCACGACAATCGCCGCGGGCACCCTCCAGGCGGAGGCGGCCAATGCGACGGGCAGTGGCGCGGTCACCGTCGCATCGGCCGCAACATGGGACCTTCGCGGCCATAGCCATACCGTCGCCGGACTGTCCGGGGCCGGCAACGTCACACGATCCACCATCAACGCGCTGACGACCGGCGCCGATGGGGCCGCACTCATCTCCCCCAGCAAGAATTACGTGCATAAACTGGATTTCGGCAATGGCGAGGGAGCGACCGTCAACGGCGTCGCATTCCAGAGTGCCGGCACCAGCGGCCCGGGCTGGGCGCTGACCGGTGCGGGAAGCTTGTATGGCGAAAGCGGCAGCCCAACCGGTTATGCCCAGTTGATCAGCGACTTCTACTACAACGGCAACCCGGGCGTACTGACGTTCACCGACCTGACGGTCGGCCAGTACTACGATGCCGTCTTGTATACGCAGGTCGGTTCGTGGACAGGTCGCCCGCAGAATGCAACGTTCCAGAACGGCACCGACGTCCAGCAGCTACTCAGCACGGATCCGGGCACGGTCGGGTATTATTCGTATCGGTTCCTGGCCACCGATCCAACGACCACCATCACCATGGCCCCCACCACCACCCACACCTTCCATTGGTTCGGGACGAGTCTGGAACTGCCGGAGTTGCCCGTGCTCACGATTGGCGACTCGAGCCACCACGCGTTTTCGGGCACAATCAGCGGGATGGGCGGCCTGGTGAAGCAGGGCAGCGGCACGCAGACCCTCACCGGAACGAACACCTACAGTGGAACGACCATCGTCGCAGGCGGGCGGCTAAGGGTCGGCGCACCGGAGGTCATTCCTCATGGCTCGGGCACCGGCGGGCTGACCGTCGACGCCGGCGCCGCGCTGGAAGTCGCCCATGACCAAACGGTCAACAGCCTCGCCGGCGACGGGGACGTGCTGTTCACCGGCGCGGTGACCGGGCCGGTGTACTTCACCACCGACGCCGAAACCGGTATCTCGGCCGACAAGACCTACACGCACGCCTTGGACTTCTTCGCCGGATGGGGCAGTTCCCCGGCCGTCGCCACCATCAACGGCGTGGCCTTCACCAACGCAGGGACCAGCGGGTCCAACTGGTCGGGCCTGCCCGCCAGCGCTACCGGCAACACGTCCACCGGCATGGCCGACGACGGCGGAATGCACGAATTGCTCAAGGACTTTCACTACGGCGGCAATCCGGCGGTGGTAACGCTCAGCGGGCTGACCGCCGGGGAAACCTACGAACTGCGGCTCTACAACCGTCGCTGGGGCGGCAACCGCTTTCAGGAGTTCGTCTTCGACGAGGACGGCGCGGGGCCCATCGCCACGGTGCTGGTCTTCGACCAGGATGCTACCACCACCCCCAGCTACATCGGCTACCGTTACACGGCGGCGTCCGACTCGATGACCGTCTCCGTCCTACCTCGCGTCGCAGGCAACACGTACCACTTCTACGGGCTGACCAACGAAGTGGTCCCATTGCCCAGCCTGCCAACGTTCACCGTTGGCGATGCCGCCAGCACCGTCTTCAGCGGCGCCATCAGCGGCTTCGGCAACCTCACCAAGCAGGGCACCGGCACGCTGACCCTCACCGGCGCCAGCACCTATTCCGGCGCCACGACGATCGACTCCGGCACGCTCATGGTTAACGGATCGTTGGGCAACACGGACGTGGCGATCAACGACGGTGGCACGCTGGGCGGCACGGGTACAATTGGCGGGACGGTAACGGTCCACACCGGCGGCACGCACGCCCCCGGCGCCAGCGTGGGCAGCCAGGCGGTGGGCGGCGCCACCTGGATGCCCGGCGGTACGTTCGAGTTCGAAATCAACGACGCCGTCGGTTTGCCCGGCGAGTCGCCGGGATGGGACGCGATTCTTGTCGCCGGCACGCTGGACCTGACGAACCTGACGGATCAGGACCGCTTCCTTATCGACATCGTTTCGCTTGCGGGCACGGCGCCGGGCCCGATCGCCAATTTCGTGGTCACCCAGCCCTACGAGTGGCCGTTCCTCCGATACGACCAACTGGAGGACGACTACTTCAGCCCGGACCTATTCACACTCCGTTACGCCAAGGAAGACGGGCTGTTCCACAACGACATCGGACGCGGCTCCTTCACGGTCGTGCAAATGGACATCGAAGGCGCAAACTGGCTGGCCATCGGGTACGTGCCCGAGCCGGGCAGTGGCCTCTTGCTGCTTTCCGCCCTGGCCGGCGCACTGCTTCTGCGCCGGCGGAAGGCGCACTGACTTGCGATCTCGGACCGAGGAGTTCTTGATCTAACTCGCCGCGGCTCAACACTGCGCATCTCCGTGGGACGGGCTTCAGCCCGTCAAAACCGGGACGGACAAATGTCCATCCTACAGAAACGCAAGAACGGCACGCGGCGAGTAGAACGCGCGCGCATTGACCCCCGAAGTGTGGGCCAAAACGACGTCGCCAAACTCAATTCTTTCGGGCGGGATGGCAGCCCTTTTGTTTGACTTGGCGCGCCTTTTCTGGTAAACTCGGCCACATTGGGAGTGTTTTCCTGGCAGTCGGGCTGCCGAGGCCGCGCTGGCGCAATGCCGGCGGTCGACATTGTCGTTGTGCCGGAGGTATGCTATGGAACGCGCATATGTTACATGTATATTATGCCGCTTTGCGAGCGTCTTCAAGGCGGCTTCCCTGCTTCTGCTCGCGTGGGTCGCGATACCGGGTCCACTCGACGCCGTCGAACCCTTCTTCCGCTTCGACGATTTGCTCGGTACGGTGACCGACGGCACGCGGGTGCGCGTGGTCAACAGCAGTTCGGTCACCCACATGGATGTTGCTGAGCAAGTGCTGCTCAACGGCAGCCTTCCGGGCAGCGCGCGGGGTCTATTCCCGGTAGTCAATTTCAGCAATGGCGGCAGCTTTGAAGATTTCGCGTCCTATCCGGCCGGCGCGGCCGGCGACCACTTCGCCTTCGAGGCCAGCGGCCTTTTGCACATTCCCGCGGCCGGCTCCTACGTGCTGGGGGTCAACAGCGACGACGGGTTCCGACTGCGCCTGGGAACTGGCTTCGATCTCGTCTCGCAGTTTGCCGGCCCCACGGGCAACAGCAACACCCGCGTGGTGGTCACGTTCGACCAGCCGGGCCTGGTGCCCTACCGGCTTACGCACTTCGAGCAGTCGGGCGGCGAGTTCATCGAGTTCTACGCCCGACCCGGCACCGACACGTCGTTTACCACAGGCGATCCGGGCGACTACCGCCTCATTGGCGACACGGCCGGCGGCGGGCTGCAAACCATCGCGGCCGGCCAGTTCTACGTGCGCGACGTCCGATCGCCCGTCACGGTCAACGAACTGGCCACGATCGATGCCATGCTGCGCGGCGATATTACGCCGTTGTCGCAGAGCACGGCGTTTGCCGATTTCATCGACTATGGTTCCGGCGGACGTTTCAACAACAACATCCCGTTTCCCGGCAGTACGGCAGGTGACGACGATGACTTCGGCATCGAAGCCACGGCCATGGTGTTCATTCCGGAGGCCGGGACCTACACGTTCGGCAACAACAGCGACGACGGCGCGCGCGTGCAGGTACAGGGCGTGCGCGTGATCAACGCCGACCAGCCGCAGGGTACGACCGACGCCTTCGGCACCATCACCTTCGACCGTCCCGGCTTCTACGACCTGCGATACTTGTACTTCGAGCGCGCCGGCGGCGCCAGCGCCGAACTGTTCGTTGCCAAGGGTACGCACACCAGTTGGAATGCGGGGGCTTTCCGCCTGATGGGCGACGTGGCGAACGGCGGCTTGGCGGTCTTCTCGCCCAAGGGCTGGCAGGCCGACGCAAGCGGCAACTGGGACGACGCGGGCAACTGGCGCGACGGCCAGGTGGCCGGCGGCGCGGGCGCCTTCGCCACGTTCAGCCTCGTCGACCTTAGCGCCGACCGGACGGTCACCATCGATTCCACGCCCACGATCGGCCACGTGCGGTTCGGCGACGTCGACGCCACCGGCGGGCCGCACCACTGGACGCTGGCCGGATCCGGGGCGCTGAACCTGGCGAACACCGACGGTCAGCCGATCATCGACGTGGTCAACGGCCGAACCAATATCGGGGTGCCGCTTACGGGAAACGACGGCCTGGCCAAGCAAGGGGCGGGGACCCTGGTGCTTCAGACGCCCGCAGGGTATTCCGGCCCCACCACGATCCGAGAGGGCACCGTGGAGTTGGCGACCCCGAACGCCCTGCCGACCGGCACGGAACTGACGTTGGGGGCCGGCGAGACCGGCGGGACCTTGGCGCTGATGGGACATAACCAACAGGTGGCAGGTCTGCGCACCGGCGGCACCGCAAGCGCCGCCAACCAAGTGGTGGGAGGCAGCGCGACGCCGGCCACCCTGACGGTCGACGTTGTTGCGGGGCGCTTCGACCGCTTCGACGGCACGCTGGGCGGCCCGGGGGCCAACGACGACAACTTCAGCCTGGTCAAGCAGGGCCCCGGCACGCTGCAACTGACCCAGGCCAGCAGCTACACCGGCGACACGGTCGTCACCGGCGGCGTGCTCCAGCTCGGGCTCGCGCCTGGAGTTGACGGCGCCGCACTCTGGCTTGACGCCAGCAGCAACGGCCTCATCACCGGGGACGGCGGCACGGTTCAGCAGTGGCTCGACCAAAGCGGCAATAACCGCCACGCCGTTGCCGCCGGGTTGACCAGCCCGCTAGCGACAACCAACGCCCTGGTCCACGAAATGGGTGTCGTGAGGTTCGATGGAACGGATCAGATTCTTGGCGTCGATCTTTCCTTCCTCGCCAACAGCGAGTACACGATCTTCGCTGTCGAGGGCCGCACGATCGGCGGCAGCGGCAGCCGTTATTACCTCGGAACGACGCCCGGGTCGACCAACCGCGGAATGCACATAGGCTACCGCGGCGATACGCAGTACACCCTGGCCCAGTACGGCAACGACCTGACCGTCACGGTCGACGCCTATACGGCCCAGGACTTCAAGGTCTGGACCAACATGCTCGACCTCGGCGCGGAGCAGCAGGCGATCTATCGCAACGGCGCCTTGTTGGGCACGCGAACCACCAACCTGCCGTTCAGCACCGCTGACAATGGTCGCATCGGCAGTGGGTACGGCACCGAATGGTTTCACGGCGACTTGGGCGAAATCCTGATTTACAATCGCGCCCTTTCGGCCACCGAGCGGCAGCAGGTGGAAAGCTACCTGATGAGCCGCTGGCTGCAAGGGGACTTTCCCACGTCCAACATCCTCCCCACCGACACCAAGCTGCGCATCGGGGCCGACGGCGTACTCGACCTGAACAGCATCAGCCAAACGGTGGCCTCCCTGGCCGATTACAGCGGCGCCGGCGGAACGCTGCGCAACCTGAGCGCCGCACCGGCCACCTTCACCACCGGTGGAGGCAACGGCGACAACTACTTCAGCGGCAGCATCCTCGACCAGCCCCCCGGACGGCTGTCGTTCACGAAGGAAGGGACCGGCACGCAAACCCTCGCCGGCGGCGGCATTCAGTATCGGGGCGATACCATCGTCAGCGGCGGCCGGCTGGTGTTCGAGGATGCCGTGAACTTCGGCAACAACCAGCCGGGGCCCACCGCCATGACGCTGAGTAACAATGCGGCGGTGGAGTTCCACGTTGGCGACGGCAACCGGCAGAACGTCGGGCTGGCCGGGCAGGTGACGATCGGGGGTGAAGGATCGGTGGTCAAGAGCGGCGGAGGCGTGCTCGCTCTGGGCGGACAGCATACGTATTCCGGCGATACGATCGTCACCGGCGGCACGCTCCAACTCGGCGCCTCGCCCGGCGTCGAAGGCGCCGCCCTGTGGCTCGATGCCAACAGCGGCAGCCTTGTCACCAGCGGCGGCCTGGTTGGGCAATGGCTCGATCAGAGCGGCAACGACCGCCACGCCAGGGCCGCCGGCCTGACGAAGCCCGCGGCCGCCACGAACTCGCTCGTCAACGACATGGGGGTGGTCGCGTTCGATGGGACCGATCAGCGACTGAACGTCGATCTGTCCTTCCTGGGCGGGAGCGACTACACCATCTTCGCCGTCGAAGGGCGCACCGCGGGCGGCAATCGCTATTACTTGGGCACCTATGCGGCCAGTTCTGCGAACAACGCCTTGCACGTCGGATATCGAACGGACACGCAATACACCCTGGCGCAATACAGCAATGACCTCAACGTTACCGTGCCCGAGTTCGACGGCCAGGAGTTCCGCGTCTGGACCAACATGCTCGACGTGGGCGCCGGCGGCATGTCCATCCATCTCAACGGCGACCTGCGGGGCTTCAGGAGCACCACAAGCCCGCTGACCGGCACCAATAACGGCCGGGTGGGTATGGGACATACCGCTCAGTTTTTCCATGGGGATCTCGGCGAGATACTGATCTACGATCGCGCTCTTTCAGCGGCGGAGCGGCAGCAGGTGGAAAACTACTTGATGGTTCGCTGGCTTCAGGGTGGTTTTCCCATGTCCAACGTCCTGCCCACCGATACGAACCTGCGGATCGGGGCCGGCGGCGTGCTCGATCTCAACGGCATCCACCAGACGGTAGCTTCCCTGGCCGATTACAACGGCGCCGGCGGGACGCTCCGCAACGTCATCGGCCCGCCGACGACCTTCACGACCGGCGGCGGCAACGGCGACGACTACTTCAGCGGCAGCATCGTCGACCAGCCCACCCGGGCGCTGTCGTTTGCGAAAGAGGGAACCGGCACGCAAACCCTGGCCGGCGGCGGCATCCAGTATCGCGGCGATACCACCGTCAGCGGCGGCCGACTGATGTTCGAGGATGCCGTCAACTTCGGCAACAATCAGCCCGGGCCCACCGCCATGACGCTGAGCAACCATGCAACGGTGGAGTTCCACGTCAGCGACGGCAACTGGCAGGATGTCGGCCTGGCCGGGCAGGTGGCAGTCAGCGGTGAAGGCTCGCTGATCAAGAGCGGGGCAGGCACGCTTGCCCTGGGCGGACAGCATTCCTACTCCGGCGACACGATTGTCACCGGCGGCACGCTCAGCCTGGAGGCCGGAGCGCCGGCGGGCGCCGCGTTGTGGCTCGACGCCTCGGCCGATTCCACCCTCACGCTGGCCGGCGGCAGGGCCGCGCAGTGGGACGACCGCTCTGGAAATGACCGCCACGCGACGGCCGTCGGCACCGGCCCCCTGGCCACCAGCAACCCGCTCGCCCTCGACCGCGGCGTGCTCCGGTTCGGTTCGAGCAACTCCATGGCCGTCGACCTGTCCTTCCTGGCCGGGAGCGAGTATACCATCTTTGCGGTCGAGGGCCGCACCGGCGCCGGCAACCACTATTACCTGGGCACGTATACCGCCAGTTCGGCCAATCAGGCGTTGCACATCGGCTACCGAGACAGCACCACCTACACGCTGGCGCAGTACAGCAACGACCTCAACATCCCGGTGCCCGCGTTCGATGGCCAGGAATTCCGGGTGTGGACCAACATGCTCGACCTGGGTGCGGGCGGCCAGTCGATTCACCTCAACGGCGACTTGCAGGGTTTCAGGAGCACGACAAGCCCGCTGGTGGGCACCGACAACGGCCGCGTGGGCACCGGCACGGGTACCCAGTGGTTCAACGGCGATCTCGGGGAGATTCTGATCTTCGACCGCGCCCTCGGCGCTGCGGAACGCCAAGCTGTGGAGGCCTATTTGCAGGCGAAGTGGCTGACGGGCCTCCCGCAGGTCCTTCCCGCCGGAACCAACCTGCGCATCGCCGGCGGCGCTGCGCTCGAGCTGAACGGCATCAGCCAGACGGTAGCCTCGCTGGCCGACTACAACGGCGGCAGCGGGACGCTGCGAAACACCAGCGGCGCCCCGGCAATCTTCACCACCGGAGGCGGCAACGGCGACGACCGGTTCAGCGGCAATATCCTCGATCAACCGAACCGGGCGCTGTCGTTCACCAAGGAAGGGACCGGCACGCAAACCCTCGCCGGCGGCGGCATCCGGTATCGCGGCGACACAACCGTAAGCGGCGGCCGGCTCGTCTTCGAAGACGCGCTGAACTTCGGCAACAACCAGCCCGGGCCCACGGCCATGACGCTGAGCAACAACGCCGCGGTGGAGTTCCACGTCGGCACCGGCAACCGGCAAGATGTCGGCCTGGCCGGCCAGATCGCCATTGGCGGCGAGGGATCGGTGGTCAAGAGCGGCGGAGGCACGCTGGCCCTGGGTGGCCAGCATACCTACTCCGGCGCCACGATCGTCGAGGGCGGCGCACTCAACCTGGAGGCCGGGCCGGTAGCCGGCGCCGCGCTCTGGCTTGACGCTTCGACCGGCTCCAGCCTGACCCTCGACGGCGGCACGGTCGTCCAATGGGCCGACCGTTCCGGCAACGACCGCCACGCGGCGGCGGCCGGAAGCACCCGGCCGGCGGCTTCCGCCAATCCGCTGGCCCACGATCTGACGGTGGTCGGCTTCAATGGAACCAACCAGATTCTCGGCGTCGACCTTTCCTTCATGGCCGGCAGCGAATACACGATCTTCGCCGTCGAGGGCCGCACGGCTGACGGCAATCGTTACTACCTGGGAACCACCCCGGGCGCGACCAACCAGGGGCTGCACGTTGGATACCGCACCGACACTCAGTACACACTGGCCCAGCACGGCAACGACCTCACGGTGAACGTCGCCGGCTATAGTGGAACGCAGGAGTTCACGGTATGGACGAATATGCTCGACCTGGGCGTCGGCCAGACCACCATTCACCGGAACGGACTGCTGCTGGGTACGCGAGCCAACACCACGCCGATGCTTACCGCCGATAACGGCCGCGTCGGCAGCGGACATGGCAGCCAATGGTTCCACGGCGATTTGGGCGAAATCGTCATTTTCGACCGCGCCCTCACCACGGTGGAACGCCAGGCCGTCGAGGCCTACCTCCAGGCGAAGTGGCTGACCGGCGCCCTGCCGGAAAACGTCCTGCCTGCCGACACCGACCTGCGCATCGCCGGCGGCGCTGCGCTAAGCCTCGGCGGCATCAGCCAGACGGTAGCCTCGCTGGCCGACCATGGCGGAAGCGGCGGCGTGATTACCAACGGCGGCCCCTTCGCGGCAACCTTGACCATCGCCGGCGGCGCCGCCACCGAGTTCAGCGGCACCCTGGCCGACGGGCCGTGGGGTAAATCCCTGGCGCTGGCCCATAGCGGTTCCGGCTCGCTCACCCTAACCGGCGACAACACCTACAGCGGCACCACGACGGTTACCGGCGGCACGCTGCTGGTTAACGGCACGCACACCGGCGGCGGACTGTACACGGTGCGCGACGGCGGCACGCTGGGCGGCATGGGCATCATCGCCGCGACGGTCAGCATCGACGCGGGCGGCGCCCACTCGCCGGGCGCCAGCGTGGGCCAGCAGACCGTCGGCGACGCCGTCTGGAACCCCGGCGGGGCGTTCCAGTTCGAGATCAACAACGCCGCAGGTGACGCCGGCGGACCTTCCGGCTGGGACCTGCTGGCCGTCAGTAACGTCTACGGCGCGGGCACCCTGGATATCAGCGGCCTGACCGCAGGTTCGTTCCGGATCGACATTCTTTCGCTGGCGGGCGAGTCGCCGGGCCCGATTACGGACTTCAACCCCACCGTGCCCTACACGTGGGAGTTCGTCACGTACGACACCCTGCTGGGCGAGTTCGATCCCGGGTTGTTCGTGCTCGATGCGAGCGACTTCATGGAACATAACGTGATGGGAACGGGCCACTTCACCATCCTTCAAACCGACACCGGCCTGGCCATCGGCTTCATCCCCGAGCCGGGCACCCTGCTGATGGCGCTCATTGGCCTGGCTGCGTTGCTTACGCGGCGATTTCGAAATCAGAACCCTTGTTCTTAAGGAGAACGTGCAATGTGTAAGAGATTCGTGTTGCAGTTGATTGTTGCCGGTTTGGTGGCTGGGTTGCTCTTTGGAGCAACGCTCTTCGTGGACGCTGCCATTGTCGAACCGGGCGACGTGGCGGCGCCACTGGCCTTGTGGCTTCACGCCGGCCAGGGCGTTACCGATAGCGGCGGCCTGGTATCGCAGTGGACCGACCAATCGGGAAACAACCACAACTTCACGCAAGCGGACGACGACTGGAAACCCGCGTTGGCCGTCGACCCTGTTACCGGAAATCCCACGCTCACCTTCGTGTGCAACCGCTCGCAGAGCCGGGGAGATAACCTGAACCTTCTCGTCGGTACACCGAATCATCTGCAACTCAACTCGACCATGACCGCTTTCTTCGTCGTCAACCCGGTGAATCTTCCCGCCGGTGATACACAGCGGTTCTTCACGCATTTTGCCGACGGCCAATTCCGCTTCGTTGACGGAAAGGCCAACATGTGGTCGGGGGGAAACGCCACGCTGGACACGCCCAGCCCGACGGCCGGCCAGTTCCAAATACTCACGTACCGCATGGACAACAACATCCAGATCGGAGTGAATGACGTGCCCGTCCATGTCCGCTCGGGGGTCACTTTTTCCGCCAGCGACTTGACGATTGGCGGATTTCGCGTGAACCACGGCGCGTTCGACGGGGCCATCGCCGAGATCATCATCTACGATACGCCGCTGACCGACAGCCAGGTAGCGGAGGTGGGACGATACCTAACGAACAAGTACGGCCTGAACACCGACTTGTCGCCCGCAGTGTCGGTCGAGCCAAATCTCATAGTGGCCGAGGACTTCACCTACAACCGCTGGGTTTCACCCTCCGCAACCGGAAGGAACTACCGCGGCGGCGAGGACAGCCCGCTTGGGTCATGGACGGGCGCCTGGAGCGGGTCGGGGACGATCACCGGGCACGATGATCCGTTCCCCAATGTCGCCCGGACCAGTTCCACGGCTGGCGGCACTTCCTTGACTCGCACACTCGATACCAGCGGCGTCGAGGATGGAACGACGCTCTATTTTTCGGTTCGGCTCAACGCCGAGGATCCCGAGGCGGCGCGGGCGAGAATCAACCTGACGTCAAACGCTCCGTCAACCAACGAAATCGCTTTCGGGATCCAGGACGGTCAGGCCATCGCCCGGATTGGTCCCTACTCAAGCAATATGTTGCTCGGGCCGGTGGAAGCCGATCAGTGGCATCTGCTGGTGGGCAAGCTGGAGTTTAACGTCGATGGAGGCGTCAACGAGCGGATGACCCTTTGGCTGGACCCGCTTTGGGGCGAACCCAGCGCCATCAAAGGCGCCTACGAGGCCAACACCGGCGTGTTGCGAATCGCGGACCAAGTCTGGTTGAATCATTGGGTTCGACCAGACCCAGGCTACGCCCATAACACCGTGCTGTGGGACGATTTCCGCATCGGCACCAGTTGGCTGGCGGTGGCGCCCATTCCGGAGCCGGGAACGGCGGCACTTGTTTTCTCGGGCGTGCTGGGGTTGCTGCTAATGGGCGGTCGAAGGAAGGCTCGCACCAGGGCGGCGCAGGTTTGAAAACCTACGTTTCCACAAACGGAGGTTGACCATGGAATCGGGCATTCGTCGGGGCTTTACACTTGTGGAACTCCTGGTCGTCATCACGATCATCGGCATCCTGATTGCGCTGTTGCTGCCGGCCGTTCAGTCTGCGCGCGAGGTGGCGCGGCAGATGCAATGTGCCAATCACCTCAAGCAGATCAGCCTGGCCATGCTGCAGCACGAGTCCGTCCATGGGTTCTTCCCCACCGGGGGCTGGGGCTGGCGCTGGGGCGGCGATCCGGACCGCGGTTTCAACCACCGTCAGCCCGGCGGCTGGGCGTACAACATCCTCCCGTACATGGAACAGGAAGCCCTGCATCAACTTGGCGTGGGGAAGTCGGAAGCTGAGAAGAAGGCGGCGGTCAAAATCGTCAGCGAGACGCCGCTATCGTTCTACCACTGCCCCTCACGGCGCCGAGCCATGGCGTACCCGAATCCGAACTCGGTCACCTACAACAACTCCGACGTGCCCAACGTCTTCGGACGCCTCGACTATGCTGCCAGTTCGGGCGATCAGTACTACGGGACGGGAATCGACGCGGGGCCCGGCACCTTGAGCCAGGGAGACACCTCGTATAGCTGGGCCGCGTGCGCGACGGTCTCCAACGGCATCAGCTTCGTCCGCAGCGAGGTTGCCATGGCCCAGGTTCGCGACGGATCCAGCAACACGTACATGGTCGGCGAGCGATACCTGCAGCCGGAGTGCTATGCGTCCGGCACATGCGGGGCCGACGACCAAGGCTGGAACTCCGGGTACGACCACGACAGGCACCGCTGGACGTCGCTCACCGACAGCATCTCTTATCCGCCGCGCCAGGATCGGTCGGGTGTTTACCTGTACGTGAATTTTGGCAGCGCCCACCCGGGTGGATGGAACATTGCGTACTGCGACGGTTCCGTGCATCGGTTGTCTTACTCGATCGACCTCGAAATCCACCGCCGCCTGGGCGTGCGCGACTCCGGCCTGCCAGTCGATATGAGTGGCTTGTAACAATCACTGCACTTTCTGAGAAAACGTTCGTAATTGGTATTTACTGAAAAAGGCTCTTCCATCAAGCTGTTGTTGCAAAGCAGACAGCAAGATAGGAGAGCCAAG
>JAVEUP010000177.1:0-16488 GCA_034005525.1 Thermoguttaceae bacterium | reverse complement strand
TGGCTCTCCTATCTTGCTGTCTGCTTTGTAACAGCAGCTTGATGGAAGAGCCTTTTTCAGTAAATACCAATTACGAACATTTTCTCAGAAAGTGCAGTTTTCAAGCCAACCCAGCGCGGCCAACGCATCCAAGAGCATGGTGGTTGCACGAAGGTCGGCCTTCAGCCGCTGGGCAACGTCGCTGGCAGTCACGCTCTGGTCGCCGACAATCGACCACACGTCCAACTCCGCCGCGGCGCCAATCACGCAGGCGGGCATGAATGCGGCCATATCTTCAAGAATCTGCTGCCGGTCGGGAGATGGCTCAGTCATGGAAGGGGTCTCGTGCTCTGGAGTGGAGTGGATGCGAAAATGTGCCCGCCCCCCCCCGGCGGCGAGCCAGTCGGGCAGAGCGGGCGGTTGGCAGCCCACTCTGCCGCCGGTTGAGGATCGGTCAGCACCATGCCCACATTTTACGGCTCTTCCGTTTCTGGGTGCAGGATTTTCTGACGCGTGGGTGAACCCGGATGCTGAAACATCCGGAACCACCCACCCTACACCTCTTTCCCAATAATCTGCCCCCAGAAACGGAATAGCCCATTTTACACTCTGGCCGGGATTATTCATGTAGGGTGAGGCCGCGCAAATCCTTGGCAGGACTACGCAAGCCATGCCCGGCTATTCTGCACACCACGCCGGTTGGGGACTTGTCAGTTGGGGGGCTACTGGCTAGAATGCTCGCGTGGTACGACCATTGAGAAATGAGGCGATTCAGGTCGAAGGTGCGGGTGCTTCAAGGAATACCGCCCTGGTCCCAATGCCCTGATCTCCCCGGTCGAATGAGGCACCGTGGCGCACTGACGGCTTTATGGATACAGCCAACTGCAAGAGAATCCGAATTGGCAAGGGCTTGAATCTGCCTATTGCCGGCCAGCCCCGCCAGGAAATCGGCGACGGGCGGCTCATCAGGCACGTTGCCGTGCTGGGGCCCGACTATGTGGGCATGCGCCCGACGATGGTCGTGGCCGAGGGCGATGCGGTTCGCGAGGGGCAGGTACTCCTCGAGGATAAGAAGACGCCGGGGGTCCTGTACACGGCACCGGGGGCCGGGCGCGTGGTCGCGATCAACCGGGGGGCAAGGCGGGTTCTTGAGTCGGTCGTTATCGAGTTGGCCGGCGACGCCTGCGAAACGTTCTCGCCACGATCCGGTAGTCAACTCGAACGGCTCGGCCCGGAGGCGGTACGGAAAACCCTTCTGAAGTCGGGTCTGTGGACCGCTTTGCGGACGCGGCCATTCAGCAAGGTACCTGCGCCGGAATCGACGCCGAATGCCGTGTTCGTGACCGCCGTCGACACCCACCCGCTGGCGGCATCGCCCGAGGTGATCATCGCCGAGCGGCCCGACGACTTCGTTGCCGGGCTCATGGTGCTGGGGCAATTGGGGGGGGAGAGGGTGTATGTGTGCAAGTCGCCGGGAGCATCGATTCCCGGCGCCGACCTGACCGGAATCGAGCAGGTGGAGTTCGAGGGCCCGCATCCGGCCGGCCTGCCGGGAACGCACATCCACTTCCTAGCCCCGGTCGGCCGGCACAAGGCGGTCTGGTATCTGAACTATCAGGACGTCATGGCCGTCGGTGCCCTGTTCCTCTCCGGCAGGTTGGACCATCGCCGCGTGATTGCCATCGGCGGGCCGCGAGCGCGTGAACCCCGGCTTGTCCGCACCCGGGTCGGGGCCAACCTGACCGAACTGCTCGAAGGCGAGGTGGAAGGGGCCGGGAGCCGCGTCGTTTCGGGCTCCGTGTTCGGCGGCCGAACCGTGCGCCCGCCGCTCGATTTTCTCGGACGATATCACCTTCAAGCAACCGTCTTGGCGGAAGATGCCGAGCGGCGGTTCCTGGGCTGGCTCCAACCGGGTTGGAACAGGCACTCGATTCTGAACCTCGTGGCATCCAAGCTGTTGCCCGGCCGCCGTTTGCCCCTGACGGCATCGCTCCAGGGAAGCCGGCGGGCGATCTTCCCGGTGGGAGTCTACGAGCGAGTCATGCCACTGGACACAGTTGCCCTTTTCCTTCTGCGGGCACTGGCCGTCGGCGATATCGACCGGGCCGAAGCGCTCGGGGCGCTGGAGTTGGACGAGGAGGACCTGGCTCTGTGTACCTACGTGTGTCCCGGCAAGAACGATTTCGCACCCATGCTGCGGCGCAGCCTGACGACTATTGAGAAGGAAGGGTAAGCGGCCCCATGAGACTGCTCCGCAAGGTCCTCGATCGCGTGGCGCCCACCTTTGAGGAGGGCGGGCGGCTCAGCGTGCTGTATCCCCTCTTCGACGCCGTCGATACCTTCCTCTACACGCCTGCGAATAACACCTCCGAGCCCGTGCACGTGCGCGACGCGGTCGATTTCAAGCGAATGATGATCACCGTGGCGCTGGCACTCTTCCCCTGCGGGTTCATGGCGATCTTCAACACGGGCCTCCAGGCGAACCGCGCGATGGCAGTCGCTGGGCTTTCGGCGACGTCCGGATGGCGTGGGGCGGTTATTGACGCCCTGGGCTCCGGATACGATCCCGCGTGCCTTTGGGCAAACCTGATCCACGGCGCATTGTACTTCGTTCCGGTGTACATCGTCAGTGTGTCTGTTGGAGGACTCTGGGAAGGGCTGTTCGCCGTGGTCCGCCGGCACGACATCAATGAAGGGTTCCTGGTGACAAGCCTGTTGTTCCCACTCGCGCTCCCGCCAACCATTCCCCTGTGGCAGGTGGCCGCCGGCATTAGCTTCGGGGTAGTGATCGGAAAAGAAATCTTCGGCGGTGTCGGGTACAATTTCCTGAATCCCGCGCTGACCGGCCGCGCCTTCCTTTTCTTTGCTTACCCCGCGTCGTTCTCCCTCGATGAGGTGTGGGTGGCGGTCGACGGTCTCAGCGGCGCCACGCCCTTGGCCAATGCAGCCGCCGGGGGCATGCAGGCGCTCGACATAACGTATATGGAGGCCTTTTTAGGAACCATCCGGGGCTCCATGGGCGAAACGTCGACCCTGGCTTGCCTGATCGGCGCAGCCGTTCTGGTCATCACGCGAGTTGCCTCGTGGCGCGTGATGCTGAGCATGCTCGCCGGAGCGCTGTGCATGGCGTCGCTGCTGTGGGGCGTGGGAAGCGAAACGAACGTCATGTTCAGCATGCCGCCGCACTGGCACCTCGTGCTCGGCGGGTTCGCATTCGGAACCGTGTTCATGGCAACCGACCCGGTCAGCAGTGCCATGACTTTCGCTGGGCAGTACATCTACGGCGCGCTCGTGGGCGTGATGGTCATTACGGTCCGCGTGGTCAATCCCGCGTTTCCGGAAGGCGTGATGCTGGCCATTCTCCTTGGAAACACCTTTGCCCCGCTGATCGACTATTACGTGGTGCGGGCAACCATTCGGCGGAGGGCGCTGCGGCATGCGTAAAGACTCGATCGCCAACACGATGCTGGTGGCCGCCGGCGTATGCGTTGTCTGCTCGCTGGTCGTCTCGACGGCGGCCGTCACGCTCCGGCCCATCCAGCAGCGCAATGCTGAGTTGGAAGAGCGCCGGAACATTCTCGTGGCCGCCGGCCTGGCGGCGCCTGGGGAACGTATTGACGTGGAAGCCCTATTCCAGCAAGTCGAAACACGAAAGGTCGACCTGCGCACCGGCGAGTTCGTCGATGCCGGCCGCAGCGCCGAGGCGGATGAGGGCACCGTACTCTCCGGCAGCGAGGATATCGCCGGAATACGGCGGCGGGACGACGTGAAGGATGTCTATCTGCTCGAGCGCGACGGAGAGCTTCAGCGGCTGATTCTGCCGGTCCGCGGGATGGGCCTTTGGGCCATGATGCACGGGCTCATTGCCCTGGGTTCCGACCTGAACACCATCGAAAGCCTCCTGTTCTACGAACATGGCGAAACGCCGGGACTGGGCGGCGAGGTGGACAATCCCCGTTGGCGGGCCCAGTGGGCGGGCAAGCAAGCATTCGACTCCCAAGGCAACGTCCGGATCGAGGTCATCAAGGGGCAGGTTACACCGCAGACCCCCGACGCGGAATACAAGGTCGATGGGCTCTCCGGCGCGACCTTCACCGCGCGGGGGGTGAATAACCTTGTACGGTTCTGGCTCGGCGAGCAGGGATACGGCCCGTTGCTGGACAATATGCGCAAGCAGGTTCACCCATGACAAAACCCGGCACGGTCCTCCTGGAACCGATCTTCGACAATAACGCCATCATGGCGCAGGTGCTGGGCATCTGCTCCGCGCTGGCGGTCACCACGAAGCTGGAAACGACCATCACGATGTGCCTGGCCGTGATCTTCGTGCTCACGTGCTCGAACATGGCCATAGCGGCCATTCGGAGTCTTGTGCCGTCGAGCATCCGCATGGTGGTCCAAATGACGATTATCGCCTCGCTGGTGATCGTCGTGGACCAGTTCCTGAAGGCCTACGCCTACGACATCAGCCGGCAGCTTTCGGTCTTCGTGGGGCTGATCATCACGAACTGCATCATCATGGGCCGCGCCGAGGGATTCGCCATGAAGAACGGCGTGCCGCTGAGTTTCCTGGACGGGCTGGGCAACGGGATCGGCTACAGCGTCGTCCTGCTCGTCGTCGGCACCGTGCGCGAGTTGTTCGGCTCGGGTTCGCTGCTCGGATACCAAATCCTGCCGCTGCTTGCCGACGGCGGCTGGTACGAACCGAACGGACTGATGCTCCTGGCGCCCAGCGCGTTTTTCATCATAGGATTGCTGATCTGGCTCCTGAGAACCTGGAAACCGGAGCAGGTAGAAGAGGAGTGACCGCCAGCGGAGTCTGTACCGTTCGGCTGCCGCGTCTTGACACAGTATGGAAAGTGTACCCATGTTCGAGCATTACCTTAGCATCTTCCTGACCGCCGTGTTCATCGAGAACCTGGCGCTTGCATTCTTCCTGGGTATGTGCACCTTTCTCGCGGTGTCGCGGCGAGTGGAGACGGCCGTCGGCTTGGGTATTGCCGTTGTGGTGGTGCAGAGCATCACGGTGCCGGCGAACAACCTGATTTACCAGTTCGTTCTCAAGGAGGGCGCGCTCGGCTGGCTTGGCTTTCCCGCGCTCGACCTGACGTTCCTGAGCCTGATCAGCTACATCGGCGTGATTGCCGCCATCGTGCAAATCCTGGAAATGGCGCTGGATAAGTACGTGCCGGCCCTGTACAACGCCCTGGGCATTTTCCTGCCGCTGATTACCGTGAACTGCGCCATCCTTGGCGGATCGCTCTTCATGGTGCAGCGCGAGTATACTTTCGTTGAGAGTGTAACCTTCGGGTTGGGCACCGGGGTCGGCTGGGCGCTGGCCATCGTGGCCCTGGCGGCCATCCGCGAGAAACTGAAGTACAACGACATTCCCGCGGGGCTCCGCGGGTTGGGAATGACGTTCATCATTACCGGCCTCATGGCCCTGGCGTTCATGTCGTTTTCCGGAATCAGGCTGTAGAGGATGATTTCTTGGTTGTCGAAATAGTCATTGGCGTCGTCGCGTTCTCGGTGATTGTGCTGGCCCTGGTGGCCATCGTGCTGGTTGCGCGCCGCTGGCTGGTTCCTTTGGGCGAGGTTCGCATCGAGATCAATGACAACCCCGACAAATCGCTGCAGGTGCCCACCGGCGGGAAGCTGCTGGCCGTCCTGGCGGATAACCACATCTTCGTCCCCTCGGCGTGCGGAGGGCAAGGAACCTGCGCCGAATGCCGCGTCACGGTGCGCAAGGGGGGCGGCGACGTACTGGCCACGGAACGCAATTTCCTCAGCCGTCGCGAGATCCGCGAGGGGGTCCGGCTGAGCTGCCAGGTGGCAGTCAAGCAAGACCTCGAGATCGAGATTCCTCCTGAGATATTCGAGATCAAGCAGTGGGAGTGCACGGTCCGGTCGAATCGGAACGTGGCCACGTTCATCAAGGAGTTGATCCTGGAACTGCCGCCCGGCGAGGAGGTTGAATTCAAGGCAGGAGGGTACATTCAAATCGTATGCCCGCCGCATGAAGTCGACTTCCGCGACTTCGACATCGACGAGCGTTTCCGGGACGATTGGGACAAATACGACGTGTGGCGGTACAAGTCGAAGGTCACGGAGCCCGTGTCGCGGGCGTACTCGATGGCCAACTACCCGGGCGAGAAGGGCGTCATCATCCTGAACGTACGGGTTGCCACTCCTCCATCGGAGGTTCCCGACGCTCCTCCCGGCAAGATGTCGGCATATATCTTCAGCCTCAAGCCGGGCGACAAGGTGACCATCTCCGGGCCGTATGGGCAGTTCTTCATCAAGGATACCGACGCCGAGATGGTCTACATTGGCGGCGGTGCAGGCATGGCGCCGCTCCGCTCGCACTTGTTCGAGCTGTTCAAACGCCACCACTCCCAGCGCAAGGTGTCGTATTGGTACGGCGCGAGGAGCCTGCGCGAAGCGTTCTACACCGATGAGTTCGAGCGGCTGGCCGCAGAGAACCCAAATTTCCACTGGCACCTGGCCCTTTCGGAGCCATTACCCGAGGACAATTGGAACGGCCCGACCGGTTTTGTCCACCAAGTATTGTATGAGGATTACCTGAGGGATCACCCCGCTCCGGAAGACGTGGAATACTATTTCTGCGGCCCCCCCCTGATGAACCAAGCCGTCCTGAACCTCCTGGACAACCTGGGCGTAGAAGAGGAGAATATCGCTTTCGACGATTTCGGCATATAGTCGCCCGCGGCAGGAAACAGCCCTTTCAGCTTTTCCGCACTCTTCGGGTGCAGGAACGGGCTTGTGGAGGCCAGTAGTCGGGCTGTTGGAGTTCACGCTTTAGCGTGCGGATAAAGCGTGGACCAAATTCAGCACGCTGAAGCGTGAACTCCAACTACAAGCCCGTTCGTGCTCCGGCACTCCTCCGACCGCGCGCCGGCCCAAAGGAGCCATTATGCGGTTCGTCATCGTACTAATCCACGCTGCCGTGTTGCTGGCCGGATGTGCCCGACCAGAGCAAGAGGATAACAGGCTCTTGGCCTGGTCCGGCAAGACGATGGGTACACAATTCATCGTGAAGATCGTCGACCCGCCGGACGGGGATATCGCGGTGCAACTGCGCCGGGTCGTTGAAGAGCGACTTGGCGAACTGGAGGGACTCCTTTCCGCCTACGACCTCGGCTCCGATGTCTCATGCTTGAACGATAATCAAAGCGTCCAATGGATGAACCTGTCCGAGGAGATTGCTGAAGTGGTTGCCGAAGCTTCCCTGGTGGGCCTGCTCACCGATGGTGCGTTCGACGTTACTTGTGCACCGCTTGTCAGCCTATGGGGCTTCGGCCCCGGCCAAGGCGCGCCCGACCGTGTGCCCACCGAGGAGCAGATTGCCGTGGCCAAGACCTCCGTGGGCGTGGATAAGATCGAGTATCAGCTCGATCCACCGACCGTCCGGAAGACCATGCCTGAGGTGCAAATCAACCTTTCGGGCGTGGCCAAAGGTTATGCAGTGGACCAGATTGCGGTGATGCTCCGGAGTGCAGGGATCGCAAACTTCCTGGTCGATATCGGCGGCGATGTACGGGCGCAGGGCACTAATCCGGAGGGAGAACCGTGGCGAATCGGCATCGAAGCCCCCCTGCCCGGTGTACGGAGCATTCAGCGGGTAGTGAACCTTGCCGATACGGCGTTGGCGACCTCAGGCGACTACCGGAACTACTTCGTGCAGGGGGGCAGACGGCGATCCCACATTATCGACCCCCGTACGGGCCGACCGATCGAACATAGGCTGGCTTCCGTATCGGTATTGGACCCGTCGTGTGCCCGGGCCGACGCGTTGGCCACCGGGCTGATGGTGTTGGGACCGGAAGACGGCTACCGCCTCGCGGTGGAGCAGAACCTGGCGGTCCTGTTTATTGTCGGCACGGACGCGGGTTTTGAAGAACGCATGACCCCGGAGTTTGAAGCGGCCTGCCTCCCGCGTGATTAACGCGGCCCGGATTAGTCACCCACCGACTCACCCTGCATATATGCAACGGCCTGAGGGCAGCCGCCAATCGGAGGATCATCCCTGTGCAAGAGTTCATTGCCACCCTGGCCGCATTTGCCCTGGCCGCCCTCGGGCTGGGTGTCGGGATTCTGTGCGGGCGTAGGGGCCTGCGCGTCGGATGCCAGGGCGGAAAAGGGCCCGGGCATCCTGGCGACTGCGGCCGACCCGACTGTTGCTCGGCCGGGCACGAGCCGGATCCGAAGCGGTGCCGACATTAGCAGGGGCTTGCCTGCGCGGCGGTTTTGGGTTGAAATACAGAGAGGTGAGATTTGCCTCCGAGATAGACGTTTCAGGTGTTTCGCTATGGACTCGCTGGAAGGGCATTTGCTGGTCGCGGCACCGGAACTGCTCGATCCGAACTTCGTTCGTTCGGTCGTGCTGATGGTCCAGCACAACGAGCAGGGCGCCCTCGGGCTGATCTTGAACCGGCCGACGAGCAAAGAGCTTCGGCAATTGTGGGCCGACGTCGGTGAGGAACCGTGCAATGGCAGCGGCCCGGTATACCTGGGCGGTCCGGTTCCGGGGCCCATCATGGCGATTCACTCGATACCCGACCTGGCGGAGTTGGAGGTTCTCGAAGGAGTGTTCTTCGCTGCCAGAAAGGACCACCTGGACCAACTGGTACTCCGTACCGACCTGTCCTACAAGGTATTTGTAGGCCATGCCGGGTGGGGGCCGGGACAGCTTGAGGGCGAATTGAAGCTGGGTGGCTGGCTTACCGTGCCTGCTACTGTGAACGATGTCTTCCACGACGGTGAGGACCTTTGGGCACGGCTCGTCAAACGCGGCCGTAAGCCGCTGCCGGAAATGCTCCACATTACGCGGGTCCCCCCCGACCCCAGCGTCAACTAGCCGAATGATTCACGCGCGAAGGCCAGCGATTGTTGGCGGGCTGTATCTTTCGCCACAAGCAGGGTAATTGAACCGCCGGCCCCCTGCCGGCGTACTATGTGCATTGTCAGGCACTGTACAGGAAGGAACAATGTTGTCGCCCGTTTTTCCACAACCGCCATTGGCGAATTTAATGGTTTGGCTGCGACCGCTTCCATGGGTGGTTGTTGGGGCAGTGATCGCCGTTATCGCGCTCGTGGCATGCTATTGGCTCCTGAGGCTAATCTTCCCGAAGACCGCCGCCATTGCCCGGACCACGGCGAAGGAGGCGATGTCGCAACCCCTCTTTTTCGTGGTGCTTGTGGTCGGCGTCGTGGCGTTATTGCTCTTTCCGTTCGTACCGTACAACACGTTCGGCGAAGACGTGAAGATGCTCAAGGACGGTAGTCTGACGGTCATCATGCTGCTGTCGATCGCGCTGGCAGTGTGGACGGCCAGCGTGTCGGTCTCGGACGAGATCGAGGGCCGAACGGCTTTGACACTCCTGTCAAAGCCGGTGGGACGGCGCCAGTTCATCCTGGGCAAGTTCCTGGGCATCGTGGGCGCCGTGGCGATCCTATTCATCGTTTTCGGGGCGATTTTTCTGGCTACGGTCTCCTACAAGGTCGTGTACGATGCCCGCGAAACGGCCAATCCCGATCCGACCTGGACGCAATGTGCCGAGGAAATGGTTCAAATTGCCCCTGGTATTGCGTTGGCGTTCATGGAAACGGTCGTCTTAGCGGCTATCAGCGTCGCCATTGCAGCGCGGTTGCCCATGATGCCCAACCTGATCATCTGTGCGTCGATTTACGTACTGGGTCACCTGACCCCGCTTCTGGCGAGTTCCGCCGTGGGCCAGTTCCCCATCGTACCCTTCATTGCCGATCTTGCGGGCACGATCCTGCCGATGCTTGACCACTTCAACATCTACGCTGCTATTTCGACTGGGAGCGAGGTGCCGTTGAGCTATGTGGGGATTGCCGGTGTCTACTGCCTGCTGTACAGTGCCTTGGCAATGTTTCTGGCCTTGCTGCTGTTCGAGGATCGCGACTTGGCCTGAGCCGCGCAGCGGGAAACCACCGGGGTCGTGTGCGGGCTGGGGATTGAAGTTGCCGGCAGACTCGGTATTCTTCAGCTTCCGCAAGATATTGCCCGAACCGAGGATTCTGTAATGACCACGAAACCTTGCACGGCCTGCCAGGAAGCATCCGAGCAGGAGCGTTTTTCGCAATTCGAGGACGTGCTTCAGGAGTACGCCGGTCAGCCGGGGGCGCTGATTCCCGTTCTCCAGATCGCCCAGCGCATGTTCGGCTATCTTCCGGAGGCGGCACTGAAAAAGGTTGCCACGGTGTTGAGGAAACCGTACAGTGAGGTAGCCGGAGTGGTGGGCTTCTATTCGTACTTCTCGACCGTCCCGCGCGGGAAACACCTGATCCAGGTATGCCTGGGCACGGCATGCTACGTCCGGGGGGGCAAGGAGGTTCTGGCCGCCCTGAAGGACTCGTTGCGGATCGAGGTGGGCGAAACGACGGCCGATCGGCAGTTCTCTCTCGACGTCGGCCGGTGCTTCGGCGCGTGCGGCCTGGCGCCGGTAATCATGATCGACGACGACGTTCACCAACGCGTCCGGCCGGCACGCATCGGGCGGATTCTCGACGAGTATCGCAACAAGGAGGCCGCGGCCAAGAGTGGAGGCAACGGATAAATGGACTGCAACAAACGGATCGCCAACGTTAACGCCCTCGGCCAACTGTGCGATGCGCTCAGAGCCCGACAAACGGATCTGCCAGCCGAAGGGCGCAAGCTGGTTCGTCTTTGCATGGGGGCAAGTTGTATCGCTTCCGGCGCCCAGCGCGTACGCGAGGCGATCGAGCAGGAACTGGCCGCCCACGGGCTCGACCGACAGGTCGAGATCGTCGAAACCGGCTGCATGGGGCCCTGCTCCGGCGGCCCGGTGCTGGTGATTGGCGACGTGTTCTACGAACAGGTGCAGCCGGAAGACGCCGCCGATCTCGTGTCGGAGCACCTCGGCAAGGGCAAGATGGTCAACCGGCTCACCCACCGCCGGCCCGACGGCCGCAGCGTCCCCCATGCCGGCGACATGGACTTCTTCAAGCGGCAAACGAAGATTGTGCTGCGCAACTGCGGGCAGATCGATCCGCGGCGCATCGAGGACTACATCGCCCGCGACGGCTACCAGGCGCTGGCCAAGGTCCTTTCGGCCGACCAGCCAGATCAAGTGCTGGCGGAGTTGAAAGCGTCGGGGCTCCGGGGCCGTGGAGGGGCCGGGTTTCCTACCTGGCGAAAATGGAAGTTCACCCGCGAAGCCGCCGGTGACGTGAAGTTCGTGGTGTGCAACGCCGACGAGGGCGATCCCGGCGCGTTCATGGACCGCAGCGTCCTGGAAGGCGATCCGCACAGCATCATCGAAGGCATGGCCATTGCCGCCCATACGATCGGTGCTGCGCAAGGATACGTCTACGTCCGCGCCGAGTATCCACTGGCGGTCGAGCGGCTCACGCATGCTCTGGGGCAAGCGAGGGAGCGCGGTCTGTTGGGGAAGGATGTTCTGGGAACCGGTTTCGACTTCGAGTTGGAAATCCGCATGGGTTCCGGCGCGTTCGTGTGTGGCGAAGAGACGGCCTTGCTCCGTTCCATCGAGGGCAACCGCGGCGAGCCGCGCCCCCGCCCGCCGTTCCCCGCACAGTGCGGCTTGTGGGGAAAGCCGACGCTGCTGAACAACGTGGAAACCTATGCGAACATTGCGCCCATCGTCCTTAACGGCGGCGAGTGGTACGCCTCGCGCGGCACCGACGGCAGCCGCGGCACGAAAGTGTTCGCCCTGGCCGGGGCCATCAAGAACTCGGGCCTCGTCGAGGTGCCCATCGGCATGTCGCTTGGCGACCTGATCTACGACATCGGCGGCGGCATTCCGGACGAAAAGCAATTCAAGGCCGCGCAAATCGGCGGGCCTTCGGGCGGATGCATTCCTCCGCAGCATCTGAACGTGCCGCTCGATTACGAGTCGCTTTCCGAGCTGGGCGCCATTATGGGTTCCGGCGGCCTGATCGTCATGAACGAAGATACGTGCATGGTCGACGTCGCCCGGTACTTCATCGAGTTTGTCCAGGAGGAATCATGCGGCAAGTGCGTCCCCTGCCGCGTAGGAACGAAGCGAATGTTGGAAATCCTCGAACGCATTTGCGACGGCCGCGGCGAAGAGGCCGACGTGGAGCGGCTCATCGAACTGGGCGAGATCATCAAGGACACGTCGCTTTGCGGCCTCGGGCAAACGGCCCCGAACCCCGTGCTGTCGACCATCCGGCACTTCGGCAACGAGTACATCGAGCACATTCGCGACCGCCGGTGCCGTGCCGGGGTGTGCCCGTCGCTGGTCAACGCGCCCTGTTCGAGCGCTTGCCCGGCCAACGTCGACATTCCCGGCTACGTATCGCTGGTGGCCGAGCGGCGTTACGCCGAGGCCCTGCGCCTCCACCGGGAGCGCAACCCGCTGGCAGCCGTATGCTCGCGAGTGTGTTTCCACACCTGCGAGGAGAAGTGCCGGCGGGCGACGATCGACGCCCCGGTGTCCATTCGCGGCATCAAGCGGTTCATGGCCGACCAGGAGGTGACCTTCCAGGTGCCGGCGGCGCGAGAGAACGAGCAGAACGCGAAGCGGTCGGTGGTGGTCGTGGGCGCGGGTCCGGCGGGGCTCTCCTGCGCGTACTTCCTTGCCCGCCTGGGATACCAGCCCAAGGTGTACGAGGCCGAGCCGCGGCCCGGCGGGATGCTGGTCCAGGCGATTCCGGCGTACCGCCTGCCGCGCGAAATCGTCGCCCGCGAGGTCCGCATGATCGAGCAGTTGGGCGTGGAAATCCATACCGAGATGCGGCTGGGCTCCGACTTTACGCTCCGCAGCCTTCGCGCCGAGGGCTGTGAAGCCGTCTTCCTGGGCGTCGGCGCTCCGCACGGCGTGAGCCTGGGGATCACCGGTGACAACGCCGCCGGCATTACCGACGCGCTCTCGTTCCTGCGAACCTACAACTTGCGGGGCTCGGTGCCGGTGGGGCGGCAAGTGGTCGTGATTGGCGGCGGCAATTCGGCCATCGACGCTGCCCGCACGGCGCTCCGCCTGGGCGCCGACCGGGTCACGGTCGTCTACCGCCGCAGCCGCGAGGTGATGCCCGCCTACCGCGAGGAAATCGACGAGGCCCTGGCCGAAGGAGTCGAGTTGCGCCTGCTGACCGCGCCGGTGGAAATCGTGACCGAGAACAAGGCGGTTGCCGGGGTGCGCTGCGTGCCCATGCAGCTTGGCGCGTTCGACCGCTCCGGCCGGCGGCGCCCGGAGCGCGTCGGCGAAGCGTTTGTCATCCCGGCGGATCACGTGCTCGCGGCCATCGGGCAATCGCTCGACTTGAAGAGCCTTTCCGACGGCGTTCAACTTGCTCGCCGCAACAACGTGTTCATCGACGTCGACCACGCCACCGGGCAAACGTCGCAGAAGTGGATTTTCGCCGGAGGCGATGCGGTGACCGGCCCGTCGTCGGTGGTCGAGGCCGTTGCCGCCGGCGAACGCGCCGCGCGCGGGATCGACATGTACCTGACCGGCGACGATCACGCCTTCTGGCGCGATACGCGTCCCGTCGACACCTATTTCGATCCGGAAGCCGAGCCGGTGGAAACCTCGCGAGAGAAGTTGCGGCTCATTCCGGTCGAACGTCGGCGGCACAACTTCGACGAGGTCGAACAACCGTGGCAGGAGGCCATTGCCATCCGTCAAGCGAAACGCTGCCTCCGCTGCGACTACGGCCGGCGCGAATGCGAAGGAACCTACGAAGTGAGTTGACCATGCAGGGAGGGACAGGGGCGCGCAGCTCGGTTTGCCGGCGCAAGCCGCGCCCGCGCCGGTTGGCGGTCGGTCCGATGCGGGCGATCTGCCGGAGCAACCGAAGACTGACCGGGAGCGATTCCTTGTTTCACGCTGCACACTCCGCATGCACTGAATGAGAACTGCGCTATGCTCAACGTGTCGATCAACAATATATCGGTGGAAGTCCCCGACGGGACGAGCGTGCTCGACGCCGCCCGCCAGGCCGGGATCCGCATACCGACGCTCTGTTACGTCGAGGGCCTTCAGGCCATCGGCGCGTGCCGCGTGTGCGTGGTGGAGGTGGAGGGCGCACAGAACCTTGCCGCAAGCTGCTCCATGCCGGTACGCGACGGAATGAAGGTGTTCACCAATACGCGCCGCGTACGGGAAGCCCGCCGCGCGGTGGTTGAACTGCTCCTTTCGGAACACAACGGGGAATGCCAGACGTGCGACCGGAACGAGGATTGCGAACTGAGCGCCCTGGCGGCCGAGCTGGGCATCCGCGAGGTGCCCTACCAGGGCCAGCGCACCAAGAAGCACGTTGACCTGTCCACGCCCGCCCTGATGCGCGACACGGGCAAATGCATCAAGTGCCGGCGATGCGTGGCCGTTTGCGCCGAGACGCAGGGCGTTGGCGCCCTGTTCCCGCAAAGCCGCGGCTTCGATACCGTTATCGGGCCCGCCTTCAACCTCGACCTCGAAGCCGTGGCGTGCGTTCAGTGCGGGCAGTGCGCCGCCGTGTGCCCCGTGGGCGCCATTACCGAGCGGGACCAGATTCAGGACGTCTGGGCCGCGATCGACGCGCACGAAAAGCATTGCATCGTGCAGACGGCTCCTGCCATTCGGGCGGCGCTTGGCGAGTGCTTCGGCTATCCGCCCGGCACGCGGGTGACCGGCAAGATGGTGGCCGCGCTGAGGCGGCTGGGCTTCAATGCCGTCTTCGATACCAACTTCGCCGCCGATCTGACTATCATGGAAGAGGGCAGTGAACTGCTCGGCCGGTTGCGCCGGAAGCTGGAGCATGGCGAGGAGGTCGCCCTGCCCATGTTTACAAGTTGCTCGCCCGGCTGGATCAAGTACATCGAATACCATCATCCCGAATTGCTGCCGAACATCTCGACGTGCAAGTCGCCGCAACAGATGTTCGGCGCGGTGGCCAAGACCTACTACGCCGAGAAGCTCGGCCGGCGGCCGGAAGACATGTACGTCGTATCGATCATGCCGTGCACGGCGAAGAAGTTCGAGGCCCAGCGGCCCGAGATGGACGCAAGCGGCGTGCGCGACGTCGACGTCGTGCTGACCACGCGCGAACTGGGCCGGATGATCCGGGCGGCCGGCATCGAGTTCGACCGCCTGCCCGACGAGGAGATGGACGCCCCGCTCGGCCTCTCGAGCGGCGCGGCCGACATCTTCGCCAACACGGGCGGCGTGATGGAAGCCGCCCTGCGCACCGCCTATGAAGTGGTCACCGGCCGACCGCTCCCGGCGGAAGGGCTCCGCGTTCAGGCAATCGAGGGCCTGGAAGGCGTCAAGGAAGGCGCCGTGACCATTGAAGCCCCGGCCCCCTCGTGGGAGTTCCTCGACGGCGTGACGCTTCGCGTGGCTGTGGCCCACGGGTTGGCCAACGCCGAGCGGGTCATCGCTCGCGTCTTGTCCGGCGAGGCCGACTATCACTTCATCGAAGTGATGGCCTGTCCCGGCGGCTGCATCGGCGGCGGCGGTCAGCCGCGGTTTACGACCAACGAAATCCGCAGCAAGCGCATGGCAGCCATCTATCTCGAGGACGAGGAGAAACGGCTCCGCAAGTCGCACGAAAACCCCGACGTCCTGCGCCTTTACGAGGAATTCCTCGGCCAACCCCTCGGCGACCGTTCCCATCACCTGCTGCATACGCAATACACGGTGCGAAGCAGGGTGTGAAATCCGCATGCTCCAACCGGGTTCCGATTTTTTGGGTGGCAATTTTCCGATTTTCCACATTCACCCCCCCCACTTTCACCCCCTGGCTGCGCCGCAGAAATAGTCAACCTTTCCGTTCGTCCGTTTCCAGGTGCAGGCCGCTGGGCTGGAGTCCCGCCTTTTGGGCGGTTTTCTTCCGAACCGGCTAAAGCCAACACGTCATGATGCCCGTTATCAGGGCACCTTGTCCATCGGCAAGCGGCCGTCGCCCAGGTACACCTGCAAGGCGTCCCACTGCCTCCGCAGGTAGCCCAGCGCTTCGGTGAACCTGTCTTTCGGCAGCGTCCACGAGGCCGCCTCGCTGTCGAGCAGGTCGCGCAGCCGAATTGCGAAAAGCCCCGGCCTTTGGACGTGCCGCAACTGACTTCACGCGGCGCGGATGTAGCGTTTCCGACGCTTCACTGAGCCGAGCGACACGGCGCTGAGCAGCATGGCCAGTTCCGCGGCGTCGAGTTGGACGGCGGCCGCGTCGTCGCCGGAACGCAGCAGTTCGAACGTGCCCGATTCCAAGCGTTTGTAGAACTGGGGCAACAAGGGCGCTCGGGTCAAAGCTTGAATCGGGGCTTGACATTCAACTCTTGGTTCCGCGGCTCCCGCCAACGTCCGATATCAATACCGGACCCTGAACACAGATCGAGAGAGGAATCAAAGATGGCGCCAGGCAAGAAGAGGATTGTGACTGGAGTACTGGCTCTAGTTTCTTATTGACCTTTTCCTGGCTAATGAACCATCATATTTCGGATCACGTATACGACAGCAAGGGGTTTGCGCCTTTCGATGC
>JAVEUP010000365.1:0-3926 GCA_034005525.1 Thermoguttaceae bacterium | reverse complement strand
GACCGTGGCGTCGTTGGCCGACCACGGCGGCGCGGGCGGCACGGTAACCAACAGCCACGGCACGCCCGCTGTGCTTACCGTCGACGCCGCGGCCGGCAGCACGACGTTCACTGGTACGATCGCCGACGGGACCGGCGGCGTGAGCCTCGTCAAGAGCGGTGACAGCACGCAGGTGCTCGCCGGCCCCGGCGTCAGCACGTACACGGGCGGCACGATTATCAACGGCGGGGTGCTCGAAGTCCGCCGAGGGGCGGGCAGCGCTTCGCGGGGCGGGCTCGGAGCAGGCCCGGTTGTCATCAACGCGGGCACCCTACGGCTCAACAGCGACGACTACAACGCACTCGGGGCCGGTACCGGCCTAGTGCCGGTGACCATCGAAGCCGGGGGCACGCTCACTGCCGACAACTCCGACAAAAACGCGCACAACCTCGGCCTGCTCACGCTCAACGGCGGGACACTCACCTCCAACAACGGCCCGGCCGGCCCGGCGAACGACAACGGGCTCGGCAACTTCATTCTTCGGGACGGCCTTGTCGTGGGCGGCAGTTCGATGTCTACCATCAGTGCGACTACCCTGGCGGTCTACGGCGCGTTCAACGTAGCCGATGCCACCAGCGGTGTGGACCTCGACGTCTCTTCGAGGATCATCCTTGCCACGCCCCTTCTCAAGACCGGCGAGGGGACCATGCAACTCACCGGGTCCAACACCTACACGGGCGGCACCACAGTCGCCGCCGGCACGCTCACGCTTAGCGGCGGGGGAAGGTTGGGCGGCGGCAGGTACAACGCCCCGATCACCATCGGAGAGAACGCCGTCCTGAACTTCAATATGGCCAATAGCCAGAACCTTGGAGGCGATATTACCGGTAAAGGCACCTTGGCACAAAACAGTACGGCCTCCTATCTCTACATGACCGGCGATCATTCAGGTTTCGAGGGCACATTCCACAACGTGGCCGGAAATATGTACCTGGCCTCAACCGCTGCAAATAGTCCTGCCAGCGCCAAAGTCCAAGTGGACGGCGGCGCGCTGCAGATCGCCTTTAACGAAGCGACCGGCGGAACTTGGACGATCGGAGCCCTCTCAGGCGCCGGCGGCGCCGTCCAACCGAACAACAATCTGGTAGGCAGAACAATCACCATCGAAGTTGGTGGATTGGATTCCGACACCACTTACGGCGGCATCTTGCGCAACAACACCAATGCCGCGCCTTCCGTGCTTGCGCTGACGAAGGTAGGTTCCGGTACATTGACGCTCAGCGGCGCCAACAATACCTACTCGGGCGGCACGACGGTCGAGGCCGGTATACTCCAGGTAGCAGCCACCCGGGCGCTCGGCGCCGGCCCGATACGGATCGATGGCGGCACCGTGCGGCTGGCCACCGATGCGTACAATGCATTCGGCACGCCCGAGCCCGCAATCGTCATAGAATCCGGCGGGGTGCTCACCGCCGATAACACCACCAACAACGCCCACAACCTCGGGGCACTCACGCTTAACGGCGGCATGCTTAGTTCCAACACCGTCGAGAACGTACACGGGAACTTCATCCTGAACGCGGGCGTGACGACAGGGGGCGCTTCCATGTCGACGATCAACGCCACGGCGGTTTCCCTGAGAAACACCGGCGGCATCTTCAACGTGGCCAATGTAAACGGGGGAACCGACCTGCTCGTCCTTTCGCGGGTGATCAATCATCCGGGACTCGCCGGCGCACTCACCAAGACCGGCGCGGGCACCCTGGAACTGGCCGGCGCCAACACGTACACCGGCGGCACCGTCGTCAACGCCGGCACGCTGCTGGTGAGCAATACCGCAGGCTCAGGAACGGGTTCTGGAGCCGTGTCAGTCAACTCCGGCGCCACGCTCGGCGGCACCGGCCGCATCGGCAGCCACGTGAACGTCAACAGCAGCGGCAGCCTCGCGCCGGGAACGAGCGTTGGCACCCTGTATCTCGACGGCGGCAATCTGACGTTCGACCAGAATGCGTTCTTCGACGTCGACATCGACACGTTCGGCCTGGCCGACCTGGTACAGATGGATGGCGGCCTGCTCTCGCCCAACGAAGCGACCATCCGTGTGAACCTCGGGTTCAGCCCGGAGCTGGGCGATTCCTGGACCATCCTTCAAGGCGAGGGGAGCAGGGACAGCGACTTCAATACGCAGGTATTGGTGCCCAGCGGCGGCGAGCTGCTCGGCTGGATGTGGTTCGACGTCAGTTACGGCAACTCCGTGATCCTCACTGTCGTGCCCGAACCTGGAACGGGACTTTTGCTGCTTGCCGCAGCGGCCTTCGGCATGATGGTGCGGCGGAGGAGTTGATTTGTGATTTGTGATTTGTGATTTGTGATTTGTGATTGTTGAACTCGAAATGATAACCAGTCCAACGCGCCGTCGACTCACCGAGGAACGTATGGGTGCCGACAATCATCAATCAGGAATCAGAAATCAGAAATCCCAGGCGTTTACCCTGGTGGAACTCCTGGTGGTCATCGCCATTATCGGCATTCTGATCGCGCTGCTGTTGCCGGCGGTGCAGAGTGCGCGGGAGGCGGCCAGGCGAATGCAGTGCAGCAATAACCTCAAGCAGATCGGGCTGGCACTGCACAACTACCACACGGGGCTCCGGAGCCTGCCCCACGGCGCCAACTTCCCACCCGGTTACGGCGGCACGTGGGCGGCCATGATCCTGCCGTACATCGAACAGCAGAACGTCCACGACGCCTTTGACTTCACCGTGCAAATCTGGCACGAGCGAAACGAGAAGGCCGTGCAGACCGTGATTCCCGCCTATATTTGCCCCAGCGACCCAGCCGCCACCGAGCCCCTGCAAGGCGGACGCATTCAAGTGGGCACGCGGAATCCGGGCAAGTCGATGGGGCTTTGGTATCCCACCTCGATGGGCCCGACGCGCGACGGGACGAACCCTGCCGTCTCCTGCGTCTTCTGCCCGCATGGCGTGGGGAGCTTCTGCTGCGCCAATACGTCGGATTACGGCCCGGACGGCGTCGGCGTGATGGACCGCTATACCCGCGCCATCAAGTTCTCCGCCATTACCGACGGCCTGAGCAATACCATGATGGCCGGCGAGACGCTGCCGGCCCAATGCACCTTCAACGGGGCGTACAACCACAATTTCCCCATCAACGGCACAACGATCCCCCTGAACACGTTCGAGGAGTCGGTCGACGGCTGGAATAATCTCTGGTACACTGCCTGCGGTTTCAAGAGCCGCCACCCGGGCGGCGCGCACTTCCTGATGTGCGACGGCAGCGTGCATTTCTTTTCCGACACCATCGACTATCGCCTTTACAACGAACTGGGCACGCGCGCCGGCGGCGAAGTCGTGCAAGTTCCGCAGTGAGACCGATTGGGAAGCGTAACCTTAACGTCCCGGCAGAGACAACGGCATCATGGAGCAGCCTGGCACACGGATGGTTTCCTCGGAATACCGGATATGGATTCTGTTTGCGGCGTGCCTGGCGCTGGTCGCCGGTTGCCGTAGCGACCGGCCCGCAACGATTCCCGTCTCGGGACGCATTACCTTCGACGGCGCCGATCCTCCTGCGGCCGGCACGCTGTACTTCACGATCGACGCGCCCGCCGAGGGTTTTCCCCGCCGGCCTACCCTGGCGAAGTTCGACCAGCGGGGCCGGTTCCGGGTGACTACCTGGGACCGGGGCGACGGGCTGATGCCCGGGCGGTACAAGATCACCGTCGAATGCTGGGAAATCCCTCCCGAACTGGGCGGCGCGGAGGGAAAGAGCTACGTCCCGCCGAGAAACCAGGACCCCACGTCCACCGACCTGACGGTCGAGATCGCGCCGGACGACCGTGCCAGGACCCTGGATTTGAATATCGTGAGATAGTTGACAACGAGGATTGCCGGCCGGTAAGGGCTCGCGAAGGAATCAATGGCAGATCG
>JAVEUP010000176.1:0-16585 GCA_034005525.1 Thermoguttaceae bacterium | reverse complement strand
GCTCGCCCGGCTCCCCGAAGCCGCGCGCGGCAAGGTGCGGCAAATCGACATGAAGGCCGCGGGCATCGACGACCTCGGGCAGATCGTGCCGCGGGGCTACGGGTTCGCGGGTTACCCCGGACGTCCGTGGGTCGATCTGTACCTCGACGGCCGGCCCATGCAGCTCGCCCGCTGGCCCAACGACGGCTTCGTGCAGACGGGACCGGTGCATCGCGGCCGGTTCCGCACCGACGACGCGGGTGAACCGGGCGCGTTCGAGTATCGCGACCCCCGGCCCGAGCGATGGCAACGGCCCGACGACGTTTGGGTGTTCGGCTATTGGGGGCACCTGTGGGCCGGCCGATCGGTCCGCATCGCCGAAATCGACACGGAAAAGCGGCTGCTCGGCATCGAGCAGCGGTCCACGTACGGCTACCGCGAGAACATGCCGTACTACTACTTCAACGTCCTGGAGGAATTGGACGAGCCGGGCGAGTGGTACCTCGACCGCGCTTCGGGCATCGCCTACGTGTGGCCGCCGGACGAGTCGGACGATCCAATCATTGAGTTTCCCCTGCTGGCCGAGCCGCTGGTACGCATGACCAACGTTCGCCACGTGACCTTGCGCGGCCTGTGCTTCGAGACGGGCCGCACCGAGGGGCTGGTGATGACCGGCGGCGAGCGCAACCTGTTGGCCGGCTGCACGTTCCGCCGGTTCGGCGCGAACGCCGTGGTCGTGCGTGGCGGCTCGGGGCACGGCATCCTCGGCTGCGACCTGGCCACGCTGGGCGCCGGCGGCATTCGCATTGCCGGCGGCGAGTTGAAGACGCTCACGCCCAGCGGCCACTTCGTCGAAAACTGCCACGTGCGCGACTTCACCCGCGTCGACCGCGTGTACGCCCCGGCCGTCGTCCTCGAGGGCGTCGGCGGGCGGATCGCCCACAACCTGTTCCACGACTCGCCGCACCACGCCATGCGCGTCGAGGGCTTCGAGCACGTGATCGAGTGGAACGAGATCCACAGCGTCGTCTACGAGGCCGACGACCAGGCGGGGCTGGACATGTGGGGCGATCCGTTCCTGCGCGGAATCGTCATCCGCAACAACTTCTGGCACCACATCGGCAGCGGACACGACGTGGCGGGCCAGTCGGGCATCCGGCTGGACGACTTCATCAGCAGCGTCCTGATGACCGGCAACGTCTTCTACCGTGCCTCGGGCGGGCGGTTCGGCGGCATCCAAATCCACGGCGGCAAGGACAATATCGCCGAGAACAACCTGTTCATCGACTGCAAGTACGCCATCAGCTTCTCGCCCTGGGGCGCGCGGCGATGGGAAGAGCAGCTTGCGGGCGACCGGATTCAGGGCCTCGGCCGCCGCGGCGGCATCGACATTGCCGCCCCGCCGTTTAGCACCCGCTATCCCGACCTCGCCCACCTGACCGAGAACCCCGACCGCAACTTCATCTGGCGGAACGCGTCGGTCGCTTGCGGCGCGTTCGCCGTGCGCGACCGCGGCGTGAACGAGTGGTTGAACAACGTCGCCTTTACCGCCGATCCCGGCTTTGCCGACGTGCAGCATCGCGACTTCCGCCTTCCGCCCGCTTCGCCGCTCTACCGCCGCTTCGGCTTCCGCCCGATCCCCTTCGAGCACATCGGCCTCTACCACGACCAATACCGCGCCGCCTGGCCGGTCGAGCACCACGTCACGCCGCACTTCGTCGACGAGTCGCCCTCGGCGGCCGGGCGGGAATAGGCGTAGGGTGGATGGTTCCGGCCGTCCGGTCAACCGGTGTTCAAGCACGCGGAAGCCCGGCGCGCTGGCCGGCGTTCCGGCAGCAAGGGGCCGGCCGGGTTCATCCACGCGGTGCGGGAGCGTGGCGGCAGAGTTCAAGGTGCCGTGAGCACTCTGAAGCTGAACTGACCGGGCCGGTCACAGCCGCGACGGGCTGGGGGTTTCGAACTCCGCATTCAAGAGGTGTTGTCCCAGCGTCTCCGGCCTCTTCTCCAGGTCCGACGGCGCAAAGGTGACGAGGGTAACAATGTCCGCCTGGGTACGGGCAGGCAGCTTCTCGATGTGGGGCTCGACCATCGCGTCCCGTTTCTCCGTAGGTAGCCCCTCAAATCGAGTATCGATTACGCGTACGCGGATCGACGCCGAGTTGTAGCGGTACGCATCAACGCGATCAAACCCTGCATCCCGCAGAACCTGCTCAACATGGCGAGTCTCGTCGGTGCGTTTGGTCGCCCAACTCGCGGTAGCAACATTCGTCATGGCAATTGGCCCTCCACCCAGTCGTAAACGGCTTCAGCCGTATTCAGAAATGCGTTCGCCTCTCCAGTGTCGCGACGCCCGGTCTCGTAGCGAAGATCCGTTGTCCAGTCAAAGCGCCTCATTCGTTTCGCAACTGCAATTGGCAGTTCAATCCCAAGGTTGCGCAATTCGCCGAGCAGCACCTCTGGCCGGTGCATCTTCGCTCCGGCTGTAATCCGCTTCAACTTTTCGGCCTTTTCAGCATCGGGAGTCAAATGCAGCAGCAAGGCCTTAAGCGAACACTCGACAGTGTACCCTCCCAGATACTGTGCATCCAGCGTGAGCTTGCTCCGAAATAAGGTCTCTGCCGCTGTCAGTCGCTGGCCCGCCGCCTTTTGAAAACCGCGACTTCTTGTCGGAGGCATGAACCTACTCCGGAGTGAAGACTGCTTTCCGTCGCGCAACACGCCAGACAGATTGATTGTCTGGTCGGCAAATCGAATTCATTCGGAACCCGGGCCGGCTGTCAACCGACACGTGAAGGTAATATACCACGAATGTCCGAAGAACGCAAGCTATTCCCCCGCTGGGCAGTCGAACGGGACAATCCAGTTAACTGGGCGTGCTTTCGGGAACCCCCACCCCCACCACCACCGCCGCCCATGCCGCGCCCGGCTGCAAAGCCGCCGATTCCTCGTGGTGTGTCCGGCCCGGCGCCTCAGCCGGTCCCGGAATCGTCTGCCCCCCGCGTTGGCCGCAATGCTCCATGCCCTTGCGGCAGCGGCAAGAAGTTCAAGAAATGTTGCGGTTCGCGCCGCGGGTAGGCGGGCTCGCTCCGCCACGCACATGCTCCAGCGACGCGTCGAGTCGAGTAGGGCACGGCCGAGCTTCAGCAGACGGTTCAAGAGCTGAAAAGATGCCTGGCTTGCAGTTGGAGTTCACGCTTCAGCGTGCAGAGCAAGTATGGGTCAAATTCGGCACGCTAAAGCGTGAACTCCAACGGCACGGTAGGGTAGCCAAGACCCTGGTGGGCCTTCGGTCGCTTGGCCGTAGCTGCTTCCAGCGCACGACGTCCAAACCACCCTGGGTCTGGCTTGCGCAGGCCCACCAAAGACTTACGAGACCTTTCACCCTACATGGATAATCCGGGTTAATCCCGGTCTGCCCCGAAATCTCCCCAGGACCGCGCAGCTTGCCGTGCGACCGTCTTTTTGCAAGGGGGGTGGACTTCTGCTCCGAAAGATATTATACTTCTCCTATATCTGAATCCTCTCGCCGATTTTGGCCATTGGATCACTACCAGGTCCAATGGCTTTCCGCGAGTACGGTCGCCACGGCGCGCTGCGATGCGCCGTCGTCTTCGGCGGCGTGGGCCAGCAGCCGCAGGTCCGGGCCCTTCAGCGCGGCACCGACGTTCTCGTGGCCACGCCCGGGCGGCTGTTGGATCTGATCACCCAGGGATTCGTCGACCTCGGCTTGGTCGAGACGTTCGTGCTGGACGAGGCCGATCGGATGCTCGACATGGGCTTCATGCCGGACGTCCGTCGCGTGATCGCCCGGCTGCCTTCGCGCCGGCAAACCCTCCTGTTCTCCGCCACCATGCCCGATGCCATCGCCCGCCTCGCCGGCACGATCCTTCACAACCCCGTCCAGGTGCGCATGGCGCCGGTGAAGGCGGCGACCGAGCTGATTGAGCAGTCGGTGGTATTCGTTTCGCGGCAGGGCAAGCTGCGCACGCTGGCAGACTTCCTGACGGCCGGAGCCGTCAGCCGGGCCCTTGTCTTCACCCGCACCAAGCGAGGAGCCGACCGCGTCGCGAAGCAGTTGAATCAAGCCGGAATCCGCGCCGACGCGATGCACGGCAACAAGAGCCAGTCGGCCCGGCAGCAGAGCCTGGCCAGGTTCAAGTCGAGCCGCACCCGCGTCCTCGTCGCCACCGATATCGCCGCCCGCGGGATCGACGTGGAGGGCATCTCCCACGTGGTCAACTACGATATGCCGGAGGAGCCGGAGACCTACGTGCATCGGATTGGTCGCACCGGGCGGGCCGGCGCGTCGGGCTGCGCCGTCTCGTTCTGCGACGCCGAGGAGCAGAAGCACCTGCGGGCCATCGAACGGCTGATCCGCCAAACGCTTCCTGTCGCCCAGGGGGTGTCGGCGGTGCGGGTGGCCGCCGTGGAATCCCGGAACCGGCCCCCAAGCGGCACGCCCCGAGCCCGAGCCCGTGCGAAGCGCAGCCTGGTACGTTAGGGCTCGCGAAGGAACCAATGGCCGATTCTGGCGCGGCGAGGATAAGGTTGCGAAGGAAGGCGAAGCAGCCAGTCTAGGTTGGGAACGGATGGGCTGGAATCAGGTAAGCGTCCGGCGAAACACGTCTGGCGCTGGAGACAGGGAATTCGTGCGTCCGTCCCGAAGGGACGCGCCAAACGCAAAACAGAAGCCCGAAGGGCTGGCCCTACGGCACGAAGCCCGGGGTGCCGCCTTCCCGCGCGGTGAATTCCGCCCAGACCGGCAGATGCGCGGAAACCGCCTGGAGTGTCAGCGGATTCAAATCATACGCCCTTGCCAGGTCGAATATGCCGCCGCGGCCGGTGAACTCGCCGGTAGCACGGCGGGAGACCACCAGGTTGTTCGGGGTCGAAAGCCCGGCGGTAGTCAAGGGATCTGCAATACATGACGTGAGCTTCAGCGGCTCGAACAGGGCATCGATCTTGCGAGCCACCGCCGCGAAGTTGCCGGTCAGAATGACGTCGTCCTCGCCCAGTCCGTCGTCGCGGACCGCACGATAGACCTCGGCCAGCCGCGGCAACTCGTTGTCGGCGTAGGCAGGGTCAATCTGCACGTTGATCATTTTGAAGGTGAATGCCTCGTCGGGCTTCGGCCCGCGAACGCGGAACAAGCCCACCAGCGGCTTGCGACGGAACTGGTTCGTCGGGTCTTCGATCGTGCGCACCGTGTCGAGATCGACCTCAATGGTGGCCCGATTGAACACGAAGGCAAGATACTGCTGCGTGGGCGTTTCGCGCACGGAGGGGCACACGGCGAAATCGTACTGCCGCCCGCCTTCGTTCACGCGTTCGAGCAACCGCAGGAGCACGCTGGGCGTGCTGCCGCTGAGTTCCTGCAAGGCCCACAGATCGAACTGCGGCACAAGGTTTACCAGCAGATCACTCACCACCGGCCGCGCGAACTTGTGATCGTCGAGCCGATCCAGGTGGAAACTGGCAATGCGAACGGTGGCCTTGGCGCCCGGCGCAGGCCGTTCGGAGCCGTTGTCCGCGGTACCCGGCAGAACGGACGGCAGTAGTCTCCCCTTGGGTTCCAGCGTAATCCGCTGAACTTGGCCATCCTCGCCGCGTTCCACCTGCGCGTCGAACTGCCGTATGACGTACCATCCGCCGCCGACAACCCCTACGAGGGCAAGCAACCACAGGAATCTCGACATAACACACCTCAATCCATTGCATGCAGCATAGAGTGCAGAGCCAATTCCGTGTCTGTGTTCTTTCCGACCTGCCGGCAGCGGCGGGCCGTTATCAACTGAGCCTCACGTGATGGACCCATGCAGGGGGAACGTTCCGCCACACCGCTTCGCGCCGGATTTCCCGGCCGGCGAATAACTGTTTAAGCACTTGTTCGATGCCGCGCAGCCGCTCGCGCTCTGCTCGCCCGGCTACCGCCCCTTTCAACTTTCTTATGCCAATATACTCGAAGAACGACAAGACTGCGTCCGGCTGGGCCAACTCGGCGAAGGTTTGCAGGATCGTCTCAACCTCGGCAACGGAGAAGCAATTCAGCGGCAGCCCGGAGATGATAAGGTCGTAGCCAGCGTCTCGTGGCAGGTCCTCGACGCGGCTGTGCATCACGCAAATACGGTCGGCCTTCGGGGCCAGGAGGGGGCAAGTTCTGAGTTGTTCGTGCAACCACCGCACGAACTCGGGGTTCAGTTCGACCAGGTCGAGCCGGTCGTCGGCATGCATGGCGGGCGCAATCCGGCGGGTGACCGCGCCGGTGCCGGGCCCGACTTCCAGAATTCGGCGCGGCCTCTGCGATGGCTCGGCGACGAATCGCGCCAACGCCCGCGACAGCCGTCGTCCGCTGGGCAGAATCGCCCCGGTCGTCCGGAAATTTTCGCGGAACTCGCGCCAGAAGAGCGTATGGTCGTGCATCCTTCCCCCGGGTCAACCCTTGCAATCATCGGCTGCACGGGAGCAATCACCGCGAAGCCGCGCCGGCCCCGCCCCGACCGGTATCGATACCCCCCTTTTGAGCGCACAGTATCACCTTGGCATGGCGCGATCGGCAAAACCATAGTATTCATCGGAGTTGGCCCAATTGCAACTAAAGCTGTTCACAGGACCCAAGGCATGGGCAGGTCCGATATTAGCAATATAGATCACCTTGGCTGTGCACATTCCTCCAAAGCCCTGTTTGTCCGTGGTTCACGTGGCATACCTTTGCGCGGATGCTGCAATCGGCGATAATTCACCGGAAATGTCTGCAGGAAACGGCCCGGAATCGGCTGCTCTCCAGCAGGCAGAGGGTGCAGGAATGGACCTGCAACGAGCTGGAGTCCCGCCTTTAGGCGGCTTTTCCAACCGGCTGAAGCCGGGACTCCAGCAGGGCCGGTCCCAGTTTCAACTGCAAGTCCGTTCCTGCACCTGCAAGCAGAGGCCCCAGTAGCTCAGGGGATAGAGCACTGGTTTCCTAAACCAGTTGTCGCAGGTTCGAATCCTGCCTGGGGTACTTGGGCAAGAGGTTGACTCAGGTCCCGCGGCAGTGACAATCGCGTGGAACTGAACGGTTGGATGGGTACTTATGGAACGTTCTGTCCTGGAATCTGTCGAGAAGGTCTATATTGTCGACGACGATCCGGCGATGCGGCAATTGCTGAGCGTCCTGGTCAAGTCGATGCAGTTGTGCCCGGAATCGTACGCCTCTGCGCACGAGTTCCTCGACCACTGCACGCCTTCCGAGCCCGGTTGCGTGCTGTTGGACGTCCGCATGCCCGGAATGAGCGGGTTGGAACTGCTTGAGGTGATGCGGCAACAGGGGATTCCGTTCCCCGTAATCGTCCTTTCGGCCCATGGCGACGTACCGACGGTCGTTCGGGCGATGCGGGCGGGGGCCATCAACTTCCTGGAAAAGCCATGCCGCGAGCAACAGCTTTGGGAAGCCATCCAGGAGGCGCTGCGCTTCGATGCCGAAAACCGTCGCGTATTGGCCCGAAAAGGACGCATTCGACGGCGTCTCGCGAAACTGACCGCAGGTGAACGGAACGTGTTGGACCGGTTGCTCGATGGGAAGGCGAACAAGGACATCGCGACCGAACTGGACGTCAGCGTGCGAACCGTCGAGGTGCGGCGTGCAAAGATCATGGACAAGATGCAGGCGGACTCGCTGGCCGAGCTTGTCCGCTATGCGCTGGAAGTGTCCATGCCGTCAGGAGGAATCCAGCCGTCCTAGCCAAGGCAACATGGCTCTTCCGTTGCCAGATGCAGACGGCGCACTGCTGGAGTCCCGGCTTCAGCCGGCGCGAGGAAACCGCCTAAAGGCGGGACTCCAACCCGGCAGCCTGCGCCCGGAAACGGAAGAGCTGACAACATTCACGCGAACCGCCGTACCTCATCGACGGCGCGCCGCAAGACCGCCCGGTCGACCTCGTGGATGTCGACCGGCCGCCCGATTCCCCGAAGCATGGTCAGCGTAAGCCGGCCGCCAAGGTGCTGCCGGAACTCCTCCAGGCCGGCCAACAACGGCTCAAAGTCGTCGAGTTGTGGGTGGTCCAAGGGGAAGCCCAACCGGGCGATGCACGACAGGATGCTCGACAGGTCGTCGCGGGGCAGGCCAAGCGCCAGGGCCGAATAGGCCGTGTCGATGGCAATGCCGATGGCCACGGCCTCGCCGTGACGCAGGGCGAACTCGGTCATCGCCTCCAGCCGGTGCGCCGACCAGTGCCCGAAATCCAATGGACGCGCCTCGCGCATCTCGAAGGGATCGCCGCCGCGGGTGATGTGCTCCAGATGCAACTCGGCCGCCCGGCGAATGATCGGCAGGCACACGGCCATGTCGCGGTCGGCAATCCGGGCGGCCATGCGGCATAGTTGGTTGAACAGGGCCGGGTCTTTCAGGAGTGCGACCTTGACCGCCTCGGAGAATCCCGCCCGGAAATCGCGGTCGCTGAGCGTTTCGAGCAGGTGTGCGTCGTTGATGACGGCCCACGGGACGGAAAACGCTCCCAGCCAGTTCTTGGTGTGGAACAGGTTGATCCCATTCTTCACTCCGATGCCGGAATCGGCCTGGGCCAGGGTGGTCGTGGGAAGGCGGACCAGGCGGATGCCGCGATGGGCGATCGTGGCCGCGAAACCGACGGCATCGAGCACGGCGCCGCCGCCGATCGCGACGACATAACTGCGCCGATCGAGCTGCGCGGCGTGGAACTCGGCGAGCATTCGCTCCACAATGCGAATGTCGTTCTTCACCCCCTCACCGCCCGGCACCACGCAGGGTCCGCCGGCAAGGGTCACCCGGCCGGCATACTCAGCCGAGAATCGTTCAAGCCTTTCCGCCAAGGCCGGATGCGCCTTCGCCACGTTCGAATCCAGCCAGAATTGCACTCGCGCCGGCTGGTCCCCGGACGGCTCCAGCACGTCGGCCAGCACGTGCTGATCGGCCCCGAAGACGTCGCGGGTGAACCGCAACCGGTGCACCAGCGGCAAAGAAAAGGCCGCGTCGACGGCAGGCGGGTCGTAGGGATCGTTCACGTCGCACTCCCCGCGGCGCCTTCGTTTCGAGCCCCTCGTCCCGGGCACAAGGTCGTTCCGTGACAGTCGTTCGTAGCCGGACGGTGCATACGGGTTGGCTGTGCAGTGCGTACGAGAGCCAGTTCCCAGGGAACAGGGGCCTTCCGGGTAGAAATCCATTCGAGTTGCCTCATGGTAGTATTATAGCTTCGCCGAGCCGCTTCTTGAACTCCACCCCGTCACATGGCGGCCCTTCCCGCTTGCAGCAGCCTCAGCGGCTCGGCGCGGCCGGTTGCCAGAGCCGGCCAGGCGGCGGCAACCAGGCAAAGCAGCAGGGTGGCGCCGAACCCCAGGGCAAGCTTCGACCACGGCACGACCAGTGCGGGATGCAGGCCGCCGAAGAAGCTCACGTATTGCGAAATGCCCGCCCCACACCACCCGGCCATCACGCCGAAACCCAGGCTCAGCAGGCAGGCGACCAGCCCGATCAGCAGCCCTTCGAGCACGATCATGCGGGCCAGCGTCCACCGCGTGACACCCATCGCCCGCAATACGCCCATCTCCCACCGCCGGGCCCGGACCGAGGCCATGATCGTGTTGACCACGGCCAACGAACTGACCAGCAGCGTGATCAACGGCAGTTGGCACATGGCCCAGATCATATCGTCGGCGCGCCCGATGATGCGGGAGCGAACGCCGTCGGGCGTGGTGATGCGCAGCGACTGGCCGAACATGGTCGCACCGAACTCCCAGGTGCCCTGCGCGTTGACCGGCTGGGCTTCGCCCAGGTTGCGGTCGGCAATGGGCTGCATGGCGGCGCCGATCTGCTCTGCGCCGCCACCGGGGTTGGTGTTCATCCAGAAGAAGTTGGTTTGCCTGATCTCGAAATCGCGGCGCACGTCGTCGAATGCGGCGAACACCATCGCGGCCGATCGGCCGCTCCGCCGCCGCAGGCCGGAAAACTTGGTCATCCAGTGCCAGCCGGGCAGGGAGACCGCGCCGGCAATCGTGTACTCGACCCGTTGTTCGGGGTTATCGGGCGGAATCACGCCGAACCGGTCGCCCACCTTCAGCCCCGTTACCGACAGGAAATGGTCCGGAACGATGCAGTAACGATCGCCCACCCGTTGAAGCTTGCTGATGGCTTCCTCACGCGATCCCGCGACGAACTCCGGGGTCATCAGCGGCGTGTCTCCGCCGAAGGCAACTTGCGGATCCAGCCCGACCATAATCACGTTGTCCTGCCGGGTGACCGAACTGCCGCGGCGGCTGTCGGTGACGTCGTCGGCCAGCCGCGGCTGCTCGACGGCTAGGGGGATGCACTGGCCGGCAACCACGCCCTCGACGCGGCGCACGGCGTCGATCTCGGCGTCGGGCAGCCCGCCCATCTGGAAAGCCACCAGCATGTCGGGCATCCAATCGCCCGGTTTGAACGGTTCCAGCATGGAGTAACCCCAGACCATCATCGACACGTACAGCCCGAGGCCCACCGTCAGCGCCACGGTGGCGCCCACGGTGCGCCACAGGTTGCTGCTAAGCTGCGAGCGGAGCAGCCGGGGCTCCACGCCGCCCAGCCGCGCGATCCAAGGGGCAAACATCCCCTCGGCCGCCGCGATGGCCATGGGCGCCAGCAGCAGGAACCCGACGGCCATGCTGGTACAGCCGACGGCCATGTAGACGCCGTACCGGGCCGCGTCGGCAATGGGCGTGGCGTAGACCAACAGGGGATTGACGGCAATCAGCGCCAGTCCGGCCATTCCGGCTGCAATCGACGCCCGCATGCTCGGCCGCGGCGACCGCCTCGGCGACATGGCGTCGAGGGGCCGCACCCTGGTAGCCTGCCAGGCGGGAAGAATGGCTGCGGCCAGCGCGCCGCCGAAGGCACTCAGCCCGGTCAGAGCAACGCACCAGTGGCCCAGCGAGACGCCACCGGCGAACAGATCCGGTTTCGCACTGCTGAGGATCCGGAGCAGGCCCCAGCCGGCCGCCAGTCCGCCGCACCAGCCGATCAACCCCAGCAAAAGGCTCTCTGCGCCGATGATGCGAGCCACCTGGAAGCGGGTCAGCCCGACGGCGCGCAGGACGGCGAACTGCCGAACACGTTCGCTCACGCCCATACTCAGTGTTGTAAAGATAATGAACAGCGCGGCCAGAAGCGAGATTCCTGTTGCCGCCCATGCCTGGCCCTTGGCCCGGCTGGCCATGAAGCCGCTTTCCATCGCGCCGGCGATATCGTCCACGCCGGCCAGCAAGACCGGAGGATTGGTGCGGCTCACCGCGGGCAGCCACCGGGCGCGGAAGCCGTCGGCGGCGCTGCTTTCGCGGAGCTTGATGCTCACGAGGTTGGTCCGGTCGGACTGTTGTGCGATCCTCTCCGCCAAGGGCATGGGTACGTAGACGGCTAAGTGCGCGGGACCGAGCGTGGCGCCGGGGCCCGACATCATGGGCCGCCCGGTTGGCGACTCCCGCTGAACGGTTGGCGCGGCAGCGGTCTGTGCAACAATGCCGATGACCGTCAGGCGGTATTCCTTCGTGCCGAAGATGACCGTCAACTCATCGCCGAGCTTCGCGCTCAGCCGCTCGGCGGCCTGGTTGCTGACGACCGCCTCGCGCAGAGCAGGATCGTTTTGTTCGATCCAGCGGCCCTCAATCAGTTCATAGGGCGGCGTTTCCGCCCGGGTGCCGACGAGTTTGGGACTACCGAAGAACATGCCTCGCCGGCCGCGCGGCGGGCCGGAGCCTCCGGTCCCGCTCGGTCTGCCGCGTCCGCCACGCCCTTCGCCCGGGCTCAGAGACGTGCCACCCGGCCGGCGGTTGCCCGGTCCCGGTCTTCCTGGTCCACCTCCGCCCGGTCCGCCGGGGCCGATCATCCCGGGGCCGCCGAAGCCGGGCGGGCCGCCGCCGGCCATTTCGTCGGTTCGCACTGGCAACACGGTTACCGCCGCTTGAAGGACCGGCTCCATTTCTGCAACGGCGGGGTCCGTGCCGATTGCCGCGATCAACTCGGCGGGAATGAACGAATCGTCCGGCGAGTCGGGCACAAGGAACAGGTCGTAGCGGCCGAGATACTCGGTCGCCTGATCGCCGAACTGCGAAAGAAGTGCGTCGTAGCCGCTGACCACCCACACGACGATGCCGGCCGAGGCGACCATTGCCAACGAGGTCAGGATCATCCGCGCAGGGTGGCGCCAGGCGTACGTGAGGGCGAGTTTCCAGGTGACGCTCATCCGTGTGCCTCCGCCAGGGCAGAGGTGTCGGCGTCGATGACCTCCTGGTAGAGGGCTGCCAGGGAGTGCGCATCGCGGAAGGCGTCGGACGCAAACTCCGCCAGGGTCCGGCCATCCTTCAAGACGACAATGCGTCCGGCCCAGGCCGCAACCGCCGGCTCGTGCGTCACCACGACAATCGTACGCCCCTGCTCCTCGCAAAGCTCTTTCAAGAGGCGGCAGATGCCCTGCCCGGAATGCGAATCGAGGTTCCCGGTCGGCTCATCGACCAGGATGATGGCCGGGTTGCAGATCATCGCCCGCGCGATTGCCACGCGCTGCTGCTCGCCGCCGCTCATAGCGTCGGGCCGGTGGCGGCGCCGGTCGGCCAGTCCCAGCCGGGCAAGCAACTCTTCCAACCGGCCGTTTGCCGCATGCCGATCGCGTCCTTCCACCAGGGCGGGCAGCAGGATGTTGTCCTGTGCGGTGAGCGTTGGTATCAGGTTGAATGCTTGGAACACCAGCCCGATGCGGCGACGGCGGAACAACGTCAACCGGCGGTCCGACATAGCCGACAGGTCGGTTCCATCGACCAGGACGCGCCCTCCATCGGGCCGGGTCAGTCCAGCCATGACATGCAGCAGGGTGCTCTTGCCCGAGCCACTCGGCCCCATCACGGCGACGAACTGCCCCTGTTGGACGGTCAGCGACACGTCGCGGAGTGCCTCGATGACCGTATCGCCCTGCCGAAACCGCTTGGCCAGGTTTCCCGCCTCAAGCGGCGGCGCCGCGGGGGAAGAATCGCGCATGTTGTTCAATGTCCTCTCCTAGAAGTCGTAACCGTTCACGGGGCGGCGCAGGCAGTTTTCTCCGCTCCACGCGAAGGGGACAGTCCCATTTTCGCGGCGGAAACGGTGGATGATTGGGCAGAAACGCCCTTTGTGCCGCGAAAACTGGGACAGTCCCCCTGTGAACGGTTACTAGAAATCGGTTACCACCTCGCCGCCGGCGCGCGTCCAAAGGGCGTGCCAGGTTGCCCTGTCGATCGATTCGCTGACGAAACGCACGCTGCCGTCGCCCATGCACGCGTTGACCCCGCCCGGGTGCCTGCTGCGAGCGGCGGTGATCTTGGCCGATGCGCCCACAATGTCGGGGACCTCGCTGTTGGGGGCGAAGCGTCCGTTCATGACCGGTCCGTCCGGGATACAGCCGCGTAGCCACCAGGAAAGCCGGCGGCCGTTCCAGCCGGTGGTGCTGGACAGCACGGCGGAAAGCCCGCCGGTGTCGGCGGCCGCGGCGGCATCGGCATTCGCAGTGCCGACGGCCCGGTACAGTTGCATGTTCGGTGTGGACGTCGGCGACGGCGTATCGCACGGGCCGCGCAGCGACTCGGTGAACGCCAGGGTGTTTGTCAGACCGTCCGTAATGCTCTGGAAACGAACCCTGGCGCCAACCCAGCAGAGGCCGTCCGATGCATTGAAACTCGGATGGAACACGCCATCCAAGCCGCTCCCCTGGTTCATCGCGTAATTCGTCCCGGCGACCGGAATCGTCGTTCCGGAAGGGAGTGTGGCACTGTGAACCGGGTCCTCCCCGTCGCTGGGGCACAGGAACGTCGGAATCGTTGTCGCGGCCACCAGCCACAGCTCGGCCGGGAGGTCCTCCTTGCCGGGATGCCCCAACTCGATGTTGAAGTCGATCAGGTCCTGAAGGTTCGCCTGCTCCAGATGCGGGAGCAGCCGGGCCAGCGGCGAGTGATCGTTCGGGTAGGTCGTGCCCGGCCAGCCCGTGTTGGGCAGCATCTCGCCGAAGGTGTTCGCGTAGACGTGCATTGCCAGGCCGATCTGCTTCAGGTTGTTGCCGCACGACATGCGTCGCGCCGCTTCGCGCGCCGCCTGCACCGCCGGCAGCAACAGCGCGATCAGGACCCCGATGATCGCGATGACCACCAGGAGTTCCACGAGGGTAAACCCGCGACACTGTAACCCTCGCCTGTCTCCCAACTCTCCAGTCCCAAATGCCATCTTCCCGGCTACTCCCTACCGCTCGGCATTGCCTGCCGTGGGCCGGCAGTAGGTGAGCGAAAGCAGCGCGAAGGCGGTCGCGAGGTTCGGGTCGCCCTCCATCCATCGTGCGTTCGTATTGACCCACGATCCGTTCTCCTTCTGGCGCCGCGCAAGCTCCTCGGCCAGTTCCCGGCGCCAGTCGTGTTTGACGCCATTGGCGTCCTCGAGTTCGTCCACTCCCAGGGCATCGAGCGCCCGGGCGACCGTGTGGTAGTAGTAGTACAGCCCCGCATCGCCCATGCCGGGGTTGCTGGTGAGGTCGTAATGCATGCGAATCCAGTCAACGGCGGCCTTCACTCGCGGGTCCTCGGCGGTCAAGCCTGCGTAGACCATGCTCTTCAGACCGGAATACGTCATCGAGCCGTAACTTCGCAGGCCGCCGCCGGGAGTTTGCCGCTCCTCGTCCTGCCGGCTCAGTACGCACGTATAGTAGAAGCCGCCGTCGTTCACCTTGGCCGCGAAGGGAGTCGTGTTGTGTTCGCTCTCGAGGTTCTGGCAGCGCGAGACGAAAACGAGCGCCTTCTGGATAGCCTCGTCGTCCGGGCCGGCGCCGCAGGACTTCAGCGCGTCGATCAGGTACGACGTATTCGACAGGTCGGGCCGGGTCTCGCCGCCATACCCGGCGCCGCCGTAGAAGAGATCGGACTTGTCCTTCCCCCGGTCCTCACCCCACTGGCCGCCTCGAATGAACCGTTCTGCGCATTGCACGATCTCGTCGTAGTCGCCGTTGCGGTTGGCCTCGTTGAAGCAGACCAGGGCAATGCAGGTCTCGTAGCTCGATATGCGGCTGCCCGGCGTGTGGATACCGCCGCGTTCCTGGACGTACTGCTCCAGGAACTTCAGGCTAGCGGCGACCCGGGGATCGGTCGGCGAGCATCCGGTGCGCAGGAGCCCCAGGGTCGCCAGCGCGGTTGGGCCAATCCCGATATGCGGACTCAAGGCACCGTCCCGCGACTGATTCGCTGTAAGGAATGCAATCGCCCGGTCCACCGTCTTCTGATACAGCCCCGGGTCGGGGCCGAAGGACGTCGGCTCTTCGGCGAGAGCGCGAGCGGCAGCACCGGCAAGGCAGCCACCCAGAAAGACTATACCTGCCAGCCAGAATACTCGTGTCATGAGACTCCTCCTATTCGGTTCAGCGGGAAAGACGCCAGAAAGGCAGCTTCTGCCCACGGCCATGTCGGGGTGAAGCAGCAACCGCCGGGCAATGAAGCGTCGCTGATTGGGGCAAATAGCGTGCCGCGCTACCGCTACCGCAGCAGGTTGCCGCAAATGGCGTTCCTGTAAGCAGTTGCGGATTTGGCAGGGAAACCGTTCTCTGCCGGTCGTGTCGGACCGATCGACATGCCGGTCGATTCTATCGACGCGAGTTCTTCGCTAGCCCGGATTATTCAGATAGGTAGGGTGGGTCAAGGTCGCGTGCACGTTGGTGGGTCTGCACAAGCCGCAAACAAGCTGATTTGCAGCCCGCTTGCCTGGAAGCACGCCGGCAGTAGCGACCGATGCCCCACCAACGAAGCTACATACTGCGTACACGGTACCAAGTACTGTGCACTGGGTACTGAGTACCAGACCGTGCCAAGCCGCTCGCTGCGGCACGGCTACTCGCTCGCTGCCCGCCAGTGACAGGGCGCATTTCGCGCGAGGCCGTCACTCGCCGTGGCCGATTCTACCGACCTTCGGCTTCACCAGCCGCTCGAAGTCGGCATAGGCGAGCCGGATCAGTTCGGTATGGGAACCGGCGTTAAAGGCAATCTCGGTATCTTCCGCCAGCCGTTGCGAGACGTACACGTCCATGCCGTACAGATTGCCGAACGGCGGCATGGCGCCCACCTCGCAGCCGGCGAACAGGTCGGCAAACTGCACCTCGTCGGCTAGACCGGCCTTCTTCGCGCCGGCAACGCGCTGGAGGCGGTCGAAATCGACCTTCAGCGAGGCCGGCAACACGGCCATGGCCAGCCGGCCGTCCAGTTCGACCATCACCGTCTTGGCAAGGTCCTTGCCGGGAATGTGGGCCGAGGCGGCAATTTCCTGCGCCGTGTACGCCGCCGAGTGGCCGATCGTGACATACTTCACTCCGTTGGAATCCAGGAATTCCTTCAGCTTTTTCAGTGGCATGACCAACTCCTTTCCGGCCTTCAGGCCGTGGTGTTGAAGCCCTAGAGGACATTTGGCCGCGCGGATGACGAATGCATCCGATACCCAGAACAACTGTATTGTTTCGCCTCATGTTCGTCTTGTCAAGTGCTTGGCCGGACGAGCCGAGCCGGTTGCGCTGTCAGGAACGCCTTTTCGCATAAGGACTTACGACACGCCCCAAAATCTCTTCCCCGCAAGAGC
>JAVEUP010000024.1:24268-61644 GCA_034005525.1 Thermoguttaceae bacterium | reverse complement strand
TCATCGCTCGACCTCGAATTGATGGGGAACGCCACGCTTGTCGTCGGCGGCATGTTCGGCGACGCCGCGTCATTCGACGGCATAACGAATACTTATGCGCGGACCGACAAAGTGATTCCCGACGGGGCCGAGGCCTATACGTTTGCCGCGTGGGTCAATCCGGGCGACGTCCAATCCTCAGGGGGGAAGCGCCAAGCGATACTCGCCACGGCACACCCGGACAACTACACACTCCATTTTGAACTCGCGTCTGGGAGCAATTACTTCCGGCGCGCAATGCACAACACGATAGCCGGTAACGAGACATCCGAGACGAGAACGGGACACGCCACGACCATCCGGCCCACCGAGGGTGAATGGTATCACGTTGCCGTGACGTTCGAAGCCCAAGAGGATGACGAAGGTCGTTGGGGTGGCAGCAACAAAGTCTACATCGACGGTGTCCTGGCGCTTGACAACGCAAGCAGTGGGCTGCCAAGCATTACTGATGGCTTCCACATCGCCGCGAATCGCAGGGCCGGTGATGGTTTGTGGTATAAGGGCCTGGTTGACGACACGGCCGTGTGGAGCCGGCAGCTCAGCGGCGCGGAGATCGGCGCCGTCGCAGGGCTGGGCAAGTTCTCCGGCACTGCGTTGAGTAACACCGCCATCGACGACGTGCTGGCGATGCATAAGGTCGGCCAGAAGGCCGCGGCCGGGCCAGACACCTGGAACTACACCACGACCTTCGACAATATGCCCGCCGATGTAACGCGGACCGCCGGGCTCAGCTATGTCGGCACCGACGGGAACAAGTATATCATCCTCGACGGAACCCAGAGCGACGGCTTTCGCGGTGTAACCACCGCGCCCTACAGGGTTACGGACGGCCTGAATGCGTACTGGAACTTCGACGATGGGGGCGGCTCGACCGCGGCAAACTCCCCCTTGGCGTGGACCTGGGCCGATGCCAACAACCAAGATTCGTCGTGGCTGAACCTTGAACTGTTGGGTGGCGCCGAACTGGTGAGTGACGGGAAGTTCGGCGGGGCGGTTTCGTTCGATGGCGAGTCCGGCTCCTACGCGCGTACCCTGAACCGCGTGATCCCCGACGGAGCAGAATCCTACACGTTCACCGCGTGGTTCAACCCGGAAAACATCAAGGAGACAGGTGCCGATCGACAGGGTTTGTTGGCAACGAGGCATGCAAGCAACTACACCGTTCATGCAGAACTGAGCACTTCGAACAACAACCTCGTGCGTCATGCACGCCATACCGAGGAATCGCAAACGGGGAGAACCACCAGTTTTGCTCCGACGGAGGGCGAATGGCACCACATCGCCCTGACATTCGAGTACAACCCGGACGACAACACGGGGGTCAACAAGTTATACGTCAACGGCATTGAGATCGATGCGCTTACCACCGTCGGGTTGCCCAGCCCGACCCAAGGCTTCCACCTCGGTACTCGCCGGTGGGCGAACGATGCATGGTATACGGGCCTAATTGACGACGCGGCCGTGTGGGGCCGGTCGCTCAGCGGCGCCGAAATCGGCGCGATCGCCGGGTTGGGTAAGTTTTCCGGCGTTGATCTGAATGATTCCACCATTAGCGAAGTCTTGTCACTGGATGCGGTGGGCCAAAAGGCGGTTGCTGGTGCGAACACTTGGCACTACACGACCAAGTTCGACGATTTGCCAGAAGGCGTGAACGCAACTGCGGGACTCAGCTATGTGGGCGCGTATGGGCACCGGAACATTGTTTTCGATGGCAATGCGAGCGATGGTTTTGTCGGCGTCACCACGAATCCGACCATGTACTGGTGGCGCTTCGAGGACGATCCCGGATTCCTGCACGATTCCGGCCCTCACGGCTTGCATCTGCAGCAACATGGCGACACCGGGGGCGTCGTGCAACCCATCCAGACGTCGATTGCAGGGACCGGGCTGCCCGGGCGACTGCTCAGCGGCCATGACAACCAGTCGGCCGCATTTTTTGACGGCACGCAAGGCAGCTATTTCAGCACGGATAGCAACGTTTTCAACGTCTTCGCGGAACCGTTCACCGTCGAAGCCCTTCTCCACTGGGCCGATGACGACAACGCACACAGTATTGGTTACATCTTGTCGCAGGGCACCGACGGCTCCAACCAGTGTTTCGCTCTGGCCGTCAATCGCACATGGAGCGGCATGGCCGCAAATGAATTGTACGCGCAGTACCGTTACGACACGTCAACCAGAAATGAAGGGTCCGGGATCATTTTGGAACCGGGAAACGACTACTACATTGCGTTTTCCTATGATGCCGACATGACGGGGGATGACGACGTGGGCGCCTGGTTCCGCGTCATGGACCTGGCAACCGGCGAATGGTATGAATCGACGGCGCGGGCCCGTGGCGACCTGAATCTGGTCAATCAGCCGTTGTTTGTTGGATATCGAGGTGTCGGAGCGAATCAACGTCACTTCAGCGGCTACATCGACGAGGTACGCATCTCGACAGGCATCCTGCCGTTCGGTGCACTACTGGTTCCCGAACCGAGCAGCGTCGTCCTGCTGCTGTCAAGCGTAATGGTAGTGTTGCTGTGGCGGCGAAGAAGGTAACTCCGGCAGAATGCGTGTGTCATTGCTTGCGAACCACCTTGGTTCGGGTCAGTACGCTTTTCGGGTCGGCGAGTCGGAGTGATGCGGTTGTGCACGGCGCGTTTCGCGGCCGGCGCCTCCCGTGTACTCTGTGGAGCACGAATTGGACTATACAAAGGAGACCTTGAGGACAGGACTATGCGACACTCCTCAGCACCCAGATCCCCATTCCGGAACCGCCATGCCGGTTTTACCCTCGTAGAACTCCTGGTGGTCATTACGATTATCGGCATCCTGATTGCCCTGCTCTTGCCCGCGGTCCAATCGGCGCGGGAGGCGGCTCGCCGACTGCAATGCAGTAACCACCTCAAGCAACTTGGGCTGGCCATGCTCATGCACGAGCAACAACATGGGTACTTCCCGACGGGTGGCTGGGGTTACTACTGGTTTGGAGACGCCGACCGCGGTTTCGGGCTGAGGCAGCCTGGTGGATGGATCTACAACATCCTACCCTATATCGAGCAGGATGCCTTGCATGCGCTGCCCGGCGACAACGATCCGGCTACGGTTACCGATACACAGAAGGAGCGGGCGAAAGAGTTGGCTATGACGCCGCTGACGCTGTTGAATTGCCCCTCGCGTCGGCGTGCACAATTGTATCCCGTTCCCAGCAGCTTCCTTGCCAATAACGTGGCCAATACCAACCGCGCGGCGAGGAACGACTACGCCGTCAATCAAGGGCATCACAATTTTGGTACATATGCCGGCCCCTCCGATTTGGAGGGAGGCGATAGCGGAACCTTCGTCAATCGGTCAAAGGCCACGGGGATATCCTATGCTCTCAGCCAGGTCACCATGGCCGATGTCCGTGACGGCTCGAGCAACGTCCTGATGCTCGGCGAGAAGGGCCTTGATCCTAACGTGTATTACGACGGTTCAAGATCGGACGACAACCGCGGAATGTACCAGGGTGAGGATCACGATATCGGCCGATGGACCAGTGCCGCCCCCAGACAAGATACACCGAGCTACGACGCTCGCCACATCTTCGGCAGTGCGCACTCCGGCGCTTCGAACTACACCTTCTGCGACGGATCGGTGCGCACCATCAGCTACTCGATCGACGCTGCGGTCTTTCAGGTGCTGGGGCACCGCTCCTCCGGAGAAGCGATCGACGCGAGCCAGTTCTGAAGACGAAACAGGGTGATTGCGGCTTCACGCCCGCGGGGTAAGATGATGGTCTTGCCCGATCCCAATTCTTTAACCCCACCCGTTTACCTGAGCGACCCCCATGATGACCAAACCTTTCGCAATCACCATATTGCTGGCAGCGCTTGTCGCACCGGTTCACGCCGACACCGCGTTCAGTATCACCAGCTTCGGCGGCGCGGCCGACGGCAAGACCGATAACGCGCCCGCCTTTCGCCGGGCCATGCAGGAAGTGGCCAAGGCAGGCGGCGGGCAGATCCTGTTCCCACCGGCAGTCGAGCCGTACCTTGTCCGCGATACGCTGCTGATCGACGTGAGCAACGTTGAGGTGCTCGGAACCGGAGCTACCGTCAGGCTGGCCGACGGCGCCAGCAACGGACGGCGCACAAATGCCGTGCAGGTCAGCGGTACCAGCGATGAGCCCGTTGAAAACGTGACCTTGCGAGGACTGACCGTCGATGCGAACTATTGGGCGCAGGAAAACGCCGCAACGCCGCGCGGAATCCAGGTGATGTGGGCCCGCAAGGTGCTCCTCGACCGCGTGCGGATCGTCCGGCCGTGGGTGGGACTCAGCCTCGGCCGCGGCACGGTCGATAGCGAAGCCCGCGACTGCGAGGTCAACCTGTGGCACAACGACGCCTACAGCGTCGACGGCGCCGGGTACAGCGGCAGTACGAAGCGCATCCGCCTGCTCCGCTGCCGCGCGGTGGGCAGCCCCAACGAGGCCGACGGTGGGCTGCCCGGCCGGCGCGACAACGCCTTCGAGATCGAAGACGGCTGCCAGGACGTGGAACTGATCGAGTGCCAGGTGGCCAACGCCGGGGGGACCGGTTTCGGCATCCGCAACCATGCCCAGCCGCGCGAGGTAAAAACGCGCGGAATCACGCTCACGCGATGCACGGTCCAAGACGTGCCCACCGCCCTGGCGGCCCGCTCCCGCGGCGGCGACAACCGCGTGATGGGCATAAGCGTTGTCTACTGCAACATGCTGCCCAATGTCCAATTCCACCGTGTTGGCGGCGAGGTTCGCGTCGAGGGCGGGCGTTTCGGCAATCTGGCTTTCGTGTATCGGGATATTCCGCAGGACGAAGCACCCGTTGTGGACGCCCTGGTACGCAACGCCCGCGTCGACCATCTGCGGGCCGACCTGCCGAGTCCCGCCGCCGGAACCTTGCGGATCGAGAAGTCGACGATCCTCAAGGCCCTTGAGACAACCGGCGAGGGCGTAACGGTTGCCGACAGCGAGATGCCGTAGTGCATGTTTGCAGGACCTGATCGACAGCCGCTACAAGCTCATCCATGTACGCGAATCATCCCGGCTTGGGATTCCAAAAACGGCCATTACTTTCTAACCCCCTCCGGCGCTGCGCCGGGACCGATTGCCCTCGCGGACGCGGGCGAAGCATTCCGTGGAGACAGTATCCCTTCGGTTCGTAGTTGGCAGTAGGCGAGTTCGATCTTTTCAATGGAGTAACTGGCAATTACAATAGGTGTTCACCGGCACACCCGGGCGAATGGTAGATTTGGGTTCGGTGTCTGTGGTGTCCGGCTCGCTTGCGGTCTTTGGAAGAAACAAGGGCTCTTCCGTTTCGAGACGCAGACTACTTCGCCGGGAGACGGCCCGGCGGCGCGTACCCACTGCATCGACGCAGTCTGCACCTGGAAACGGAAAAGCCAAGACAACGGTCCCTGTCCAGACTCCTGCCTCACGGCAAGAGCCGTGCAATGAGCGTTATCACCAAGTGCACTAGCTGCGGCCGCGAACTCCGCGCAAAGGACCAATACGCGGGACACCGGACGCGATGCCCGGACTGCGGGACCATCAATCTTCTTCCCGACCAGCCCGACGGCGCCGGTCGTGATAACGCGCAGTCGGCCGGTGAGGCGCCGGAAGGGGCATGTCCGTTGTGCGGGCAGGACTTTCACGCCAATCGGGATTGGGTGATCGACACGAAGGGGCAGTACTTTCACCGCTGCTGCTATGAAGCGGCTCGGCTCCGGCAGCAAGGCCCTAAGGATTCTCCACCGCCCGCGCAGAGCGCCCCTCGTTCACAACGCAAGGACAAACGGCAAACAGCGGCTTCGTCCAGGCCACAGCCGCAAAGTGCTTCGCCGAGTCCGGCACGCAGTCCGAACCAGTTGGCGAGTGCGCCGGCCGACGACTTCTGGAATGAACTGGGGGCACCCTTGGATTCCACCGAGGCGCTGTGGAATGCCGACCTCTTCGCTGCCGGTGATGCGGTGCCGGGCGGGGATGGTTCAGGCTTCGCCGCCGGAAGTGCTCTGCCGCCCGTGGCGTCCCGGTCGAAACTGGACAGGAATATCAAGGTATTGATCGGCGTAGGCGCGGCCGTGCCGTTGGTGCTCATCATCGCGATAGTCATCTCTATTCTCACACGGCCCGAACGTCCGGTGCAGTCGGTTGCCGCGACCGACCCGGTGGCGGAGCGTTCAGAGCCGGAGCAATCCGACATCCCGCCGGTTTCTTCCCCAGGATCGCCAGCAGGCTCTCCGCCCGGTCCTCCTGCAAGTTACCCGCCCGGGCCGCCCGCGGATTTTGATCGCGGGCCTCCACCAGGTTCACCGCACAGTCCTCCGACGAGCCCCCGGTCGGTTCCGCCGCCGGTACCTTGGCATCCATCTCATTCGGTGGAACCGGCACGCAGCGCGCCGCCGACGGGCGCGGACCCGGCGGACCTGGCCGTTGCGTTCGGGGGCGCCCTCGGACTCCTTGCCGCGTACATTGCCATTTGGCTGGTGATTGCGGCGGCAACTCTGCGGACGGCATGCGGGCTTTGCAGCGTTCCCGCGCCGTCGTTCGGGAAGGCCGTTCTCATATCGGTTATTGCCGCGATGGCCATGCCGCTGCTGATGTTCGTGTCCACCACGATGCCCGTTTTCGGACCGGACATGATCCCGCTCACTCTGGCGCTTGCGATGGCGCCGGTCTTGACGGGGGTCGGCTTCATCTACAGCAAGCTCGTACCGACCACATTCGGCAAGGGAGTGCTCATCTACGTCGTACAAGTGCTCTTCACGATTGCCGTCATGTTCGTCCTTGCCCTGGCAATGGTGGCAGTCATATTGCTCTACGCTGCCGTAAAGAGTTGATATTGCAAGCGCCATAAACCGCCGGAACCGTCATGGTTGAATCGGCATCATCCGGATGCACACCGGCGAGGGAACGGCGATGCGCGAGCCGGTGGGTTCCAAGGCGCCGGTCTCGGGGTCGATGCGGAACACGACAACGGAGTTGGATGCCTGATTCTGGGCCAGCAGGAATCGCCCCGCAGGGTCGATGGCGAAGTTGCGCGGGGTCTGGCCGCCGGTTGGCGTGTGGCCGATCGGCGTAAGACGCCCCGTTTCCTGGTCGATCCGGAATCCGGCGATGCTGTCGTGCCCGCGGTTCGAGCCGTAGACGAACTTGCCGGAGGGGTGGACCACGATCTCGGCGGTCGTATTGTCGCCGTCGAAGCCGGCCGGGAGCGTCGTCACGGAATGCAGCGTGTTCAGTTGCCCTTTCTCGGCGTCGTAGGCGAACGCCGTGATGGTGCAGTCGAGTTCGTTGATTACGTAAGCGAACCGGCTGGTGGGATGGAACGCAAAGTGCCGCGGCCCGGCACCGGGGGCTACCGCGACGGCCGGCGTCGTATGTGGGAGCAGGGCTCCCGCTTCCGAGGAGAAATGGTAAACCAAGATCTTGTCCAGGCCCAGGTCGGCAACGAAGGCGAACCGATTGGCAGCGTCGAGGTTGACGGAATGGGCGTGCGGCGCAGTCTGCCGGCGCGGATTGACGCTGCTGCCCTCGTGCTGCACAAACGCCGAGGCAGGCTGAAGCCGGCCATCGGACCCGATGGGCAGGACCGCCACGCTGCCGCCGCTGTAGTTGGCCACCAGCACGTTGCGGCCCGCGTCGTCCACCACCAGGTGACACGGCCCCGGTCCTGCCGACGACTGGGCGTTAAGCTGTGTCAGCTTCCCTGTTTCGGGGACAATGGCAAACGCCACCACTCCGCCAACGGGCTTCCCGTCGAAAACGCCGGCCTCGCCCACAGCATACAGAAGCCGCTGATTGGGGTGGATGGCCAGGAACGAAGGATTCGTGGTCTCCGCGGCCAGTTCGGGCTCGCTCAGCTTGCCGTCGGCGGCATCGAGCACGGAGCGATAGATTCCCAGGCTTTCACCCCGCGTGTACGTTCCGATGTAAACCGCCCATGCGGCCGGCTCCTCCGCCATGGCAGCGGCCGGGACCATCGCCCCCAAGCACGCCAGTACGGCACATGAAACCGCCCGCCAGAGTTGATTTGCCTTCATAACTGCTGTCCTCCTTCGCTGTAAGATGGGAAACGGTAACCCGCGACCGGCTTCTCGCCGCGTTCGTCCGGGACATTACTGTCCATGGGGAATCATACGGATGCAACTCGGCGAGGGAACCGAGATGCGCGAGCCGGTCGGCTCCAGGGCGCCGGTCTCGGGATCGATGCGAAACACGACGACCGAATTGGAATCGAGGTTTTGCGAGAGCACGATGCGTCCCTGCGGGTCGATGGCGAAGTTGCGCGGGGTTTCGCCGCCGGACGGTGTGTGCCCAATGGGGCTGAGCCGCCCGGTTTCCGGGTCAACGCGAAAGCCGGCCAGGCTGTCGTGCCCGCGGTTCGATCCGTAAACGAACTTGCCGGATGGATGCACCACGATCTCGGCGGTCGCGCTGGTTCCGTCGAAACCTGCCGGCAGCGTGGATACGCTGTGCAGCGTGCGCAAGCGGCTCACTTCGGCATCGTACGCAAACGCGGTGATGGTGGAATCGAGTTCGTTGATGACGTAGGCGAACCGGCCGGTCGGATGAAAGGCGAAGTGCCGCGGCCCGGCCCCGGGCGCCATCTTGACCGCCGGGGGAGTATTTGGCGTAAGCGTTCCGGCCTCGGACGAGAACCGATACACCACCACCTGGTCGATTCCCAGGTCGGCCACGACGGCAAACCGGTTGGCCGGATCGAGATTGATCGAGTGGGCGTGCGGCGCGGTCTGCCTCTTGGGATGAACGCTGCTGCCTTCATGCTGCACCAGCGACGAAACCGGCCGCAGCCGGCCGTCCGGCTCGATGGGCAGGACCGCCGCGGTACCGGTCCAGTAGTTCGCCACCAGCACGTTGCGGCCGGCACTGTCGACCACGAGGTGACACGGCCCGCGTCCGCCCGAAAGCTGCTTGTTCAACTCGGTGAGCATTCCGGTGCCCGGATCGATGGCGAACGCGATCACTGCGCCGATGGGATTTCCGTCCACCTCGCCGGCTTGGCCCACGGCATACAGAAACCGCCGGTTGGGGTGGATGGCAATGAATGCAGGACTGGCGACGGTCGCAGCAGCCAGTTCGGGCTTACTGAGCGTGCCTTCCGCCGCGTTGAGCACCGACCGGTAGATGCCACGGTCCTCGTCGCCCCGCGTACCGATGTACACCGCCCACGCGGCCGGCTCCTCGGCCGTTGCGACTGTTGGGCAAACCGCCCCGCAACACGCAAGCACCATCGCCGAAACCACTCGCCACATTGAATTTACTGTCATCGTTCGATTCCTCATCGTAGAGTGCGATTGACCCAATACCAGTCCACAACGTCCGCCGGAATTCGCCCGGCCGCCTGCGGAAAACCGGAACCCGCTAACGGTCCCCTATTCTATCTACAGAAGTCGGCCCTGCCAACTGCGACGCCCCCTTGCCGGCTAAGCATGCTGCCACTTTAGCGGGGTAGGCTGCGCCGGCCGGATCGCTGATGGTATCATACGGTATCGTGCGCGAGGCGGGATTGTCCCGCGATCAACGGGAAAAGAAACGGTCGGCTGACTATGGATCTCGGACTACACGACAAGGTGGCGCTGGTAACGGGCGCGGCGACCGGACTCGGACGCGCGATTGCCGAGGTGCTTGCCGCCGAGGGCGCCAAGGTGGGCGTGAATTACCGCACCAGACCGGAGGCGGCCCAGGCGGTGGTCAACACGATACGCGCCGTCGGCGGGACTGCCGTGGCGGTCCGGGCCGACCTGACTTGCGACGAGGAGGTCGGCGCGATGTTCGATGCCGTGGAGCAGGCGTTCGGCCCCGTCGAGGTACTGGTCAACAACGCAGCCTTCTGCCCCACCGCGCCCACGGCTGAACTACCTACCGACACGTTCACCTACACCCTCGACGTGAACATGGGCGGAACCTTCCGCTGCTGCCGGGAGTTTGTCGGAAGGCTTCAGGCAATCGGGCGGGCAGGCCGGATTGTGAATGTCTCCTCGCAGGCCGCGCTGCGGGGCTCCCGATCCGGCAAGAGCGCTTACGACGCCAGCAAGGCCGGCGTCATCGGTCTGACCATCTCGCTCTCGCGCGAACTGGCAGCCAAGGGGTTCCGGGTCAACTGTGTAACGCCCGGGCTGATGCTTACCGAAATGATCGCCGACGCCGTGGCACAGGACCCAGACGCGTTCAACAATCGCGTGCCCATGGGGCGGCTTGCCCAAACTCGCGAAATTGCCGACGTTGCGGTGTTCCTCGCATCGGAACGGGCCAGCTACATGACGGGCGCCGTGGTGGATGTTTCCGGAGGCTTGGGGGCGCACTGACCAATGCCCGGAGTCTTGCCGCTCACGGTCGTGGGTTTGCGGCAGGATTCTCTGGAAACACCGGTTTCTGGTTAAGTCTGGGCTCTGTTGCTTGGATTCTCGGGCGTGCCGCTCAATCGCCGATACCCGGTGCCCCACTATGGGCCCTGCCGCTGCTGGCGGACCACGGGATTCCGCAGGACGCCGACGCCCTCAAGCTTGACTTCAACCACGTCGCCGTCGCGGATTGGGCCGGTCTTGCCGGGCGTGCCGGTGAAGATCAGATCACCCGGGTATAGGGTTACGTAGCGGCTCATGAAGCTAACGGTTGCGGCCACGCCGTGGATCATGCCACTGGTCCGTTCCCGCTGCTTCAGTTCGCCGTTGAGCCTGAGTTCGAGCAGGAGGTCGTCGTAATCGACGCCGCGGACAATAAACGGGCCACACGGGCCGAACGTATCGGCCCCTTTCGCCCGCCACCACTGGACGTCGCGATGCTCGGGGTCGTTCTGCCAGAACCGCTCGCTAACGTCGTTGCCGGCCGTGACGCCGAAGACGTAATCGAGGGCCTCTTCCTGCGGAACATTCCGTGTTTGGCGGCCGATGACGATGACCAACTCGGCCTCGTAGTGGATGTCTTCGGTGGCGTCGTGGGGGATGATGATGGGATGTCCGTGCGGCGCCAGCGACCCGATGGCCTTCAGAAACGGTTGGGGAATCTTGAACTTTTCGGGTACCTCGTCGCGCGTCATGTGGCTGAGGTAATTCCCCGCCAGGGCAAAGACCTGCCTGGGCTCGGTGGGCACTAGCAGTCCGACGTCGGCCAAAGCATGCGTGCGGTCGGTTGCCCGATGCTCGCCCAACAGATCACCGGCGATTTCGCGGAGCCGGTCGCCCTCGACGATGCCGTACGCCACGCGGTCGCCGACGCGGAACCGGGCGTATCGGATTCCTGCTGCCTCGTCGCCCAGAGCCGTCGAGGAAGTGACGACCAGCAGGGCAGTAACAAAAGTTGCCGCTAGTGTCGATTGCCAACGCATTTTCAATTCTCCCAGGGTTCGATGTCTCAGTTCGTGTTCTTTCAGGAATGACTCTCCGCCGCGTGAAAAGTCAAGCTTGACGCCTGATCTGGTCCGCCCGTCAGTTGCCGTCCTTTGAGAGCGGCGCCAAAGGAAGACCGGAAAACGCCGACCACGCGTTCTCGACCGTCTCCCGATCGGGTACCCCGGCATGCACCCAGAGACCGTAGCGGAGCCGCAAGGGTTGGGCCGGCTCGATAGTGAGCGGCCCGGTAAACGTCAGGCAAGCTCCCATCCAGCCCTCGTCGCGGACATGAAAGGGAGCCGGGTGGTCCGGGTTGCCGGGATGATCCATCAGGGCAATCCCGCCCAAAGCGGCGCTGGTTATTGGGCCGCTGTAATCGACCCAACGAGCCGGCTTGCGGAACATTTCGTCTTCGTTCCGTTGCCCTTCGCTGTTGAGGATGCGACCACCGCCCTCGCGCACGCCGATCGACTTGGCCATCCGCACCCCGATGATCCCGAAAGGGGTTTGTCCCAAGGTTACCGGCTGCTGGCCGGGGGCCGAAAGCTCCAGATCGATGAGTATCGTCCAAGGGCCCGTTGCGGTCGCCTCGTCGACGGGTCCGACCGTGACTCGCCTGCGCTCGAGCATCACCGTCCGGTCCTCAGCATCGCGCCACGCGTTGCTTACCAGGATCGAGGCTCCGGGGCCCGCCTCGCCGCCATCGAGGTATTGCTCGACGCGGAGCGTGACGATCCGCGCGTCGGCGTCTGCGTCGTCGCCCCAGAAATTCACGCCTTGTACGTCGCTGTGGGAAATCCAGACCGAGTTGTGATGGCGGTGGCCGTGCGGATCGCTCGGTTGTCCCATCCGGGTGAGCGAGCAGCCTTCCGGCCCCAGCACAGGATAAAGGAACGGACGCAGCAACGAGGGACCGAAGTGGTAGCGGGTCAACTCCTTCTGTTCCAGGCGGAAAGAAGCCTGGTCGTACGGAAGCGACACAACCTGCATTCCGGGCACCGGCCTGGCATCGGGCAACTCCGTGTCGCCGGGACGCTCTTCTTCTGCCGCTGGGGCGCCGTCGAGCAGGGGCCACAGCAAGACGAGAATTCCCAGCCAGAAAAATCCGCGGGCAAAACGGTGCAAGCGTTGCATGGAACGTGTTGTCATGTCGGGCTCCCTGATGGATCGGGGTGAAACGGAACGATTGAGACCTGCAAGCGGCAGACGGTTCCGGAACCAACTGCCTCGGTTGTGTTCTCTGTTCTCAGGGCTGGATTCGCCGGTAGAAATCGGTCAAGGCATCAACCTTTTCTTGCTGTTTTCGCAGCGAGTTCCAGTGGAAGACCATCACACCTGTGGCGGGGAGGCGCGTGCCGTGATCGATCACCGTTTGCACCTGTTCGGCGGGTACCTTTTCGCCCCAGTCGGACAGTTGCAGAATGGGCCAGATCTTGATCCGCTCGCCGGGCTCGCCGCGGACGCCGAGGTGCCGGCCCAGCCAGGCCGTCTGCCGCGATATCCACGCCGGGTCGGCGGCGTAGCCGAATCGGGCGTGATAGGGCATGGTGCTGAACACGTCGATGTACTTCGCCTGGGCCTTCAGGTCGATGGCCAGCTTGTTGCGCAGTGCCCCGTCGAAATCGGTATCGCTCCAGGGACAGTGAAACGTGCCGAGCAACGCCTCCGGACGCGTCTGGTCGAGGACTTCCCGGAACTCGCGGACCCAATCGGTGAACACGTCGCATCGCCATTGCACCCAGGCATCGGCATGCCAGTCCAGGATCAGTTCGGCGAGCTTCGCCAGCGATTCGTCGGGGAGAGCGGTTTGGGTCTCCTGCGAGAACTGATCGAGACATCGGCGGCAGAAGCACGTATCGGGCATGTCGGGCTCGTCGCGTTCCCAGCTTGCGTGGCTGTGGTGATAGTCGAGCCAGATGCCGTCGATGTCGAAATCGCGGAGCACACGGCGGAAGTCGTCCATCCGGAACTGCCGGTAGCCGGCATGCGTGGGGCAGATTCCTTGCCAGCCGTGCGGCGGCGGCGAGACCTGGCCGTCGACGCCAATGGGCGCTGCGTCCGGATGGTCTTTCAAGTAAGCGGCCACGTGCAGCGTGTTGAACTCGGCGAACACGCGAGCGTTCTGTTCCCGCAGGACGGCAACTCGCTCGGCGGTCAGGCTCCCGGAGCCCATCCACACGGCGTTGATCCCCGACTGTTGAAGCGTCTTGCCGTCTTCAAGCAGTTCCGTGGGGACGCCGCCGTAGAGCCCCCGCACCTCGATGTGCGGCCGTTCTTCGGCCGCGCCGGCAAGCTGAACCACGCCACACAAACCTGCCAACGTGAAAGGCCCTACCAAGGATGTCAACCGCATGCCGTTTCCTCCTGTGCGTTGCGAACAGACCTTGACCATTCCCAACCAGAACGGTCGCCGGGTACTTGCCATTCATTGTGACGCAGATGAAGTCACTTGTCAATTGTTCCGGGGAAAAGTGGGCAATAAGGCGAGTGGCGAAGATGGATTTCCCGTAGCGGCGTCTCTCCGAGATGCCGAAACCCAACTACCTCCGTTCAACCAGGAACAGTTGTTCAGTAACGTGGATCGGTCGATTGTTGAAGTTCCGGCTGCCGCGGAAGGCGGTGTACGGCGTCTGAAGCACATCCACATGGCCGAGATCATGGAGCATCGCAAGCATCTCCGGTGGTGAAATGAAGCCCTCGTTGTTGAACGAGATCAGCAGGAAGGGCGCATCGATGGCATGCAGAAGCTGCCGGAGCAACGGCAGCGACTTCGCGCGGACGTTGTAGCCGGATCGGCGCCAATCCACGGGAATTCCCGATACCCGGCTCACCTGCGAGGGGCGTTGATAGCGCACCAGCAGGTTCAACATGAAGTAATTCGACCCGTAGGGATGCTGATTGTACGGTGGGTCGATGTACGCCAGGTCAAGAGCCTTCAGCCGTCCGGCGGCCGTGTTGGCATCCTCCTGCAATACGGAGCACTCGCATTCGAACGTGCTGAGAACCGGAACCTCCAGCCGAATCGTCCCCTTGATCCGCGCCAATGCGTCGGCTCCGCTGCCGCCAAACTGGCCCACCTTGGTCTCGCGGTTCTTGTAGAAGCCCTTGAAAACGCCCGCCGTATTCGCGTGGATGGACGCTTCACTCAGCAGAGGTCCCATCAGCAGATCGAGGAATTCGGCGGGCACCGTATCAATAAGCCGCCGGTAGTTGTCCAGACGTCGCGCGTTGCTCCTGGTGTAGAAGACACGGTCCTCCTTCGTAATGCGCGATTCGTCGCGAGGCGCGTACATTTCCTCAATGAAACCGGGAGGCAGTGATTCGGTGGTCACCCTGGCGTTCAGGTCCGCAACGATTTCGGCAAGCCGGGCAAGGTCGATGGTGCTCCTGTTGCGCAAAAAACAGCGTGCTGTCACGGCGGCATAATCCTCCAGATCGTTGCTGATCAGCAGCGAAGCGTGGGCCTTGAGAAACCGCGACACCACGCCCGAGCCGCTGAAGGCGTCGAACACGCGGAGCCGGTCCTTTCCGAGCTTGCGTTTGACGCGATTGACGGCTGTGCCGATGTGTCCAAGCAGCGCACGCTTATTGCCAATGTATGTGATCAACTGGCGGGAAAGATAGCCGGAATCCTCGGCGGTCGGATCGTCCATCCACAGGGACATTCGACGCCCCGAGTCCACCGCCGCCCCGTCACACTGCCCGCGAATCACTTTGACCTCCATTCATGATTCACCTTTGCCATTGGCGAATTATGCCAACGCGACTTCCTAGTACAGCGGAGCGTTTGATGAAGGTTGCGCATCCCGCGCGGCCAACGCTACGATCCGGCCGGAACGGCGTTTGCCTCAAGGCATAGTACGTGCTCAGTTTAGGCAATCCTCCGCGGCCTCGCAAAGGGGCCGGCAGCACAGGTGCCTCAGCATGTAGGGTGGGCGGTTCCGGCCGCATGTTGCGTCGGTCGAACGCTTGCCCATGGTGCTCGCATGTTGCGCAGGCTGGACAGCAGCCCACCGCAAGCGGCCGGGTTCACCCACGCGCGCACCGTCAAACATACCGTGCGTACGCGGGTGAGCGCGCGGTTCCGGAGGTCCCTTTGGTCCTTTTGGCCCCTTATGTCCCTGAGGGTGAGTTCGCGGGCGGTTCCGGACGCGTGCCACGTTGTTACGAACCGTACCGAGCGCGTGGGTGAACCCGGCTGTATCCCGGAGCAAACCACACTGCCGCCGCAACGTCCCTTTGGGCGCAAACGTCCACCCACCGGCCACGAACAGCCGGAACCACCCACCCTACGTGATCGCTATACATGGCACAACGGGGGGCTCGAATTTCGCCAGGAAGTGTGGTAGGATGCCCGATACTCTCGCACCTGTATCGCTCCCGCGGCGGCAGAGGCGAAGACGAGGGCAAGGAGTGTGGCGCGTCCGCCTGTAGCCGGCCAGTCATACACCCACTGGGATGGGCCTGGTGGCGAATCGCACGCGGCCCGACGTCCTATACCGGGCAGAATCACCGCCCGTTTGGCTGCCAGAGGATCTTGCCGCACACGCCGAGCGGCGGGTGTTGACTCTCGGCCGGGTGGCTGGTATCTTACGGGATTCGTTGCCTGAACGGTCCAAGCTGCGAGAGTGGTGTGATTCCTCAAGAGACCGACGCCAACGCCGGACGCCCCTCTACCGGACGGGGACTTCGCCGGTGTGCCACAAGGGAGGGCCCATCCATTGGCCACAGTGTTAGTGAAGGAGTTGATCGAGTCGGGGGTCCATTTTGGTCACCGGGCAAGCCGGTGGAATCCCAAAATGCGGCCGTACATCTACGCACGGCGGAACCTGATTCACATTATTGACGTGCGCGAAACGATCCGCGGGCTGCTTCGGGCGCGCAAGTACTTGCAGGGGGTTGCCAGCCATAACAGCCTTGTGCTGTTCGTGGGTACGAAGCGGCAGGCGGCCGATTCCATCGAAAAGCACGCCACGCGGTGCGGCATGCCGTTTGTCAGCGACAGGTGGTTGGGCGGCACGCTCACGAACTTCCGCACCATCCGCAGCCGGCTGGCCCGCCTCGAGGAGCTGGAGGCCCTTCGTGCAAGCGAGGAGTTCTCCAACTACTCGAAGAAGATGCAGTCGGCCCTGAACCGCGAATACCGCAAGATGTTCCGGAACCTCAACGGGATGAGGTCGATGAACCGGCTGCCGGAGTGCATGATCATTGTCGATCCGCGCAAGGAGAAAAACGCCGTACGCGAGGCCCGGAAGCTCGGGGTTGTCACAATCGCACTGATCGATACCGACAGCGATCCGGACCTGGTCGATCTGCCGATCCCGGGCAACGATGACAGCATTCGTTCCATCGACTTGATTTCCGGCCTGCTGGCCGACGCGATTGCCGCAGGGCGGGTTTCGGCGGGCGCCGACCTGGGCGGAAAAGACGCCGCGGCCGAGGTTCCGGCGGTAGCCGGCTAGCTCGCCCGCATTTGGATACTCAGTTAGGATTTGACACGGAGAAGACACACAATGGCAGAAATTACCGCAGCCGCCGTCAAGACGCTACGCGAAATGACGGGGCTGCCTATGATGGAATGTAAAAAGGCGCTGACGGAGGCAGGCGGGGACCCCGAGAAGGCCGTCGAGCTGCTGCGAAAGGCCGGGCAGAAGACGGCCGAGAAGCAGGCGGGCCGCAAGACATCGGCCGGCCGCATCGCCGTTCATGCCGATATGGCCGCCGGCGTCGGCGCCATCATCGAACTGAAGTGCGAGAGTGCACCGGTGGCCGGCAACGAAGAGTTCATCGCGCTGGCCAACGACATGGTCCGCCAGCTCGCCACCGGCCCCGGCGCCGCCACGCCTGCCGATTTGCTCGCACAACCGTCGCCGGGTAAGCCGGGGATGACGCTGAAGGCGCAGTTGGACGAGTTGTACAACCGGATTCGCGAGAACTTCCAGTTCGAGCGTCTGGCTCGCATCGACGCCCCGTGCGGCGGGTATGCGCACCACAACGGGGCCGTGGGAGTCGTGCTCGAAGTCGAGGGCGGCACGCCGGAATTGGCCAAGGACATCTGCATGCATATCGCAGCCATGCGACCCACCGTTGTATCGAAGGACCAACTGGACCCCGTTGCGGTTGCCAAGGAGCGCGAAATCCTCGCCGAAGCCGCACGCCAGGAAGGCAAGCCGGAGAACATCATCGACAAGATGGTCGAGGGCCGCTTGCGGAATTACTACGCCACCTACTGCCTTGAAGACCAGGTGTTTGTCAAGGCCGAGGACGGCAAGACCACCGTCGCCCAGGTGGCCAAGAAGAGCGGCATGACCATCAAGCAGTTCCTGCACTGGGAACTGGCCAAGGAGTAGTGCGCATGGCGGACGACGGCCCAGCGCCGGCGGTGGCCGGCTCGAAGCGCGTGGTGCTGAAGATTTCCGGCGAGGGGTTCGTTCACGCGGGCGAGCGCGGCATTGCCACCGATGCCGTGCTGCATCTCGCCCGTCAGACGGCCGCCGCCGCCGCCCACGGCATCCAGGTCGCCGTGGTCATCGGCGGCGGCAACATCCTGCGCGGCGCACAGTTTTCCGCCGGATCGTCGGGCATCCACGAGGCGACGGCCCATTACATGGGCATGGTTGCCACGGTCATCAACGGGCTGGCGCTGCAGGACGCAATCGAATCGCTCGGTTGCGATACCCGGCTGATGACGGCCATCCGCATGGACGGGGTCGCCGAGCCGTACATCCGCCGCCGCGCCCGGCACCACCTGGAGAAGGGCCGGATCATCATCCTGGCGGCCGGCACGGGCAGCCCCTTCGTCACCACCGATACGGCCGCCGCTCAGCGGGCCCTCGAACTCGATGCCGATATCCTTCTGAAGGCCACGCGGGTGGACGGCGTCTACAGCGACGACCCCGAAAAGAACCCGCACGCCGTGCTGTACAGCGAACTCAGCTACGAGGACGTGCGGCGCCAGAACCTCCGGGTGATGGACCCGGAGGCGATTACTAAGTGCATGGAGTACGACATGCCCATTATGGTGTTCAACTTCCGCAAGGAGGGGAACATCGAAGCGGCAGTGCTCGGCCGGCGCGTGGGAACCCTGGTGCACAGCGCCGCGGCACTCGAACGTGGAAAAGCAAGCGCGAAACAACCATGACCAGCGACGAAATCCTGTTGGACGTTGAAGAACGCATGGAGAAGGCCGTCGGGGTGCTGCGAAGCTCGCTGGCAGGCATTCGCACGGGCCGCGCCAATCCCGGCCTGGTCGATTCACTGCGCGTGGAGGTGTATGGTTCCGCCACGCCCATCAAGCAGATCGCGGCCGTCGGCGCCCCGGAGCCGAACCAGATCGTCATCCGGCCCTACGATCCCGGAACGCTCAAGGACATCGAAAAGGCCATCCAGGCGAGCGACTTGGGCTTCAACCCCCAGAACGACGGGCGCGTGATCCGGCTGAACGTGCCGCCGCTGTCCGGCGAGGTCCGCCGCAAGATGGTCGGCCGCGTCCGCGAACTGGCCGAAGAAGCCAAGGTGGCGCTGCGCAACGTCCGCCGCGACGGCAACAAGATGGCCGACGCCGCCGAGAAAGACAAGGACCTGTCCGAAGACGAACGCGACGACGTGAAGAACGAAATCCAGGAACTCATCAAGAAGTACGAGGCCGAGGCCGGCACGCTTGCCGCCGCCCGCGAAAAGGACGTGCTCGAAGAGTAAGGGCTCGCGAAGGAATCAATGGCCGATTTTGGCGCGGCGAGGACAAGGCTGCGAAGGAAGGCGAAGCAGACATATTGCCTATACGTTGATGCAGCCTGACGCCCGCAGCCGTAGCCGCAGCCCGTTCAAAATCGGCCAGTTATTTATTCGCGGGCCCTAAGGGCTTCAGGCAAGCAAACCGCCAATCAGCTCCCGGCGTTGCCCTTCGAGCAGGAGCGATGCTATGGCGGATCGGATAAGAATCTGCGATTGGACCATCCGGGATGCCGGGACGTTACTTCACCTTGGTCGGCTCATACGCGTGGTCGCGTTTGCGCAAGACCTTCGCTTCGAGAATGCGGTCCGGTTCGGGCGGATTGGCCGCGCCGGGGTCGCGGCGCTGGAGCTTGGCCAACACGTCCATTCCGCTGATGACCCGGCCGAATGCCGTGTGGCGGCCGTCCAGGTGGGAGGTGGGCAGGAAGGTCAGGAAGAACTGCGATCCGCCCGTGTCGCGGCCGGCGTGGGCCATGCTCAGCGTGCCGCGGAAGTGGCGGCGGTGATCAGGCTTGTGGCACTCGCATGGGATGTTGTAGCCCGGCCCGCCGGTGCCGGTGCCGTCGGGGCACCCGCCCTGGGCCATGAACCCGGGCAGCACGCGATGGAAAGTCAGCCCGTCGTAGAATCCCTTTTCGATCAGCGAGACGAAGTTGGCCACGGCCATGGGCGCCTCGTTTTCGAACAGCTCGATTTCGATGGTGCCCTTGTTGGTCTTCAGCGACACGCGGGGTAGATCGTCGGACTCCGCCTCGGCGGCGCGAATCTTCTGCTCCCGCGCCCATGCCCGCTTGTATTCCGGTACGTCGCTCAAGAAAGCCCGGGCACGTTCGGAAAGGGTGCGCTGCTCGGCGGCCTGGTTCAGACGTTTCTCGGCTGTGTCGAAATCGCCGGCGGCGAAGGCGGCGATGCCGGTCAGGTTGACCACGCGCCGGTCGTCGGTCTTTTCGCACAGCAGTTCGCCCAGTCGCAGGGCTTCCTCGTAGTTGTCGGCGTCCACTTCGGTCCGGAGCACGCCCACGAGGAGCTGGGCCGCCTCCTCCCGCGACTTGTCTGTTGCGTCAAGCGCTTGCTCGGCCGCACGAATCAACTTGCTTTCCATCTCTTCTCCTTCCTCGACCGCCGCAGCGAACTCGGTGCGAATGGCCGCCTTCCGCTCGTCGTCGGCCGTGGCAAACTCCTTCTGCAGGTCCTGAAGCCGCGCGAGCAACGCCCGCCAGTCGGCCATAACGGCCTGAAACTGCTCGCCGGGGTCGGCGGCCTGATCGGCCGAGCCCTCCGGGACGGCCTCGGCCGTAGCGGGCTGGCCGGCGGGTGGCTCGTCGGCGCGGGTGGGGACAACAAGGAAGGCGGCGAGCATAAGCGAAATCATCGCACGACGCAACAGCATGATCGGGCTCCGTGGTTGGTGTACAAGGATTATCTCGCTACAATACCACAACCCGCGACTTCTTCCAAACCCACCCACCCAATCCCATGCCGCCACCACGCCGCAAACGGGAATCTGCCGCCCAGCCGGCCCGCCGGCCGCTTGGGGTGCGCATTATCGGAGGCCGGCTGCGCGGAAGGCGGCTGGCCTACAGCGGCGATGCCCGAACGCGGCCCATGAAAGACCGGCTTCGCGAGGCCATCTTCAACCTCATCGGCCCGGCCGTGAACGGACTCCATGCGGTCGATCTGTTTGCCGGCACGGGCGCCCTGGGTCTGGAGGCCATCAGCCGCGGGGCTGCTCGGGCGACACTCATCGAGCAGCATTTCCCCACGGCCAACCTGATCCGGCGCAGCATTGCCGAACTAGGGCTCGACGAGGCGTGCCAGGTCGTCGCAGCCGACACGTTCGTCTGGTGGCGGCGCGGGCCGGATTTGGGCACCCAGACGCAGGTTGTCTTTTGCTCGCCTCCCTACGATCTCTACACAACTCGGACCGCCGAGATGGTCGAACTGATCTGCGGGCTGTTCCAAGCATCGCCGTCCGGCAGCCTTCTGGCGGTCGAGGCCGACCACCGGTTCGATTTCGGGCGGCTGCCCGGCCACGAATCGGCCGACATACGACGCTACCCGCCGGCCATGGTCGGCCTGTTTCAAAAGGACTGAGCATGGACATTCACAGCATCGAAGAAGTGCCCGCTTTCACCACAAAAGATGGTTCGGAGATCCGAGAACTGCTCGCGTACCGCAACTCATGTATTCGCAACCAGTCGCTGGCCGAGGCCCGAATCCCGCCGGGGACCAGCACGATTCCCCATCATCACGTGAAAACGGAGGAAATCTACTATGTCCTTGAGGGTCTGGGCGAAATGCGCGTCGGAAGTGATGTGCGACAAGTTGGTCCGGGCGACGCGATAGCAATACCGCCGGGGGCCAGCCATGCACTCCGCAATACCGGCGCGCATACCCTCAAGATTTTGTGCTGCTGTGCCCCTGCCTATGAGCATGCCGACACCATCCTGGAAGACGGTTAGCCCGGGTTATTCACGACCATGTAGGGTGATGGGGCAATCTACCCACGATGCCGCTATTCTTTGACCGGTTTCACGATGCGAAACTGGCATAATCCGGCATATGGCGGTGTACTCCGTCGCGCCCTATGCCGATTCTTACAGATACGTGTGTCTATGCCGGTTGAAACGGCCGGCAGAGAAGTTTGCATGGGGGGACTTCTATGATAGTCTGGAGGGAATTGGCAAGTGGTGCAATCCTCTGCGTTCTCTGCTGCGCCGCAGTGATTTACTCCTTCTCCCCCCCCGCAGGAATGGACGTTGGCGCGGCCGATATCCTGGGCCAGTTGAATGTCGTTGCTCGATCCGATGACACCGCAATGGCCGTCGGCAGGAGTCAGAAGCAAGGCGCAGAACGGGTTTCCCCGATTGCGGAGACCGATGCACCGACGACTGCAACCGTATTCGGCGAGACCGCAAACGAGCCCCCGGTGCCGGCCGAGACTCAAGCAGCCTTTGAGGACTATCCTGCGGTCTCAGATCCGGCCGACGACGAGGTCCGATGGCTTCCCTTGCCCGCCGAGTACGCGAACCGGCCCTTCCCGGTCGAGGCCGGTCCTATGCCTGCGATCGGTCGCGAAGCTTTCCCACTCCTGGAGGTCGAAGAGCCACCGGCCCTGGCCGTCGACGACTTCGGGGCGGAGGAAACGGTGCGGGACGAAGGTGAATCCCTCGATGAAGTACCCGGCGGAAGTGGGTTGCAGCAACCCGAGTTCTTGGCAATCAAACCCTCGCTGCCCGGTCCGGCTTCGCCTGGTTTGTTGCTTTCCGATCCGCGCCGCGAAGAGCCCTTGGAACGGAGCCACGTTGAACCAGGGGATCCCAATACTTCGGCAGTGGCGGGTCCTGGTTCCGGCGAGCCGTCCTTGGAGAGTCACGGAGAAGATCGACTTGCTGAAGAGGCGGAGCAATTGACCTGGCGCCCCCCGACCAGTCTGCTCGAACGCATCGAGCGACTTGCCGGAGAGTCGCAAACACGTGCCTGGGCCGAGGCCACGGGAAGGCAAATTGAGGCTTTGGGACCGGCTATGCAGTCCCGATCGGCAGACACCGCCCGGCTCCTGGCAACTCTGGAAGACGCCGTCGCGGACGCCATCGCACTGGCCGATCAGATGAACGACGCCACGCTGGCCGCCGAACTCCAACGGGCCGCATATGCCCTCGGACGCAGGCTTGACGTATGGCAGCACGCCGATCGGCTGGCTGGTGTATCCAAACGGGGACTGGCTGCGGCGCCGAGCGAGTGGGACCAACTGGCCCTGTGCCTAAACCATGTCGAGGCGTATATGGGCGACTCGATGGTTGGCCAGGCATGGCGGGAGTACCTTCTGCTCGATGCCCTCCGGCAATGGGCGGTGCATCGTCAGGATGCAGACGAGCAATTCGGTCGCGAGCTGGCGCAAGAGTCGCTTCAACGGTTGACGCAGATCCCCATGGACCGGCAGCAGCGGCACTTTGTCAGCAGTGAACCCGTGAACGATCTGAAGGCCCAGTTGCAGCGTTTGGCGGCTGCGCCTATCGACATGAGCCGATTCCTGGCCAACCTGGAACGATACGAGCAAACTCGAATGACCGGCGATGCCCGTCTGCTCGCACGCGATTATCGGCGGTTGGCCCAAGCCGATTCGGAGGCAGAGAAGGCCCTTGCCGCCGGATTGGCTGCGCACTACCGGAACGCGAACGTCCGGTTTGCGGTGTCGGAGAGCTTATTGAACCGGCTCATGCCCACCCGCGATCCCGAATACGCGACTGTAAACGACATCGTGCTGGGCATACCTGCTCAAGGCCGGCGGACGACGTCGACGGAGATGCAGGTCAGCTTGCTGCCGGACCCCCACCGCGCGCGCTTGGCTCTCGACATTCACGGGCAGATCTACTCACAGACCACTTCAAGCAGCGGTCCCGCAACGTTCCTGACCAACAGTCTTGGGTCGTACATCGCCCGCAAGCCGCTTGAACTCGGCCTGGAAGGGATTCGGGCGCTGCCTGCCGAGGTCCGCGTTTCGAACGATTTGCGGCTTCGCGGCGTGCGCACCGACTTTGACGGTCTTCCCCTGGTGGGGTCGCTGGTGAACTCGGTCGCCCGCTCACAACATGCCCAACACCAGCCTGCGGCGAACGCGGAGATTCGGGCAAAAATCTATCACCAGGCCAAGTCGCGAATCGACCAGGAGGCCGAGGAGCGTTTGGCCGAGGTTACCGACCGACTTCACAAGAAGGTGCTTGAACCGATGCGCCGGCTGAGGCTGGACCCGGTGATGATCGACGCGGAAACGACGGCGGATCGTTTGAACATGCGCATTCGTCTGGCTGGGGAGGAGCAGTTGGGCAGCCATACGCCGCGCCCGCGAGCACCGTCCGATTCCCTGGCCAGTTTCCAAGTCCACGAATCGGCCATCAACAACGTGTTAGACCAACTCGATCTGGCCGGGAGCACGTTCACTTTGCCGGAATTGTCGCGGCACGTTGCCGAACGGCTGAACAACGACGGTTGGTTGCAAGTCACCCCGGAACACGAAGAAGTATCCATCACCTTTGCCGCCGTGAATCCCGTGGTTGTTCACTGCGGGGACGGACGTATTAGCATCACGCTGTCCATCGACCGGCTGAGACACGACCGGCGCGTGTGGCGAGATTTCCAGGTTCAGGCATTCTACAAGCCGGAAACGCAGGGACTCTCGGCGGAACTGGTGCGGGACGGCGTTATCCAGCTTAGCGGGGATCGCCTGCCGTTGGGCTCGCAAATCGCGTTGCGGGGCATCTTCGTGCGAATCTTCTCTCGCCGGCGTCCCTGGGACCTCTTGCCGAAGCCAATCGCCGAGAATCGAAACCTCGCCGACCTTGAAATAACCCAGTTTACCATTGAAGATGGCTGGGTAGGTCTTGCCTTGGGGCCGAAGCGAGTCGCCGCTCGCGTGCGTCGGCTGCTGCGGTGACGCAGGACGTCGGCAGCAACACAAACGGCGGCAACATACGGGCAGAGCGAAATCCAACGCCCAAGATAGCCATAAGCCCTTGCGCACAAAGGCTTTCAGCAAAGAGGCGCCGGTCGGATTCGAACCGACGATGGCGGATTTGCAATCCGCTGCCTTAGCCACTTGGCTACGGCGCCTTTTGGTGTGTTTTGCGGGGCCTTCTTCCTAACCCGCCGACTTCCCTCACCGAGTCTGACGCCCGTTTTGACTCCCAACGCCTTTCGGGCCGAAGAATTCCACCTGCGGAATTCCCCGGTGAGAGGTGCCTCACGCTGCCGTCACGGGTTGACCACAAACTCATCACCCGCGATCCATTCTACCACACGTGTATCGGCCGGCAAGGCCCGCATTCTTGACCTAACCCGCAAACTCAGTCGGTAACCGTTCACGACGCGGCGCAAGCAGTCTTCTCCGCTCCATGCGAAGGTGACAGTCCAATTTTCGCGGCGGAAACGGTGGATGATTGGGCAAAAACGCCCTCTGTGCCGCGAAAATTGGGACAGTCCCCCTGTGAACGGTTGCCTCAGCCGAAAGCAGGAGCATGCGGAACTTGCCGGCCATCGGCCCACCCCTGGGGTTCCCGCGGACAATCGGCGGCACAAATGGCCAGTCCCGGACAGTTCTCGCAGTGGGTATCCTTCTCCACTCGTGCGCGGTAACGCTGGAACGCTGGGCTATCGTGAATGCGTGGCCACGGATCGTCCAGTAGGTTTCCCCCGACTACCCACGGCCCGCGGGCGGGAATGACGGCTCCGTCGGGCTCGACACGAACGGCGGTATCGCCGCTGCAACGCGGGCCGTCTTGCACCTGTTCCGATAGCGGGCGGGCCGGGTCGAACCGGACGGGCGGATACCAGAGCAAACGGAGGCCGGCGCCGTCGGCAGCCTCTTCGATCAGTCCGGCCATCGGGATCAACTCATCCGCCTGAAGGGCCCCGCCCCCGGCGTCCCCGGTATCGGCCGCTATCGCGAACACCGCCGCGCTGTTGACTTCATGATGCGCCAGGGACTCGATCGTCTCCTCGACCCACTCGGCCGTGGCTTGAGTCAATGCAATCTCGGCCACGGGACAAACCTCGTTCTCGCGCGCGAGCCCCAGAACGCGCACCGCCCGTTCGTGGTCGCCGATGCCGGCCAGCCGGTCGTGCCGGCCGGCATCAGCCGACAGGTACAAGACGTTGAGGTGGTCAACACCTGCGCGGGCAAGGTCGCGAATGAGCGTGCCTTGGTCCAAGACAGTTCCACGCCCTCGCACTCCGGCAATCATCCCCAGGTCCTCCGCCCGCTCCACAGCGCGTAGCAGGGCAGCCGGTTCCGGCGCGGCGCCGGCAATCAGCGTTACGTGGGGAATGCCCAACTCCCACATTCGGTCGAGCAAGGGAACCATCCGATCGGGCTCGGCCAGGGGGATGTCGGCGGAAAGCGGCAGATCGAGCGGGTTTGCCTGGGGGGTGAACGTGGGGTCGGTCAGGTTGATGATCGGGTAGGTATCGCCCGGTTCGGCAAGCTCGTCGATGAGCCCCAGCACCCGCCTGATGTCGTGTTGTGCTTCCTCCACGGGTACATTGTGGAACGACTGTTGCAGCCGCCCAAGCAGCGTCCGCTCGTCGTCGCCTTCGAGCAGCCCTTTGGCAAGGATCACACCCGAGGGAGTAAGCCTGGCTGCGGCCGAAGCGCCAGCCAGTAACAGACCATTGCCCGAACTATCTACTCGCAGATGGAATCGCGTAGGCTCGCCCGCCGATTCGTGCATGAAGTGGTAGAGCCCCGGCTGTATACCGGCCCGGAGCACGGCTGAGACGGTCCCGTGCCCGGTTCCGGCGGCACGAGCGAAGCTCCATTGCCACCATTGGTTGACCGTGTCGCGCAAGGAACGAAAACTCATCAGATGCTCCCTCTTTCCCTTTCCAATGGACATCCGCCGGCGCATACGGCCAGGTCGGGGCAGTCGCAGCATGCTTCGGGCAAACCGCAGGCCCGCGGATCCCGCACCCGGTCCCGCAGGTGGCGGAACAGCGGGCTTTGCCAGATTGCCGGCCACGGATCGCGCAGCAGGTTTCCCGCCGCACGGTAGTACGATTGGCAGGGGAGCACGTCGCCGTCCGGCTCGATGCACATGGAGTACTCGGCGGCGTTGCAGCGGCGGGCCCCCAGTTCCAACTCGAGTGGCGACAGCTCGCAGTAGCGGGTGGGCGTGTACCACAGCATGCGCATGCCCAACTCGGCCGATCGATCGCGCACTGCAACCAACAGGGGCGCGAGTTCCGCGGCCGGGATCGCCTCTGGGTGTGCTCGCCCTCGGCCGGAATGGATCATGCCGTTCAGCGCACAGCACCGAACGCCCCGTGCGTGGAGGAATGTCAGCATGTCGATGATGCCACCCGCATTTCGGCGGGTTAGCGTGGTATTCGTAATGGAGTGCAGCCCGGCGGCGAGGCACCGCTCGATGCCCGCTACTGTTTCGTCAAAGGCGCTGGGGGCCGTCATGGCGTTGTGCAACTCAGGCCGATGCGAGTGGAGCGTTACCTGCACGTGGGCGAGTCCGGCGCGGTGCAACTCGGCCGCCAGAGTGCCTCGGGCCAACAATCGCCCGTTCGTATTCATGCCGGCTACCAACCCGAGCCGGCTCGCAATGCACACCAACTCGCCGAGTCCCTCGAACAGCGTAGGCTCGCCGCCGGTGAAAATGACGTGCGGGACCCCGATCTGCGCGAGTCTGTCCAGCACTTCGCGCCACCGGTTCGTCGGCATCATGTGCCCGCGCTTCCGGCCCGGCTCGTTGTAACAGTGATGGCATGCATTGTTGCATCCGTAGGTGAGTGCCAGATCGGCCTTCAGCGGCGCATGGACCGGACGGCTGAACAGGGGAGTTCGTTCCAGTTCGGCGAGGCCGCAAGTTGGGCATGCTTCGGTACACTTCGTGATGTGATCGACCATACGGTAGATCATGCCGGCGCCACGTTCGATGTCCTGGCGATCGGCGGCGGCACACCGCGCCAACAGCGGCGCCAGGGCGGCGCCGCTGGACACGCCGTCCAAAGCGGCTTTCGTCAATAGGGCGGCCGTGGAGTTCAGGTGAACAACGTCGCCTACGTCGATCATCAACACGGCGGACCCGTCAGCCGCAATGCGCAGGTGGATGACCCGCCGGCCGCCTGCCGGATGCACATCGTAACGATACAGGCCCGGCCGGGGCCGCCGGCAAGGCAGGGCGGCGCGGAAATCGGCCAGGTCGCGGCGCAAAACACCGGCAAGACGCCGGGCCAACTGCGCAGCCCCGGTCACCATCGCGGTTCCTCCTCAAGCTGGTATGCTGCGCCGCAGAAGGGACACTTGACGAACACCGCGCCGGCCTGCACGCTCACCGCATCGCTACTGAGTGTTCCGCCACAGCCGCGGCATGTCAGCTCCTGTAAGTTGACTTGCCCGGACAGATCGATCTTCTGGACCACCGTTGTCTTCGACTCGACAGGACGCTGCATGGCAAGCCATACCATTGCCCCCGCCGCGACCAGGAGAACGGCACCGACAACGATTCTGAGCACCTGGCCTTGCGCACCAATCACGAAGACCAGCCCCAATAGACCCAGCATTGCGGCCAGTGGGTAGGCAACGAACTTCATGGTATCCAAAACCTGCCCGGAAGTAAGAGTTCCTCCGTATGGTACCGGCCGGGTCGGCGCCCTGCAAGGGTCCCGATCACGAAGGCGGATCGATCACCTGGGTTTCGGGCTTCTTCCTGCACTTCCCACCGAGTGTCGTCTGGCCCACCAGCGTCTTGGCTTGCTTGTCACCACCCTACGTGGGATAAGCTTCCAGCTTGTCTTCCCAGCCCAGAGTCCTTGGTGGGCCTGCGCAAGCCGTGCCCGGGGTGGTTTACACGCCGTGCGCTGGCTCTTCCGTTTCTAGGTGCAGAACTGCCTGGCGCGTGGGTGAACCCGGATGCTGAGACATCCGGAACCACCCACCCTACGTCTGCGCAAGCCGTGCCCGGGCTGGTTTACACGCCGTGCGCTGGAAGCAGGCCCGGCCAAGCGACCGAAGGCCCCCCAGGGTCTTGGCTTGCTTGTCACCACCCTACCTGTCGTGACATACTCGGCGCAGTCTACCGGGGCACGTGGGTGCCCGGCAGCCGCGCGGTGACGGGCGAGGTGGCCGGGTGCAGGGCGCGGATGGAAACATTATCGATGCGTGCTTCCCCAAGACCCGTCAAGGCGAACGTGACGCGAAACGTGCCGCTTCGCGGGGCCACGCGGAATAGCGTGAACGGCCGCCACCCCCGGGTCCGACCGATGCGTTCGGCAAGGCTCTCGCCTGAGAGAGAGTCGAAAATCAACAGCCCGTCAACACTGCCCTCAATGGGCGTTGGCACGTGGCCGTACCCGTGAATAACCACGAGTTGTCCCGCTTCCACAGGAATGGGTGGGGTCACAATCCATACGGGCGGCGTTTCGACGACGGCCGGAGGGTTTGTGGGATCCTCGGGTCGTGCCGTCAGCCGGAGTCCCGTGTTTCCGGAACGCGCGGCCTCGGTGGCCAAATCGACGGAAGTCAGGCAGCCGTCCACCCGGTTCTCCATGTGCTGCCATCCGGCCTGAAGGAGCAACTCGAGTCGCTCGAAATCGCCTCCGGCGAGCTGATTCTCGCCATACTGCGAGGCCTGAATCCTGTCGCCCATTCGCCAGTGTGCGGGCAGCGAAGCGAAAGTGCACGCGCCCAGGCTCGTCACCGGCGAACTGAGTACCTTGGCCGCGGCCTCCCAGTGACTTCGCTTGAGCATCGCAACAGCGCGCATCGTTTGCCGCGCGGCCTGGATCGCCTGCTGGTATTGTCGCGCGGCCAAGTGTGCGTCCGATCGCCGAAGATGCTCTTGCGCCTCGCGTAGTCGCTGGCTTGCCTCCGCGGCCGGGATCGAGTTTGCCGGCAACTCCCTCGTGGTCTCAGTTGCCAGGTGCAGTTCTTCGGCGGCCAAGTCTCGGTACAGTTGTGAAGCTCGCGGGCCAATCGCCCGTGCCCGAGCGCCAAGCTGACTCGTCAGCAGTGCGTCTTGCACAAGGACAACAGAACTCCAGAGCCCAAACCCATCGAGGGTCAACTGCATGCCGCCGGTCACGCGGCGATGCTTGGCGGCGCCAAGGCCGCCCGGCACGATTTCGAAGGCATTGACCGATTCCGGCACGCCGGGAACCACAAACGACACCGTTGTGGTTGTCGCCACGTCGGGCACGTACTGCGATCCCGCCGAAGACCACAACGGCATCGCCAACCGAGATCGAGGGACCCGCAGCACGGCCCCGGCCAGTTCGGGGGGCCGGGCCTCGATCGACGCCTGAAACGTGCCGGTTCCCACCCAGGGCTCCAGGAGCGACAGTTCCGCGTTGAGCAACTCCAGGATCATCGCTCGATGCCGTGTGCTCCGGTCGGCGCCGAGGAAGTCCGACTCGGTAAGGAACAGAAGACCGCGGCTACCGGCCCCCAGCGCAGTCTGTGCAAGCATGGCAACCTGCTCGTGAGGAACGACCGTGGGCGGCGTCCGTCCCGGCTCGAGCGAAGCGAGTTGCTCGTAAAGTGCCGCGGAAGGCTGCGTTTGCACCGTGGTCCATATGGGCGTGCCGGGCCTGGCCAGTCGCGGTTGGCGTTGGACCCACAGACCGTAGTCGCGCAGTTCAAGGCTGGAGCCAATCGGCCGCCGATCCAGCACGAGAATGTCTACGTGCCGGCTGTAACCTCGCAGATCACCCACCGGGCTGCACACGATCGGCCGCTTCCGGTTTCGGTCGGCTGCTCGGACCCGTTCCACCCGCAGCCGGGTCGGTTCCAGGTCGGCTGCGGTCAACGCCCGGCCGAGGAACCAGGCAAGCACGACGTCGTACTCCGAGCCGATCTCGAATTGCCCAACCGCTTCGGCGTCCGCAGGTGCGTGGTTGAGTGAATCGGGTGGCGGACAGATGAGCCAAACGCCGTGCCGGGCCGCATCAGCCAGCAGAGGACTGGGTGGCGGACTGTCGAGCCAGACAGTGTTGAATCCCAATTGAATCAACTGTTCGAGCGGCTCGCCCCGGTATTGAATGGCTCGCGGGAAGAAAGCCCTCCCATCCACGGTAAGCACTCCGCCAGATACCGCAACCGCTGGACGCCCGACGGTTCCCGGTTCCGGGAAGAACTTGGGCAGATGGTCCCCCGCATTGAATGGCGGAGTCACGCTTTCATCGGCAGTGCCGCCTGCCACATGCCCGGCGATTTCCAGATCGTCGATCCATACGTTGGTCACCCCGGGGCCGCCGTAGACGTTCAGTACGATGGCATCAACAAACACCTCGCGGCCGTCTACTGACGATCCTAATTCGGCGCGTAGAACCCTGACTTGCCGCGCCACCCGCTGGGGCACGTCGTCGATGAACAACTGCTGCCAGCGTCCCACATTCGTGTAGGTGCTGCCGTGGACAAGCGTGGAGACGGGCGTGCCGGTGCGAGGGTCTGGAGTGCGTGGAAGGACCACCCGAGCAGCGATTTGGAGTCCCGCGCGGTCGGCCCGAATCCATACGCTAGGACGCAGCTCGTCGATAACCGGGGGGCGGCCCACTGCATGCTCCACGTGCACGTACGTACCCATCGAGCCTTCGATGGTGACCATCTCACAACCGGTGCCGCTGCGGGCATCGGCATGCACCCGCTCGTGACGCAGGATGCGGTACTGGGCATCGCTCCCGGCCTCGCGCCAGGATGACTGAGGACCCTCGAATCCCTCATGCCAGGGGGTGCTCGCACGCAGCGGTTCCGCACTGACCACAAGGGCTGCTGCAAGCGCCGCGAGAAGTCGGGTGGCAATGTTCATTGCTACTTCGCCGGGTGTCGGGCAGTGACGTTCTCGGAACAACGCGGAATTGCCTCGTCTTTCCAAATTCCCCAAGCATGAGCCTCGTCGGCCCTATGAGACTGCCACGAGGGCCCCGCTTGGCAATGGTCCCGGATGCCGTTAGTGTGAATGTAGCTGCTTACGGGGCAGCGGCGCTGGCAGTATGCCTCGCCTGCTCGCCAGCGGGGCAGTTGCATGCGAATGGGTGGTGCAAACCTACCCTCGCGGTTGTGGAACGCATGTGGCGTTGAAACAACACGGCCCTCAGGCAAGCACCATTGTCGTAAAGTGTGCTTGTATCAGGATTTGCATTCTGCTTCCAGATCAAACGTGGCGATTTGTCATCATTCGGGGTGCTGCCGTTTCTGTTGGCTTGGACGCAACCACTTTCTGTATAAAGACTTAAGGAAAACGACCGTTGTGGTGGCCGATCGGCACGAAGCATGCATCTTGCCCAACTAACTAAAGCCAACCAGGAGCAAGCACCATGACCGACCGGGCACGAATCATGAAGCCGGAAAACGACGGCATTCCGAAGGAGATTAGCGATCTGATCAGCGTGATAGCGGAACTCCCGCGCGAGTACCGGGTTACGGTGGAACCCGCTCTGAAACGCGTTGTCGACAGCACGCGACGGCGACGACGAATTCTCTCTCTTGTCCAAGATGCCTTGGGGCAACTACGACTCGACATGAAGTATCTGGCGTTTGACCTCGAGGCCACCCGCCGCGAGAGGGATGACTACCGCAGCAAGCTGGAAGGTCCGGCTTAGTTGCAGTATTTGCAGCAAGCAAATACCATTAAGGTATCGGGGGCTGATGGAACCATCTAACCCCGTTTGAAGAAACCACTCACAGGGGACTGGACCCGCTGCACGTGGCCGATTGGCCGGTCGTTGGGGACCGGCCGGGACGGCGGTAGCGAACGGGACGGCCCCCTCGGCATATTGGAGCGAAGGATTCTGCGGCATGGGGAGTCAGACTGCCGAACAAATTGCCCAGCGAGCATACGATCTCGGGTTACTGGACGACCGCCAATTGCGGCAGGTCTGGGCCGAATTGGGTTCCAGGAATGTCAAGGTTCGCGATCTGGTTCAGTTGCTCGTCCGGCGCGAGTTCATGACGAACTACCAAGTGGAACGGCTGGTCAAGGGTGAACGGACGGGCTTCTTCTACGGCGACTACAAAGTCCTCTACCTTGTGGGAACCGGCACTTTTGCCCGGGTATTCCGAGCGGTGCACCGTGAAACGGATCAGGTCGTAGCGCTGAAGGTACTCCGTACGCGGTACAGCGATAATCCGGCCCAATACGGCCAGTTTCTTCGCGAAGGGCAGGTAGGCAAGGCGCTCCGTCATCCAAATATCGTGCCGATCTATGAGGTGATTTCCGAGGCAAAACGGCATTTCCTGGTCATGGAGTTCGTCGAAGGGCGGAACTTGCGCGAATTCGTCAAGATCCGCAAACGGCTGGAACCGCTTGAGGCCGTCCGGCTGATGATCGACATCGCCGAAGGGCTCAAGTACGCCTTCGAGAATGGGCTGACACACCGCGATCTGAAGATGAACAATGTGCTTGTCTCCAGCCGCGGGCAGGCAAAACTCGTCGACTTCGGCCTGGCAGCCATGGACGAAACCCTTTCGGATGAGGCACTCGCCGACTTGCCGAACGTCAGGACCATCGACTACGCGGCGCTCGAGCGAGCTACCGGTGTGCGACGCGACGATACCAGAAGCGACATCTACTTCGCCGGTTGCATCTTCTACCATATGTTGACGGGCCTGCCTCCCCTGTCCGAGACTCGCGATCGACTCCAGCGACTCAGTAAGAGCCGATTCACTAACACCATTCCTATCCAGAGAATCGACCCTGTCCTGCCGAACTCGGTCACGTTGGTCGTCAATAAATCGATGATGCTCGACCCGGCCCGGCGCTATCAATCACCTTCGGAGATGCTGCAAGATCTGCACGTGGCAAGGAAGCGGCTTGAGGACGATCCGTCTGCGAACAAAAACGGGCCGCTGATGCTTGCCGCGAGTGGGAACTCGGCGGCAGCCAATCGCGGCGCAGGGGGAGCAGCGGTCGAGCCGGAGCATTCGGTCATGGTCGTCGAGTCGAATGTTGAAACTCAGGACGTCTTTCGTTCCGGTTTCCGCAAGGCAGGATACCGAGTACTGGTTACCAGTGATCCAGGGCGGGCAATCCAACGCATACGTCAAGACATTTCGACAGCTCAATGTATTCTCTTCAATGCCCAGGAATTGGGTGAGGCGGCCCTGAGCGGCTTCAATCAGTTGGGCGAAGATTCCAAGACGAGTTCCGTGCCTGCCGTGCTCCTTCTCGACCAACGGCAACACAGGTGGCAGGAGCACGCTCTGACGGCAGAGCATCGCGTCGTACTCCCGCTCCCCGTTACCATGAAGCAACTGCGAACCGTACTGGCATCGCTAGTGGGCAATGCGCATGTCACGGGTTGACCGTCCGGCCGAGCGGCGGAAACAGACGTGCCGGCACAACCGCCTCGGCAAATGGTTGCGGCAAGGGTGCCCCTCGTTGACCATCCTCGCGGGAACTCTATAATTCCGATGGTTTGCCCCGGAGGTCTCTGCGGAGGATCGGTTCTCCGAAGAACCGTTGGGGTTCGGATTACATACCGTTTTTGCCCCCGTTTACTGGCGTATGGTCCGTCGGTCCCGTGGGGCACTCCCCGAAGGAGAAGTCCGCAATGGCGAATATCCAAGAGCTGTCTGAGAGCAACTTTGAAGCAGAGGTCCTCAAGTCCGATGTGCCCGTGTTGGTCGACTTCTGGGCACCCTGGTGCGGGCCCTGCCGTATGGTGGGACCGGTTGTGGAGGAATTGGCCGAAGAGAACGCCGGTTCTGCTCGAATCGCCAAGATCAACATCGACGAGAACCAGACCCTGGCAACGAACTACCAGGTTAGCAGCATCCCAACGATCATGGTTTTTAAGGGCGGGGAAGTCGTAGACCGGTTCGTGGGCGTGCAACCCAAGAACCGCCTGCAACAAGCACTGGATCAGGCAATGTCCTGACGCCCCGGCCTAACCCGGATTATTCATGCAGGGTGGGACAAGGTCGCGCAAGTCCTTGGTGGGCCTGCGCAAGCCGCGCCCAGGATGGTTTGCACGTCGTGCGCTGGAAGCAGGTCGGGCCAAGCGACCGAACGCCCGCCAGGGTCTTGGCTTGTTTGTCAACACCCTAAATCGTCATGAGTAACCCGGGCTAAGATGGCACCGTGGGTATTCTGGGGTGACCTGCCCTGCGGAATCTGGGCTCGCTGCTTGCAGTGGGAATGATCCCCGGTAAGCGGTTGCCTCCAGTAATAGACCACGAAATTTGTGACATTTCTAACTTGGGCTGGATTCTGTCGGCCCGCATGCCGAAATAGGAAGCCGGATGAACCTTGCCGGTTGCGCGGAGTTTTCCGCGCCGCTTGCCCGGGCTGGCCATTCGGCATCTGTCTTAGCGGCGCCCGGTCGCTCGCCAGACCGGTAGTGACGCCTTCCACAGCGGGTATCGGACATGTCCAAGCCGAAACGAGATACCAGAGGCCGTTCAAAGACAGTCCCGGATGGGGTCGCTTCTAGTCAGTTGGAGCGGGGCGACGAGAGGAATCGGATTGATCCCCCGCACGAGATGGCTTCTCCCCAAACTCTGATACCTGTAGAGCCTCCTGCAAAGGTGGCTTCGGATAGGCCAGTCCAGCCGGAGCAGGTAGAGGTGGCAGATGAGGCGGCGAAGGCGCGGGTCCACGCCCAAGCCGACCAGTTAGCTGTCCATTTGCGCAGCCGGCAGAAGGAACTCGACCATCGCGAATCGCAGGTGAACGCGCGTCTGGCCGTCCTCGACCGCGACATGCGTACCGCGAGCCTGTGGCTGAAGGAACGTGAGGCCGAGTTCACCGAGCGGGCGGAACTCCTGGACAGTCGCCAGGCAAATCTGGAAAGACGCGAGCGGGAACTCGATCGCCGTGTACGCGATATGGCCAGGGCCGAGGCCGAGCGTTCGGATGCCGAGAAGTGCTCCCGCCGGAAGGAAATCGAACTTGCCGAATGCCGCGTGGAAGAAGCCCGCGCCGAGGCTGAAAACCTTCGGGAGCGGCTTCGACGGGCCCATCAGGAGCTTTCCGAAGACGCCCGGCAGCAGCGGCGGCGCCTGGCCGACGAGCAGCGAGCCGCCCTGGCCGAGATAGAGAAGCAGCGGGAGGCGGTGCGCCGGCGCGGGGAGCATGTCGATAAGGCCCATGCAGCCTTGGAGCAGCTTCGGGGAGAACTCGGCCGTATGCACCGCGAAACCCTCGAGATCCGGTTGGCCACTGAAGAGCTTTGGGTACAGCTTTCCGGCGCCGCGCCACCTGCGGCGCTTACGAAGTCGCTCAGCGGCATTCGCAGCAAGCTGGCCGATCACTACCGGCTGGCCAATGCCGAGCTTCAACAACAGAAGCAGGAACTGGAAGCAATCCGCCGCCAATTGGCCGAGCAGTACGACAAGGTATTGCGGCAGAAGCAACAGTACGATCACTGGACGCAACAACACCGTCAGGACGCCGAGGCCGACGCATCTCGGCTGGCCGCGCGCGAGGCCGAACTCCACCAGCTACAGGCCGAACTGAACGACTGCGCCCTGAAGTGGCAAGCACAGCGACTCGACTACGAGCAGCAAATACGCCGCCTAAAGGCCGAAAGCGAGACCGTTACGGCTTAGCCTGGATTGCCTCTGCACGAGTCTCGCTCAACTGCCTTGCTGGATTTCACAAGCTGCGTTCAGTTGCTCTACGCGCCGCGGCAGCACGTCGGTTTGAGCAACCGCAGTCCTGTTGGGACTGCGCCTTGCTTGCCGACACCCGATACCGCGCCGACGAACCCCGGGCAGCACTCTGCCCAAATACTTGTCCACGACAAGTCGCATTAACCTACCCAAGCGTCGCGAAGTAGGCATCCAGTCGAGCAGGATCAAGAGATCCGTCGTCGTCCAGGGCTTCCTCGCTTGCGAAATGCGCGCCTTCGGCGTCTTCGGCCAGCCAGCGGACACCCGGGCCAAGCGTCGGCTGCATCAACCCGCTCCCGGTGTGCGCGTAACCCAGCAAGTGGCCCAGTTCATGCATCACCACCGTGAGCAAGTCGACGCGATGTACGGCGTCGGTTCCCGACTTCGCCTCCAACTCGCCCAGGCGGCCGCCTGCCTGGAAGTCGGCATTCGTGGTACTCATGTACCAGCCGAAACCCGCGGCATCATGGTCGATCAGGATTGAATTGCCCACAGTCCTGCCCAGCAGCAATCCCGGCAGATCGACAATCCGCACCTGGAATGCCACGCCCTCCAAATCGGCCGACATGCGCAGCACTGCCTCCTCGACAATCGGCTGCAAATCAGCCATGGTAATCGACTCGGGTGCAGACAGGTCGGCCGGCGGCGCCGACTCGGCGTGTAAGGCCGCGCCGGCGAAATTGCCCACCAATACCGGACCCCACTCGATGCTCCGGTTCCACCGCGTCCATTTCTGGTTGGTGAAGCCGGTGCCGGTGGACTCGGCCACCCACCAGTCGCCGGTAGTGACAATCCGGCCGGCGATATCGGCCTTGCCGTCGCCGGTGAAGTCGGCGGTCATGACGTCGACCCACTCGAGGTTCCGGTTCCACCGCGTCCATTTCGCGTTGGTGAAGCCGGTGCCGGTGGACTCGGCCACCCACCAGTCGCCGGTCGTGGCGATCCGACCGGCGATATCGGCTACCCCGTCGCCGGTGAAGTCGGCGGCCATGACGTCGACCAACTCGAGGTTCGGGTTCCACCGCGTCCATTTCGTGTTGGTGAAGCCGGTGCCGGTGGACTCGGCCACCCACCAGTCGCCGGTCGTGGCGATCCGACCGGCGATATCGGCTACCCCGTCGCCGGTGAAGTCGGC
>JAVEUP010000024.1:0-24258 GCA_034005525.1 Thermoguttaceae bacterium | reverse complement strand
GTTGGTGAAGCCGGTGCCGGTGGACTCGGCCACCCACCAGTCGCCGGTCGTGGCGATCCGACCGGCGATATCGGCTACCCCGTCGCCGGTGAAGTCGGCGGCCATGACGTCGACCAACTCGAGGTTCGGGTTCCACCGCGTCCATTTCTGGTTGGTGAAGGTACCATCCCCGTTGTTGACAGCCACCCACCAGTCGCCGGTCGTGGCGATCCGGCCGGCGATATCGTCGAGGCCGTTGCCGGTGAAGTCGGCGGCCACAATGTCCACCCACTCAAGGCTCGAGTTCCACCGGGTCGCCTTGCTGTTAGTGAAGGCATCGACGCCGTTGCTTTCTCCAAGCCACCACTGGCCAGCATCAAGGCAGTAGCCAACAAGGTCGCTTGGCCGCAATACCTCTTCTTCAGGTTGCTCTGTGCCTGCCCCGACCCCGGCCGGCGGGTCGAAGTTGCCCACCAAGGGCACAGCAAACTCGTTGCCGAAGCGGGCGTAAAGGTCAAAACCGAGCGGGGTTGGCGAGAAGGGATGATCGAGCGTGGCCACCGTGCCGTTCGAACGGCCCGTCCCGTCGAAGTCGTTGGAGATGAGGAAGTACCATTCGCCGATGTCGTCCGGCATCCCTGCACGGTCGGGCACCCAAAGGCCGACGTCGGTAATGCCGTCGCCATCCATGTCGGCGGCAACCGGGCGGATGCGGGCGCCGATGAAGCCGAAATCGATCGTGGCGTCGATCAAGCCGTCCCACCCTCCCAGTCTGCCTTCCACGCCGGCAGTCAGGTCGAACTCGAAGCGGCGGAGTTGGTAATTCCAGGTGGCCAGGTCGGCATAACCATCGCCATCGAAGTCGCCCACGATGGGATAACCTCGCAGCTCACTGTCAAGTACGAAATTGACGTTATAGTTGCCCGTCGTATCGAGGTGCCACGTGGTGCCGGTAAACAGGCCCACCTGGTCGCCGGAGATGGTCTCGTTGAAATCTCCCGCCACCGGCATGCCAATGATGCGCGCCGGGTCGTTGACTTGCAGGTTGGGGACCCCGTCGTTGGTCGTGTCGATCAACCAGCGGTAGAGATTCCCTTCCACCCCGTAAGCGGCCAGCTTGTCGAAGCCGTCGGCCGTCTCGCCGGGCAGCGCGAAGTTGCCGGCGAAGATATGGTCGGTCGTGTAGCCCAACTTGTACATGATGTCGCGGTTCGTGGCGTCGAGGTTGTTCGGGTCCCAGAAGGAGTTGCCGTTCGTGTCGATGTACACGCTGCCGGCTGCCCAAACGCCCAGTTCGGGACGGCTGTCGACAGTGAACCGGGCCACGAAATCGCCTCCGGGCAGGCCGTCGCCGGTGGGAAACAGTGGATCACCTTGCGGTTCAATCGCATTGCTTTCCCCGTCGAGGCGGTTGCCGACCGGGTCGACCAACTGGTCGGAGATGGTCAGCGTGTAGCGGTCGTCGGGCAACGGGGCGAAGAAGACCAACTCGACGGTGGCCATGGCAATGTTGTCCGGCCCGACGATCTGCGTGTCGGCCACGTTCTGGATGAACTGCCGGACGATTACCTCCCGGATGGCAATGGGACCGCTATAGTCGCCAACCAGCAGGTAATGGCCGGGGTGTTCGGCGATGTCCTGCTTCAGCGCGTCGTAGAGGAATGCCTCGACCCGCTCGGGCAGGTCGCTGAACTTGATCGAGATGCTGTAGACCAGCGGGGTGGGCCCGTCGGTCGAGGGCTTCGGATCGAACAGGTCGTACTGGGGCAGCGCAGTCAGGCTGCCCACCGACACGGAGCCGTCGCCAATGTTGTCCACCGGCGTGGCGTCGCCGGTGGCCAGATCGATGCGGTAAAGTCCGGTGACTCCGGCCACGGTGAGCGAAGCGAAGGCGTTGTCGCTGCCCTGGGCGATGTCGAACCCGGCGACGGCGGTGGCGTCGACTCCCAACGGCCCCACCAGGACCTGGAAGCCGGAGGGGAAATCCAACTGAACGTTCAGGACATCGGCGACCGTGTCGATGGTGTAAAGGGTGGTCGCGGTGGTGCCAGCGTTGTTATTGGAATAGGCGGCGGCGACCACGGTCGGGGCGCCGGGGTTCAGCGCAGCATCCACAACAACCACACCGGTCAGCACGTTGACGCGGAGGTTCTCGCCCGCGTTGCTGACAATCCGCAACTGGTCGGTGACCGGGTTGAAATCGACGCCGAAGGAGGTTCCCAGCATGGGACCCATCAGGAGGGTGGAAACGAACGTGGCCTCGCCAGTCCTGGGATTCACCCGGTAGATCCGATCCGAGGCAACGCCCTCGACGAACGCATAGAGCTGGCCGTCGGCCGGCCGCACGTCGATGCCCGCGACCACGTCGCCGGCTGCCAGACCGGTGATGGGCAGCGTGGCCAGGATCATCGATGGCGCCTGGCTGTTGAACTGCACCAACTCGTTATTCGAATTGACTCCCACGAGGATCTCGTTGACAAACACCCCCTCGATCACCGGGCCTTGCGTATCGATGAAGATCTCCAGTACCTCATCTTCGGTATCGGGCACGCTGACGTTGCCCGCCACGTCTTCGGCGGTGACGAAGATCGTCCGCAGGCCGTCCAAGGGGAACAGGCCCGGATCGTTGAGGTTGACGATCGACCGGATTTCCCAGTAGCCGCCGGGCAACTGGTTCATCTCGTCGGGGAACTGGTCCGTGCCGTCGATGGGGATGGCGGTGGCTTGGCCCAGGAAGAAGTCGTCGTTGAGGTCGAACAGGCCGTCGCCGTCGTCGGCGTAGATTCGCACGACCGCGTTGGCCTCGGCACGGCCCCAGAACGTGGGCGCAACGTCGCTGGTGATCAGGTCGACAATCGTGCCGGGGTTGGGCGGCAGAATGCCCGTATCGCTGGCCGGGATCAAGCCGCCGAAGGAGACCAACGGGGGATCCGAGTCGACGATAATCTCCAGCGACAGGCTGCGCGCGCCCCAACCGCTTTGGGCCGGGATCGCCGGATCGATCATCTGAACGCGCGCACTGATGAACCAGCTTCCATCGTCGAGTGGGTCGACAAAGGTGAACTCGTATACGCCGGCGCCGGCGAACAATGGATCGGTGGCCGGTTCCGCAAAGCCGGCCAACACCTCACCGTGCGTATCGTTTTCCACGAAGATTCCCACCCGGAAGCCCGGATCGGTGTTCGCGTCAGCCGGATTGACGTCAGCGTTGTGCAGGATGGGAATCGTCCAGTCCGGAGGCGTGACCGGCGCCGCGTTTCCCGGCACGTCGTTCAGGAAGATTGCATCGTCCAGCCGCAAGAAGATGGTCGGCGTGGTGTCGTAGGTGATGTTGTCGAACTGGGACCGGCCGGTGTCGCTGTTCGCGGCGCCCCCCGGTGGGTTTGTGGTTCCATCGGGCGGAGCGTCCTTTAACTCGATGTCGAACGGCACCGGCGGAACGCTGTTGTGGATCGTAATGCTGTAGGCGTTGATCGCCTCCGGATCGTCTCCCAGCACCCGCAAATAGTAGCTCTGGCCGGCCACGGCCGGAATCCGGAACCGGGCTCCTTCGTCGGCCGTGGCGCGGAATACCGTCGACACGGCATGCCCCGCCGCGTCGTACACCTCAATCCGCAGGGCGCCGCCGCCGGGCAGCAGCGCGGCGTCGAACGTGCGGAAGTAGACTTGGAAATCGAGCGTTCCGGTCTTCTCGGCCACCACGCGGAACCAGTCCTGGTCGGCCGGCACAAAGCGGTGTTCCTGGGCATTAGGAAAGATCGCCAGATTCTGGACGTTGATGACGTCGCCGGACCCGAGGTATGCCGCCGTCGTCCGAAATTCGTTCGCCTCGTACATGTCGGGGCCGAGTTGCAGCAGGTTCGGGTCTCCGGCCGGACTGACGAACACGAAGGGCGAGACGAGTTCGACGTCGGTATACGAGATGTCGGGCATGGGGTCGGCGTTGCGGAACACTCGCACCGTTCCCTCGTCGGCCCGACGGCTGCGATTGACAACGACGAAGTCGGTCGCACCCAAAGGTACGACAGCGGTGACCGGATCGTTCGCCGAAGCCCGGACAACATTGCCGGCCACCACCAACGCGTCGCTTGCGCTGGGAGGGCCGCCATCGACGTGGACCAGCAGGTTGTGCGGCAAAAAGCCTGGAGCGGAAGGAACGGCCTGAGGCGCCGGCACGACGATGATCGTATCGTTGCCCAGTCGCCCCAAAACTGTAACGGTCTCGACGGTGGACGCCAGGACGACCGGCGCGAGTACGCCGCCTATGTTCTCCACGTCGATCCGGCGGTTCGGTGCGTCGACGGTAATCACGTCGTGGCTGTTGGTGCCCAGAACCACCGTGTGGTCGCCGTCGCCGCCGAGCAGATCGACGGTGAACACGCTCGTGCTGAGGTTAGCGAACTCGAAAACCGTGTTCAGCCCGTCCAGGACAAAGAGACCCGCCTCGGCCCCGGTAGGTGTATACGTCAGCGTATCGTCTTCGTCGGTGCCGCGAACCGTCAGGTTCGCGCCGGCAGCGCCGAGGTTGACTTGTTCGACTCCGGAAAACGTGACCGGACCGAACCCGCTCTCGGTGACCGTTTGGGCGTCGAGATCGATCTCAATTGCGCCGCCAGAACCCGTGAAGTTCAACACGTCGCTGGCCGACGGGTCGCCCCCCTCGACGGCGATGCTGTCAAACGCGTGATCACCCGCGACGTCAAACGTATCGTCGCCGTCCAGGCCACGGAGCGTCAGGTTCTCAATACCAAGCGAGTTGATGACCAAGTGATCGTTCAGCGCAACCGTCCCGGCGACGATCGCAAAGAGGTCGTTGTTTTGCGTGCCGTCAACGACCAGGGTGTCATCGCCCGTATCGCCATCAACGCTGAGCGTCGCGCCGAGGCCAAGCCCCTGATAGGTAACGCCCAGGAGGTTATTGACGCGAATCGATCCCTCGTCGTCGGCATCGCCTGGGCGGTGCGTAACGATATCGCTGCCGACCGTCCCCACGATGGTGAAGCTGTCGTCGCCCCCCTCGCCATCGTAGATAAACAGTTCCACGCCGCCGACCGAGGAGATATAGGGAATCCCTATCCCTGTCAAGTCGAAAGAGGCGGCCAGTGTAATGAGCGAGTCACTTCCGCCTTGATCGAGCAGAATGGTGCCGGTGTCGGGGCCGGTTGGGGTGTACACGACCGTGCTTTGGCCGGGGGACTCCAAGACAAACACATCCCCTTGATCTCCCGAGGCCGCCGAAGGCGAGCCACCAACGATCGTCACCTGCACATTCCACGGAGCGCCGTTGGGCACAGGGGCGCGCAAAACAATATCGTCGTCTCCGGCCAAAGCATCCACGAACAAGTCCGGAACGCCGATGAACAAGATGTCCGGTCCGCCGTTGACACTGACCGTAAAATCCTGCACTCCGTCCAGCAAGGGGTTGGGTACGCCGGGGTCGGCCGGGTTGTACGACTCGTCACGAGCGATGATGGTGATGTCGTCGTCGCCGTTGGTTCCAATGATCAATGCCGGAGCACCGCCGGCATCGACGACAACTTCCTCAATGTGGTCCCAACTAACTCGCTCTGCGCCTGCGGAGATCATGCCGCCTTCATCGACCTCAGGGCCGGGCTCAATCGCGAATGGGCCGGCGGGGAAGAGGATGATCAGGTCACCCGGCGACGAGCCGATCGGGTCGCCGCCATCGATGAAGATCGTCGTGCCGGCTGCCGGGGTGACCTCGAAGACGTCGTCGCCCGCGTGGCCGAAGACCCGCAGGTTCTGGACGTTCGAGTAATTCACCGCCAGGAGTGCGCCGACAGCGACCTGGGCCCCATCAACGACGATCGTTTCGCCATCCTGCGTACCATGAACGGTGAGTTGGTTGGTTCCCGCCGCCAATAAATCAATCGAGAGACTTCCGCTGTCGGTGGTTACATGGACGGTGAAGTTCACACCAGCCAATGACAAGATGGCGGAACTCGCCCCGGTGGGTGTAACCGCGAGGTCATCCGTTCCCAGGGTGCCGATCACGTCGATCACCCCGGTGCCGGCATCCACGTTCAGGATTTCGATGCCGGTGAAGCCGACCGCACCGAACCCGCTCTCGGTGACCGTTTGGGCGTCGAGATCGATCTCAATTGCGCCGCCAGAACCCGTGAAGTTCAACACGTCGCTGGCCGACGGGTTGCCACCCTCGACCACGATGCCGTCGAACGCGTGATCACCCGCGACGTCGAACGTATCGTCGCCGTCCAGGCCACGAAGCGTCAGGTTCTCAATACCAGGCGAGTCGATGACCAGGCGATCATTCAGCGCAACCGTGCCGGCCGCCACTGTGAAGAGGTCGTTGTTCTGAGTGCCGTCCACTACCAACGTATCATCGCCCGTTTCGCCATCGATGACGAGGGTCGCGCCGGCGCCCAAGTGCTGATACGCGATTGGCAGGAGGTTATCGATTTGCACACCTCCGGCGTCGAAGGCCGAGCCAGGAGTATGGACGATCGTGTTGGACGCGGCCGTGCCCTCGATCGTCAGGTTGGTGCTGCCGTCGCCGACGATTCTCAGCGACTCGGCGTTGACCACGTTTACCACCGCCTCACCGGTCCGCGTAATCGTCGCGTCATCCACGGCCAGTCCGCTGATCACGCCCGCGGTCGCAACATTGACGATGACCTCGTCGCTGGCAGTCGGATTGCCGCCGTCGACGTTGATGGTCATCGTGTCGCCTATGCCGGCGATCGAGAAACGATCGTCGCCGTTGCCGCCGTGCAGATTGAGATCACTTGCCGTTGATCCGAAATCGAGGAATCTCAACAGCGGGCCGGCGTTGACTTCAATGTCGGCGGACAACGCACCCGTACCGACGACCGTGATGACGTCGTCGCCGCCCGTGGCGTTGACCGTGAGTTCGTCGCTGCCGGTCCCGCCACCGCCGTCGAACGACACACGTTCTGTGCCGGTGAAATTGACCACTGTGGGTGCCATCGCACCCGAGCGAAGGACTTCCACACGCCCGGCATCCGTCGTGGCGCCGGGGAAGTAGGCAAACGCGTCATCGGCATCAGCAACGCCAAGCACAGCCAAGGTGTCGACGTCCAAGACCCCGCCCGGGCCCGCCGGACGGCCGTTGTCCACATTGACGGTCAACGAGCCGTCATCCCGGCCGATAATCTCCACGTAATCGCTTCCGCCGAGTGGTTCAATATGGATCGAATTGAAATTCGTGAAGTTTCGCAGCCGGTAAAGGATCAGTGTGGAGACCTCGTCGGTGACGGTAACCGTTGGGTTAGCTACGTCGCCTGCGGCGCTGAAGTCGGCAATGAAGTTCTCTAACCCGCTGGGCGCATTCGGGTTGCCCGGATCGGGATTGGTGCCGCGCAGCGTGAGCGTGTCGGTATCACTCAGGTAACCGTCATTGTCGTTGACAATGACGTCCAAATTGTTGACGTAGCTGATAACGACAATCACGGAACCATCGACCGCATTGGTTACTCGCAATTCGCCGTTCTCGGGCCCCGAGGGCTGGATGACGATGTCTTCCGAAACCGGATGGGCAGCCACCGTGTTGTAAATCAACAAGTCCTGCTGGTCGCCGTCGGTTTGGTGGGGTGCACCTTCGTCGAAAGTGACCTGGATGCCCCAGCCCTGCGGCGTGTTGTCGGCCCAAGCCGTGATGTCGAGTGTGTCGACTTCTTCGCCGCCTATGACGTTCAAGTACGTGACATTGATGAACTGGATCGGCGCGCTGCCGTTGATCTCGAGCGTGAACGCGTTGAGGCCGGTACCGCGGACCACGAAGTTGTCGGTCTGGTCCTGGGAGAAGTTGTTGTCGCCAAGCAGGTTCACGGTACCGCCGTTGGCATCGAGCACTAGGTTCTCGATTGAGTTGAATCCGAATGGCAACGCGCCCACGCCGGCTGCCTCGACCTCTACGTTCGGCACCGGCGACTTGTCGCTCCAGATATTGATTTCTTGCGAGCCCAGCGTATCGACGTTCATTTGGTCGCCGTCCGGAGGAACGATGCCCGTGTGGGCCGGGTCCGGGTTGCCGCCGTTGACCTGGAATCGGTAGGCGGGGCTCAGGGTGAGTGCGATATCGTCGGCTGCGTCGGTTCCCGGCGTAGCCGGCGGGTTCCCCTCGTCGCCGGCGTTGACGACCACCGCCGGGTCGGTGAACGGGTTCGGCTGGAGGAAATCGGTGTCGTTGTAGTTGACCGCGACGTACCCGTTGATCGTCGCCTGCGTGTCGGATACGGAAATCTGGTTGAACGAGCCCGGCTCGGCCACCGCCGGCAGGATTTGGCCCGGGCCGAATCCGAACGGATCGAACGTGCTGCCGTCGTTCAGTCCCGCGGCACTCTCGCCGTAGATGTACAGGCGGTCGCCGGTGCCGGGGCCTGGGTCGGTGATGGTGAGCCCGGCAAGGTTATCGAGCCCTGCGAGCAAGAGGTCCGGCCGCACGCTTCCGCCCGAAACACCGGGAATGCGTGTGGCAAAGTCTTCGGGCGGGCCATTGAACGGACCACTGGCGTCGGTCGGCGAATTGTTCAGAACCAGGGCCGTGTTATCGTCAAGCGGTGCGACGGTAATCAGGTCGTCCTGGCCGGCTGTACCCACGACCGTAACCACGTCGTTATTGCCCGGCTCTCCAATCCACGCCACGGTCTCGACGGTCTGAATGGTCGCCAGCCCCGGGCCGATCCCCTGGAACGTCAGTTCGCTGCCGTCGGGCCCGCCTCCGGTATAGGTCATGGTGATCGGACTTCCTGCTCCGGCTCCGAAGCCGATGTCCTGGATTGTCACCACATCTCGGCGACCGAAACCGAGGGCACTGCTATTGCCCTCTATAACCACCGGCGCCGAAATACCAGCCGCCGTCGTAACGCTCAGGATGAATGCATCATCCCCGCCACCGCCCCTGAAGAGGTTCTGCCCACCGAGTTGGCTGGCGTTGATGTTGAAGACATCATTCCCGCCATTGGCGTCGATAGTCGTGGTGGCTGTCGGGCTGGTGCTGAGCACGTTAATCGTGTTGTTCCCGGAACCCGTCGTCAAAAGATTGACGAACTCAACGGCAGCATCGTAGGTCGCACCCGGGTCGGCAAAATCTCCCCAGGAGCTTCGGTCAATCGTAGTACTTGTGACCATGAAGGTGTCGGAGTATGGATTGTTGTCGTCGAATACGTTCAGCGTGTCACCGGCCCCACCACCGCCGAAAAAGGTCACGCCGGATGTCAAATGGTCGAGAAATCGGGCAACCGGGCTAAGATTCACCACATCGACCCCGGCGCCGCCATTGACCGTCCACGGACTGGTGAAGCCGAATTCGCCCGTTCTTTCGAAATTGACCTCGTCGCCCGAATCGCCCATGTTGATCGTGTTTGTGGGCGTATTGAAACCGTCGGCCAAGGAGTTGACGCCAAAGGTGTTTGAGGCGCCACTCGCCAGGTTGACGGTCAGCGAGTTGCTGGGCGTAGCGAAGTCGACCAATTCGCTTTGGTTGGAGTCGATCCGAGTTCGCGTGGGATCGCCAGGTGTCTGTACGAACGTGCCGTCTGTGACCACGTTGGTAAACGTGAACACCCGGTTGGCAACATTCAAGTTGTCGGCAATCGGCTCAAGTCCCGCGTAGGTGACGATCGCCCCGTCGACGGCAACCGTTCCGGTGCTAGTGCTGGTGAAAGTGTGGGTCACGTTGGTGAACGATCCGGCAAACGAGCCTTGCTCCAAGATCAGTTCGTCGTCTCCGTCACCGCCGTCGAAGGCAATGCCGGCCGGCGGAATGGGGTTGCCACTGCTGAAATCGACGATCAACGTATCGCTGCCGCCGAGCCCGTTGACGGTAATCGAGTTGGTGACGGCAATCTGCTGAGCGAAGATCACCACGTCGTTGTGTTGGACCTGGACAATGCTGGTGTCCGTCGGGACACGTGAAATGATGAAGGTATCGTTGTCTCCCGTCCCATTAAATATCGGATCGGCCAGCGTCTGCCCCACATTGGCCGTGGGATTCCAGCCGATGACGTCCACGGCTTGAACGTCCAGGGCACTGATGACCGCAAAGACCCCGGGAGCAATGGTCGGTGCCATCAGGCCGAGGCCCAAGTTATTCTGCCAGTGGCTGGCTTGCTGTCCGTCGCCAACCGCGCGACCGGTCGAGAACGTCGCCAGATTCGTTGTCCCGCCGTCAATCGAGAAGAACTGGCTGCCGGCCGGCTGGCCCGCCGCCCACTCCAGCGCTCCGGCGGCAACACTGGGAATCGAATAGCGGAACATGTCCAGCGGGGTGACAAACGTAAATGCATCTGCAGAGAATGGGCCTGGGGCGCCGCCGGTTCCCGTGTTGATGTCGAGAACGTCCACCCCGCTGATAAATCCCAATGCATGCCCGATCTCATGAGCCGCGACGCCAACGAAATCGAACGTGCCGGCCGTGATACCGTCGCTCCGGTCAAAGTCCCAAGCGAAACCGCTACTGAAGACGATCCGTGAATCCGCCGTCGCATCACCGGCCGGAAGCAAGCCTAGCGCCTTCGCATTTGCCCGTGCCATGTTCACGGTTGTATTGTTCGCACTGCCGTCACTGTCGACGTAGGGAACAGGGCTACCTGACCCGTTCGGATTATCGCTGGTGTAGTTGATGCGCAGGTCGACATCGGGGGCTGACTGGAGGTTGGCTACCGCGGTAGTGTCGCTTGGTGTGATCGCATCTGCCACCAAGGCAGTCCGAAAATCCGTGTAGCTGCCGTCGATTGTCATCCGCGTCGTGGAGCCGAGAACACCAGGAGGAAGGGCAGCAAATGCAATCTCGACGTTCACCACGATGTCGTCGTTGAACAACTGAGACCAAAGATTGGCCGCCTCGGCAAAGCCGTCGATGACGTTTTGAAGCGTGCCGGGATCCGGAATGAAGTTGAACTCAAGGCCGTTGCCGTTAAGTTGCATCGGGCCGGGAGTTGGTCCACTTGCGGCGCTGGCTGCCGACTCCGGAGAGGCTTGCCCGGCAGTCTTCACGACGAAATACTCCATCACCGCTCCAGGGGCTACTTCTTGCACTCCTGACGTCAAGAGCGGCCTACCCAAAAGGTCGACTGACAACAGCGCCCGCTCTTCGAGCGGCTCCATCAGTAAATGCCGGTGGCGAAGACGCAGCCCGAGCTTGCCGCGCCCCACTGGCGCGGTGCGGGGCGATGAAGGGCGCGGACTGTTTTGCTTGGCAACAAACCTGGGCATCCACATGGTTGCATCTCCATGGCAGAATAGACGGTGGACTCACTCAGCCGGTAGAACTGGCGCGGCCGACCTACCGCGGCACCGGCCTCCGGTTCGGTTACCATCCTCCCGCGGACTGCTGGAAGCAATAGAAGCTCTGGCGAAACTCTGGTGGTAATCTAGCGAGAGCAGGCAGCTCACTCACGGCCAGGTGGCTCGCAGCCGCTCATGCAGCCGCCATTGATGAGGAGCGGTGAACTCAAGAGGCGAAGTCGCCGTCAGAATTGCCGTTCTCGCTTGTTGGCACAAGCGACCAGCGAACACCTTCCCCGGACCCATCGCCCATGAACCGCAATAAGCGGTGTTTCTGGTTGCGGTTGAGCGAGTTGATCGTATCGTGCAGCCGTCGCTTGGGATCCTGCTCGGGATGTGGCGGGAGCGGATCGTCGACCCGTACCGGCCATCCCTCCTCGTCGAACGCCGCGAGGATGGCTTCCTGGTTGGCCGCCGGAACCTTGAACTGCTTGACCATCACGCCGGCGACTCGAAGCTCCCGCCGTTGGCGGTCCCAAATCGGCCGCAGACCGCAATCCTCCCCGTCGCCATGGCGCTTGGCAAGGACGCCATGCCGCGAATCGGCAGTTTGAGACCGCTCGAACACCTCGCGGGCGAAGCCGAGGCCGGCTTTGGTGAGAACGAAGCAGGTCCGGTCACCAAACTCTAACCCCTTGCTCCTGCGGAAATTGCGCGCAGCGTCCCCCTGCGCAGTCAACTCGCAGGCATGTTCAGCGTACCCCTTGCAGACCAGCCATCGTAGGGCGCTAGCGGTCAGGCCGGTTTCGTACAGGGCATCGATCTCAACGCCGAAGTCCCAGGGTGAGCGATCCAACTCCCGGGCATAGCTGACCGCTTCGAGCAACAGTGAGATGGCGGCACGGCCTTGTCGTAAATCCCATGCTCGGTAAGGGCAGGAGAAGAAAGCCGTCTCTGCCAGGTAACGACCATCGGAAGCGAGTTCACTCGCTGGTGCGATGGCCCTCTTCCGGAAGTGCATGGCGATCCCCTAGCTGAACCTACCGCAACTGAAAAAGCAAGCGCCATTATTATTTGCGCCTGCGGCAGCAAGTCAAGAGGGGGGGCAGGGGAAGAATGTCGAACTTAAGTCAAATGCTAAAGATGAGTAGCTGGCACGAAATTAAGTAGGCCGATTCAACACAATCGGGCATGTCAGAAGAAAACATAAAAAAGACAGCCGGGCCAGACGAAGCTGGCCCGGCTGAATGTTATCTAGAAGCCCCTTGGAACGTATGGTGCGGTCGACGGCCCCTACTAATAGCGGATTTCTGCGCGACCCACCAAACCGTCGAACACCAAGGTCTCACGGACGGAAACCGAATTGTTGTTCTGCACGGCTTGAATGAACTCGCCCGTGGTCAGGGTATTCAGCCACGCGGAATACATGTAGCCGGCCGTAACCCGAACCAGCCCGCAACGGCTAACCCATCCCACCCCGATTTCCAAGTCCAGGATAGGGACAACACGATCTTCTTTCCAGCCGGCATCCACGACCAACTCGCGAATAGTATCGGACTGCGTGTACCTGCTGGAAAACTCCCCGGCCAGGAAGCTGGCGTAGGTCTTGCCGTAGCCGAACAGTCCCCGCTCGCCTGCGTATTGCTCGGCCTCCAAGCCCAAACGGACGCCGCCGCCTTCAAAGTTGATGTCGCTGGTCACAGTCTCCACGGTGGTGACGTTGCGGAACTCGCTGGTCAATCCCTGCTCCAGTTGGGCATAACGGACACCTACTACGCCGCTGACGGAGTACTGCGGCCCACAAAGCCACAGGCCGCGGTACTCGACGTCCGCCAAGCGAAAATCGATGTCATGCCTTCCGGACGCCTCAAGGAAATCGGTGGGGGCGAACACGGTGCCGGGGTGATTGATCAGCGAGCGGAGGACGACATCCGGCGGAGGAGCGTCCAAGGCCACTGAGCCGGAAGTGGTGCTCTCAAAAAGGGTGTAAACGGCGCCAATGCTGGAGCACTCGTTGACGGCCACTTCGATCCCGCCGCGAAAGCCGACGTTGTAGCCGATGTCCAGCACCGATTCGCGCCCGATCTGTACCGGTGCGACACCGGACGATGGATCCGTGATGGCCCCGTTGATCGGCACGGCATAGGAAACCTTGTCGTTGCTCGGCCTGAGCAGGAGAAACTCCCCGTAGCCTTTGACAAACGGTACGCTGCACTCGCAACAAGAACCCGTCGTCGCGGAATAGGCTTCGGCCTGTGCAGTCGGGTCGATGCCCCAATGCTGGGCTAGGCAAGCGTCCCTGGAACCGAGCATCCCGACCAGTGCGAAGAGAATAACCCATTTACTGTTCATTGCACCCCTCCGAGGTGCCTGTGACGCTTCGCGTCACGGCGTGTTTGACGGTATTGACGGATATTCCGATCAGCTTTGTCAGAAGCATCGTCCGGCAGATGGCCGGAAATTCGTCAAAAGTGGCACGGCCCGCAAAGACTACGCGACCGCCAAAGACAATGCACCTCGCCTAACTTGACTTCCCCGCCTCGTTTGCCGTGAGAGTTGGTGACGGCGGCGGCAAGGAATAGGCTCTTCCGTTTCTAGGTGCAGGCCGCGGCAATGTAGTAGGCACACGCCGCTGTGCCGTCGCTGAAACAAAGGCTGTCTGCACCAAGAATACGGAAGAGCCCAAGAAACAGGCGCATCCCGGGCCACAACAACAGCCCGGTGTTGAAGCCGTGGAAACAGGGCTGCTCTCTTCGCGTCGGCTGGGCCAGTTACGCCATGTGCGACTCCAACCGCCACTATCGCATCGATACCGACGACTGCGAGGGCTGCATCTCCCTGGCAAGCTCCTCAGCCTGCTCGGCGGCCTTCTTGGCGGAGCGGAGTTGCTTCCTGGAATAGGCCGCGACGGCGCCAATCGCCGTCTTGGATCGCAGCGCGGCAAGGTCGTCCCAACTCATCTCGCTGTGGAAATGCCAGGCGGCAAGTTGGGCGGTTACCTGGTCGATTTCACCCTGACCGAGCATGATGCAAATCGCCGCCACCTCCGGCTGGCTGGCCACTGCCTCGATTCTCCGAAGCTCGTAGGGCAGCTTCGGACGTGGCGTGGGATGCCCATGATTCAGGCACACGCCCGTCAACCCCACCCTGACGACCTTCTCCGGCGGAACGGAAAACAGGCCGGGACCGGGGAAGTTCATGGGGCCGGCGCCCGGACCCGGAAAGTTCTGCCGCTGCGGGGTCATGCCGATGTTCTGCGGCTGCTGCCGATCGCGGCCCTGATTGTTGTCGAGCCACGGAAAGTCGAACTGGGCCATCACCGGCACCGCTGCCAGTGCGGCGGGGATGCTCACCACGACCGGCGCCGAAGTCTTGTTCTCAAGCAGCAGGTTCACGTGCTTCTCGTGGCGCGGGATGACCCGCGCCTCAATGACACCGGCCTCGATACCGGCGAACAGTTCGACAATCTGCCCCGAGGCATCCTTCGGAGCGACGGCAGAAGCCGCAGACTCGCGTTCCGCGGCAGGCGAGCCGGCAGCCAGGAGCAACCCGGCAACCAGAATGCCTGGAAAGAAAACCACTCGAGCACACCACAACATGACAAGGTCCTCCCGTTGTGTTCCAAGCCCTTCCCTGGCCCGGCGGCGCCCGAGTGCCACCATACGAAATTATAACCGATGGAAAGTCGGGCTGCAAGCTCGCCGCCCGCCGGGGGTGCGCCAAGAATATTCGCCTCTTCCGTTTCCAGGTGCGAGCCGCGCCAATGTAGTAGGCACACGCCGCTGTGCCGTCCCTGAAATAAAGGCTGTCTGCACCTGGTCCTCCAGGTAGCGGGTCAGCTCGAAGCGGACGTGCGGATCGTCGATCGGTACGGCGGCCGGCATGATCAACAGGCTGCCGTCCTGCCGCTCCCAAAGGGCGTGGATTACCGCCGCCCTCAGCCGCAGCACGCCGCGGGTGTGCTGGAACTTGTCGAGCGTCGACCAGGCCCGCACGATCACCGAACTGCACGAGAAGGTGCAGGAGCAGGAGCTTGAGATCAACGAACTCCTGCAGCGGGCGTATCGCAACCGCAGCGAACGGTACCGGGAAGGATCGCAAACGCGTAAGTCGGTCCATTCGACGGGGATACGAAAGAACGCCGCATCTTCACGCTGAAGAAAGCCCCAGTCCTCTTCCAACAGAGTCCCACGATACAGGAGAACGAGCCGTTTCCCCCGTAAGGGATGAAAAGGATGGATGACCGTTACGGTGGTACCCGTCTGACGGCCTGCAGTTCGTCGGGATGATGATCTCCATTGCGTCAAATACCAGTCTGATCGCCCGGAGAATCGTTGTCTTCCCGCCGTTGTTGGGGCCAACAAGGATGTTTGACTCCTGCAAAGGAAGCCGATACGCGGAAAACCCGCAGAAATGATGCAGTCGTAGTTCTGAAATGCGCATGATAACCACCTTGGTAATGGAACGTGCTACCCCCTCAACCCCTCCGCAATCGACCGGAACTGGTCGAGCGCCGTTTGCAGGTCGTCGGCAATCTCCTCGGCAATGACGTCGGGCTCGGGCAGGTCGTCGCCGTCGTCGAGGGTCTTGTCGCGGAGCCAGAAAAGGTCGAGGTTCACCTTGTCGCGCCGGATCAACTCGTCGTAGTCGAACACCCGCCAGCGGCCCTCGGGGTTCTTCTCGCTGAAGGTGGGCTTGCGCCGGTGGCGGTTGGCCGGCCTGTAGCAGCCGACAAACTCGTCGAGGTCCGCCCGCACGAGCGGGTTCTGCTTGAGCGTGAAGTGCATGTTGGTGCGCAGGTCGTACACCCAAAGCTTCCTGGTCCACGGCTTCTCCTGGGCCGGCCTGGCGTCGAAGAACAGCACGTTCGCCTTCACGCCCTGGGCGTAGAAGATGCCGGTCGGAAGCCGCAGCAGGGTGTGGACGTCGCACTGCTGCATCAGGTTGCGCCGCACCGTCTCGCCGGCGCCCCCCTCGAACAGCACGTTGTCCGGCACGACGATGGCGCACCGCCCGTTGACCTTCAGCAGCGTCCTGACGTGCTGCAGGAAGTTCAACTGCTTGTTCTCTGCCTTCACGTCGGCTTCCATGCGGGTCCACTGTTCCCGCCCGATCAACTCGCAAATCAGCCGGCGCAGCAGGGCCGGGTTCTGGATTTCCGGCTTGGCCTTCCTGAAGATTTCGCCCAGCATCCCGCCCTTCTTGCCCAACTCCTCGAGGACATGCCGGTAATGCACCTCCAACTCGTCGCCGTCTTTGGCCAGGAGGCTCGGCCAATCGAGCCCGCGGGGGACGATCGACGCGCGTTTGTAGGGCGGGCGGGTCAGCTCGTCGGCCATTTTGAGGAACAGCAGGAACGTGATCTGTTCCGTATACGCCATATACGAAAGTCCGTCGTCGCGCAGCACGTTCGCGAAGTTCCATGCCTTGTTGACGATGTTCTGGGTGTCGGTGCTCATGGCTGACGGTCAATTGTGCCTTTATGTGTGATTCATGCGTCTTTTTTGCGTTTTGTGCCATTCTTGGCGACGTGCGGCATTGTGTGCGTTTTCGGTAGGTTGCCGGCCGTGTGTGGGCTCGATGGCCGAACAAAGGGCCACCGGCGGGCTTGTCCCGCCAGGAGCCGTGGTCAGTAAGCTACACGAGCCCGGTCCACCCGAGTATCTCCCCTGCACGCTGCCGCCGCCGGAGGCGGCGGCAGCGTGCAGGGGGGGACGGGAGGGCTGCGTGCCGCTTGTAGCCCACTGACCATCGTTCCGGCCGGGCAAGCCGGCCGGTGACGCCACGAAGTGCGTACAACAGCGACGGCAACGCCCCGGGGAGGCGGGGCCGCCATGAGGCATTATCGGCCCAACGGGCCGACCGTTCGCCTTTGGAGAACCATTGGCCCGTTGGGCCGGGCGCGGCCGTTTTGTCGCACTGCCCACCCAGGCCGTTGGCCTGGGCTGGGTGAACGCCAGGACCTTCGGCCCAACAACCGCGGGACCAGAAGCGGCAACCACGCGCAGTGGCCCCGACACTGCTTAGTACACGTTCCCAATCGCAATATACGAAAGCCCGCCGTCCCGCAGAACGTGCGCGACGATCCATGCCTTGTTGACGATGATCTGGGTGTCGGTGCTCATGGTTCACTCGCATTATCCCACATGCTTGGGTCTTCTCCGTCACACTGCTTCGCCGCCAGTACGCGCGGGAGGGCATAGCTGCGTCTCGCCAGCGTCGTCAACCTCGTGCTTAGCGGCGAACCGCAACAGATGGTCGCACAACTTCGTCAGAGACTCGGAGATGAAGTGCGCCCGTCCGAGCTGTTCCACGATGCACGCAACGTATAGCTTGTTCTTTTTGCTTGTTCCGTGCAGGAAGCCGTAGGCCTTGCTCACGTCCTGATGGGCTATGTCCCACTGCTTACCAGCTTCCGTCCGGACGGTGTCCGCAATCCGCTTTGACCAAACGACGCAGTTCTTCAGGAAGAGATTCGTGCAGCTGAGCGGATCCTGGTCACCGTTTCCCGAAATCTTCAGCAAACATGAGTTGCTCTTGGTCTGATCCTCCCTGTGGTGTTTGTCTGTGTCTGCGTCGAAAACCACGAAGGTTGGAATGCACAGTTCGTTGGCGATTGCAAGCGGCCGACTCATGTTCGTTTTGCCACCGGCCACGATGAAGTGGCAGCCCAGCTTCCGAAACTCGTCCCACTTCTTCGTAAGCAGGAGGTGCGTGGCGATATATCCGACATCTTCAGGACCCTCCACCAGGACAGCGACCTTACAGAAGTACAACTCCTTTTGCGATGGCTGCATGATCTGCTCAATAGTCGCCATGGTCACCGTGGGTTTATCCGGCGGATCACCTAGCGCTTTGGCGAGGACGCTCTCGACCTTCTCGTAGGTCGTGGATGCTACGAGGGAGCACTTATCCACAGGGTGCTTCCGGACGAGACGGACACTCGCAAAGCCCTTGGTAGGCACGAAGTGGGGGCTGTGCGTGCTTAAGAGAACTTGGGTGTTCGTTTCGGCTCTAGTGGCCAAGTTCTCCATAACCTGTGCGATATGATGTGCTTGTGGCGGATGCTGGTACAACTCAGGCTCTTCGATACCGAGAAGCAACGTCGGGCTGTGCTCAAACTCGGTCGACGCCAGTTCTTGGAGAATCGCAACCAGAAAGGAACGCTGCATGCCGTGGCCGAGCCTCGCAACGTCTCCCAAGAAGTCATCCTCGCCGATGGCTGCTCTGGCGTATGGTTCGTTCACGACGATCGACCGGTCGTCGCGGTGCCAGCCGAGGGTGAGTTCGGCATCGGGGCTTGCCCATTCCCGGAGACGCGCGCGCATAGATATCTGAAGTGATTCGAGCACTTCCTTTTGGGAGTCGATGATCTTCTGGTAGTCATCCTCGACCTGCTTCTTCAGTGTCGCGATGGGTTCCTTGAAGTTCACCTTGCCTCGAACGGTCCGATCGAGCAGTGTTTTCAACGCGCCTTTGCCACCCTCGTCCTGCTCACTCGACGCGTCCTTGACGGCCGGAACGTAGACCCACTGGATGTACTTGTCAAGCAGGTTGGAGCCTCTGGTGAAGCCGTAGAACTGAGTTTCCGCCTCGTGTGGTTCGCACAGTTCCGGTCTGCTCTCTTCAAACTCGCGCAAGGCTACCTCACGTTTCGGGCCCGTTGTGGCGACTGGAAGGTCAGGGAACTGCTCGCGGATCTGGTCGTAGCACTCCTGCAACTCTGTTGCCTTGGCTTTCCTTTCGGCCAAGGCGAAGTAGGGAGCAAAAGGCTTCATGACCGTGCGGATGCCGTACTGCTTGACGTCGGCAGTCTCAGTCTTCTCATTCCAACGAGCCACTGCCGAAACGACGAGTCGCCCTTGCCGATAGTAGTGGCTCAGCTCTTTCTGCCCTTCCGCAGAAAGCTCTGTGAAGGTTAGCGTAATTCTTACTGGGTCTTGGGTATTGCCGTGATGGAAGTCCTCTCTGGAGAGGATGAGAACATTAGTGGGAGAGGACGACGTGTTGCGGAAGAAGACATTCAGGGCAGTGAGAATTGTCGACTTTCCCGCTCCGTTCGGACCCACAAGGCAGGTGTACGGGTCCAGCAGCACTGCCTCGTCCTTGAAGGAGCGGAAGTTCTCAATCCGAATCTTCTCCAGTCTCATGCCTACCTTCCTCCTTCTCGCTGTCGGTTACTGGGGTCAGGTCTTGGGCGCGGATATCCCTCCGTCGTCATTGGTGAGCACCCGCTTCGCGCCGCCGTACTTGACAATCCGGTAGCTCATGGTGACGGCGGTGTGCGTCTTGCCGCTTCCGGTGGCCATCTGGTTCAGGGCGCGGGGCCGGTTGTCGGCCAGCGAGGCTTCCAGGTTGGTGACGGCCTCGATCTGTACCCGCCACAGTCGTTCAGTGTCCAGTGGCGGCATTTCCCGCAGCGAGGCGCGGAGCTGCTTCTCTAGGCCGACCAGCCGGCGCAACTTCTCCGGGCGGTGGAACGTGAATACTTCGCGGCTTCTGGGATGTGGGTCCAGCGCGTTGGTGAACTGGGGGACCGCGCCCGTGCTCTCGTAAGCAAACGGCAGCGGCAGCCGGTAGTGGGGCAGGTTGGCGGGCAGCCCGCGGGTGTACTTGGCCGACTGGGTTTCGACGCCGGTGAGCGTGTGGCCCGCGCGCTTCGCTTCGATGACGCCCAGGACGCGCCGGTCGACGTACAGCAGATAGTCGGCGAAGCCGGTGGTGAGCGGAAACTCGCGCACGGCCACGCCGGGGCCGGCCGAAAGGTCCATGCTCCGGTAGTCCTGCACCAGCCAGCCGCACTGGCCAAGCTGGCGGTCGATCTTCCGGCGGGCTTCTTGCTCGGGCGTCACCGCGTCTCCTATCCCCCGTGTGCCGCGAAAACCGGGACAGTCCCCCGTGGCGACGGCCGCGGCGGCAGTCCCCTCTGTGTAGCGGGCGATCTGTTGCGTCAATGGCTCCGCGGCTGGGGGTCGCACAAGCCCGCATTCTACCGCTTGCGGGGAGTGCCGGCAATCAAGTGTCAGGTGTGCCCAGGCGCACAGGTAGCCGTACCGGGCGCGTGGGTGAACCCGGCTGATCGTGGCGCAAACGGTGTTGCGGCCCGAAACGTGCTGTCGCATGCGAACATGCATCCGCCGGGCACAGACAGCCGGAACCACCCACCCTACGCACTGCGCACTCCAGCTTCGCACGATGAGGCGTCAACTCCAACTGAGCGCGCGTCGGCTTCAGCCGCAAATCCGTCCCGCCCGCCTGCCTTCCGCCCTCACGGTTCGCCAGCGCGGGGGATCACTTGCAGGTCGGGGCGGGCGAACTCGGCGGCGAGCGAGTCGGCGTCGATGCCGTCGGGGACGATCAGGGTCTTCAATTCGGGCAGCAGCCGCAGCTTGCGGAGCCCGGCGGCGGTGACCTGCGTGTCGTGGATGTCGAGCACCTCGAGCGACCACATCGCGCTAAGTTCCGCCAGGCCGTCGTCGGTGATTGCGTTGCCCCAGAGCGACAGCCGCCTCACGCCGCCCATCAGGCCCACCGGGCGAAGCTGCTCGTCGGTCATGCCCGTCGCGGCCAGGTAGAGCCGATGGATGCTCTGCAGCCGCAGCAGCATGTGCAGCAGTTCGTCGTCCACCGCCCGCCGCTCCAGATGCACGAAGGTGACGTAGCCGTCCCGGTTGATCCGCAATTCCGCGCCCGCTGCCTTCAGCGCCTCGACGGCCCGCTCGCGCATGGCAGAAGCCGCGGCGTGCGGCGAGCGGGTTTCCCGCAGTTCGACGTGAAACGTCTCGGCTTGCGCCAAGACCTCGGGCGGGATTTCGGGCGATTCGGCCGGCTCGCCGCTGAGAATGGCCGAAACGGTTTCCGGGCAGTGCAGCCATTGCTCGAAACGCTTAAGCGCCCAGTGCCGACCGCCATGCTCCCAGGCCAACCCCGGCCGGGCCCCCTCGGTGGCGGCCAGCGCTCCGGCCGAGGTCCGCGCGATCCAGTCGCGGTGCCCGTTGCGGCTGAACAGGTCGGCCGCCGGCGTGAGCGTGTCCAGGCGCCAAACGTGGATGCGGCCGTCGTTGCCGGGTGAGAACACCAGGTTCCGCTCCCCCATCACCACGAGCTTATTCGCATAGGCATAGCGGCTAGTGTGGGAACGACGCTCGGCGGGCGGCGTCCAGGTCCACGGGTCCGGCTCGGCAACGGTCGAACGGAACAGGCGGCCGTCGCCGAGCGTCGAGCCGACGACGCTCTCGCCGTCGCCGGTCAGCACGCCGGTCGGAATGCCATGCCGGAACGACCAGCGGGCAATCGGTTCGCCGGTTCTGAAATCGCGCAGCACCAGTTTCCAACCTTCTTTGGCCAGCAGGCGGCGGCCGTCGTCGCTGAAGCCGAGGTTCGCCGCGCCGAACCCTTCGCCGCGGATGCCGCGCTCGCGCGTCTCGGCCTGCCAGTCCCAAACGTCGATCCGGTCCCAGGGCTCCTCCTGTCCCTTCGGCGCCGCCCAATACCCAACGGCCAGCCGGCGGCCATCCGGCGTGAAGGCGAGGTCGGCCATGCGGCGGGGCGACGGGTCGACCAGCCGATGCGCCACCCGCCGGGCGGGAAGGTCCCAAATCAAAATCCGGCCGGGCGAGTCGTCGTCGCGCCCGCGGTACAGCACGGCCAGAAACCGTCCGCCCGGGTGCATCGCCATCGCCGCGATCCACTCTTCGCGCTCCTCGTCGGGAGCGGGCAACAGGCCCTGCCGCCGGCCAGTCGTGGTATCCCAGAGGGTCAGTTCGGCGCGCTCCGGCCCTTCGATGATCGCCAGCGACCCGTCGGGCGTCAGGGCGATCCGAGGCGCACGGTCGATGGGCGGGAAGCGGTGGACCAACTCCACCGGCCGGAGTTGCCACAGCGCGGCCGATCCGTCCTCGTACGCGGCCAGCAAAAGGTTGCCTTCCGTCTCGGCGGCCAGCCACGTGCAGGCGGGTGATTCGGCGCTGCGGACCACCAGCCGGGGCCGGTCGGTCGAGCCGGGACGGCGCTCGACGCCTTGGGGAAGCTCCGCCGCCGCCGCGGGCAGCACGTCGACCGGGCTTCGCCCTTCCGGCAGCGAGCGCGTGAGCGTCTCCACCACCTGCCGCGGCCGGCGCCGCCGCGCGGTGCGCTCGGCGTCGATCTCGACGTGGGGGCCATCGTCGTCGGACGGTTGGAGTTCACGCTTCAGCGTGCCGGATTCCGCCTTCGCCAAGTTCGCACGCTGAAGCGTGAACTCCAACGGCAGGCCCGCTGCTGCGCCCTCGTTTACGCGCCGGGTGCGCCAGGTCACTCGCCGCAACGCCTCGTCCGATCCGGCCAAGTCGCCTGCGGCCGTCACGGCCAGCCACTGGTCGCCGAATGCGAACAATTCGGCAACCGGCCGGCCGGTTTGCAGGTCGAGTACGCCGAGCGATGCTCGATGGTCCTGCGTAAAGGCGAGCGCGCCGCCGGGGTGGAACCCGACGATCTCGGTATCGGCGCAGCCGAGGTAGCGCCCGTCCTGTGCGTCCCAAAGCAGCGTCGTCCTCGCCGGCCGCAGGAGGGTTGCCAGCACGCGCCCGTCGGCACTCAGCGGGCCGGGCGCCCCGGGAAACTGGTGGATCAGCCGCGAATCCGTCAGGTCCCAAACGTTGGTGCGCCGCTCGTCGCCCATCGCGAACCGATTCGATTGCGGATGCGCGTGAAGCCGCCACAGGGCGTAATCGTGGGGGAAAATGACATGCCGCCGTTCCGCCGACTCGACGTCGAAGATATCCAGCCTGTCGATCGCGCCCTGCTCGCCGAAGGTGAACGTGGCAAGCAGGCGTTTCTCGTCGCGGTCCATGACGGCGTCGTACACGGCTGTGTCGTCGGTGAAGAAGCGGCGCAGCACTTCGCCCGACTCGACGTCCCAAAGCAGCACTTGCCCCTGGTTGCCGTCGTACCAGTTGCCCGAGCCGGTGAGCAACTGCCGGCCGCCGGCGACGAAGCGGGCCGACTCGAACGCCCCGCGGTCGATCTCGTAGGTTTGCAGCGGCTTGCCGTCGGCAATGCGGCGCAGTTGCAGCGACCGTCCGATGCCGACCAGCACGCGCCGGCCGTCGGGATGGAAGCGGCCCATCCGGCCGGGGAAGGAATGCACCGGTTCCGGAACGGTCAGGTCCCAAAGCACCAGCCGTGCCCCGTCCCGGTAGGGCGGCGGCAACGGTTCGCATTTCGTCAACAGCCGCGTGCCGTCGGGTGAAATGTCGATGAACGCCACGGAATCGGCAATCCGGTGCGGCAACGGCAGCGGGAGCGTTTCGCCCGCAGGGCTGCGCAGGATGCCCGACGCAGGCCGGTCCGAGGGTGAGTCGTCGTCGGCAGGCTTGTCGCGAACGTTGGGAATCCACATCTGCCAGCCGCCGGGCGCGAGGAACAGCCGGTCGCTGCGACCGGCGGGCAGCGGCGGCGCGAGCACCGCCGCGTCCGCCGGTTGGAGTTCACGCTTCAGCGTGTTGGAGTCCGCTCCCGCTTCGTTTGCACGCTGAAGCGTGAACTCCAACAGCGTCGGGTCACTCGGTTGGCGTTCAGCCCCTAGCGTGTCGGATTTCGTTTGGCGGTACAGCCGAAGTTCGTTGTCGGCCGATACCACCACGTCGTCCCCGACGAACCACGCCGCCCGGGCGTTTTCGCGAATGATCCGGATCGGCTGCCGGGTGGGAATGTCCCACTCGATCACGCGTCCGCGGCCTTGTTCCGTGCCGGAGCCAACGGTGAGCAGGCGGCGGCCGTCGGCACGGAACGCGCTTGATCGCGTTTCCACGGGTGTCGGAAAGACGCGTTCCAGGCGGCTCGCCTCAACGTCCCACAAAATGGCCTGCCGATCGTACACGCCCGACAGCAGCCGCAAGCTGTCGGGCGAGAAGCGCAGGGAGATGACATGGCCGCGATGCCCGGCGGGCAATTCCCGCAAGGCGCCGCCCGCGTCGACCTCGCCCACCCACACCGTGGGCTGTTGAAAATGTTCTCGTTTGTGTTTTAGGGCTATCCGTAGCTTGCTGCGGCGGATTCTTGGTAGGCGGT
>JAVEUP010000364.1:0-3949 GCA_034005525.1 Thermoguttaceae bacterium | reverse complement strand
AGAAACGGAGGAGCCTTTGCCGTTGACGTCCTTCCCAGCGGCGGCCCCCACCGAGGGTTCCGCCGCACGAGGTGAGTGGAGGAAACAGTCCACCGATACTAAGTCCTTGTGCCACAACGCATTAAGTTGATCTGGGCCGCATTGCGCGCCGACTCAATCGAACAGTGGCCGACCGGCACTGTTCGACAATTCGGAACCCCTTACTGCATAACGGTTTACGGCCGTTTTCACCTCCTGCGGCCCTCTGCCGCCGAACGCCGCGATTCTGACGGAACCCCTTTGGCAGTAACGACTTACGTCGCGCCGTCCGAATAAACGAACAGTCGGCCAATCCCCAGGTGCGGGCGGAAAATCGCCGGTGTTCGACAATTCGCTGCACGCCCTTCGTGCCTGCGGGGCGTGCCACCCAGTGCAAGAAGATCTTGCCGCACACGACGGAAAGACGCTGCCTGACGCGTGGGTGAAGTGGCGAGGCAGCGGGCCGTCGCGGGGAACGCGAGCCGTACTGCGCGCGTGGGTGAACCCGGCTGTGTCGTGGCGCAAACGGCCACCACCACTGGAACATCGCATGCGGCGGAAGCGTGTATCCATCGGTTACGAACAGCCGGAACCACCCACCCTACGCGCTACATTCCAGCGAAACGGCACAGCGGCGTGTGCCTGCTACATTGGCGCGGAGGCTGGGCTGGGGCTACGGCTCGACCGGTTCGCCGTCTTTGAGCAGTTCGCGGAAGGGCTTTTTGTTGACGTAGTTCTTTCGCTCTTTCTGCAGGTGGTCGTGCTGTTCACTTTCGCCGGGGCTGATTTTGAGGGCCTTGTCAATCCACGTAAGCGCGGTGTCGAAGTCGCCGGTCTCGGCGTAGGCGGCGGCCAGCGTGCTGAGGATGTGGGGCTGCTCGTATTTGGTCAACTCGCATGCCTCGGTGGCCATCTTGATGGCGCGCTTGCCGTCGCGCACTTCCTGCTCCGGCGAGGTGGCCAGGACCCAGGCGAAGTTGTTCAGCAGTCCGGATTCATCCGGCTTGTGCTTGAGGGCTTTCTCGTAATCGGCAATGGCCTCGGCGTGTTTGCCCTGATTCAGCAGCGCATCGCCGCGGCCGCGCAGCGCCACCCAACTTTCCGGCTGGAGCTTCAGCAAGTCGGCATAGACGCTTATGGCCTCGTCGAACTGCTTGGCGGCGGTGTGGAGCATGGCGAGCTGAAGCAAGGTGGTTTCGTCGGTCGGCAGGGCCCGGCGCAGGTCGCGCATCTCGGCAATGGCCTCGTCGAAACGCTCCTCGTCGGCCAGGAGGACGGCCCGCATGCGTTTGGCCGGCGGGTAGTTCGGCCGGAGTTTCAGCGCCTCATCGACGTCGGCCATGGCCTTCTCGCGCTCGCCCGACTCCTCGTGCACGCCGGCCCGGAGCATGAGGATGCCCAGGTTGTCCGGCTCGACGTTCCGCGCCCGGTCCAGTTCGTGCAGGGCGGCGGCGAAGTTCTCCTGGAGCAGGTAGACGCGGGCCTTCTGGAGCAACGGGAAGATGGACTTCGGCTCGATCTCCTGCGCCTTGTCGAGCGCCAGGATGGCCTCGTCGTAGCGTTCCATCTTGCTCAGCAGCGCGGCCTTGGCCTCGTAGGTGGGCAGATGTTCGGGTTCGAGTTCGATGGCGCGGTCCAGGTCGGCCAGGGCCTCGGCGTCGCGGCCCTGGTCGGCATGGAGGAGCCCGCGCATGCGCAGGGCGGCCGCCTCGCCGGGCGCCAGCCGGATGGCCTCGTCCAGCGACGCCTGTTTCCGCTCCGGGTCTTCTTCCAGGACGGCCTGGAGGCTCAAGAGCTTCGCACGGAGCGGCGGATCGTCGAAATCGAACTCCAGGGCCTTCTTCAGGGCAGCGGCGGCGGCTTCCGTATCGCCGCCGGCGAGGATGTGCAGCCGGGCGAGATCGTGCAGGGCGTCAGGTTGCTCGGGATCGAGGTCGGTGCCGCGTTTGAGGTCCTCGATGGCCTGCTGGCGCAGTTCGTCGAACTGGCGGCTTTCGGTGCCCAGCCGCAGCGCCACCTGTGCCCGGACCGATCCCCGCTGGATGAGCGTGGCTGCCAACAGTTGATTGGCGAACTCGGTATTGCCCTTGTCGAGCCCTTTCCGAAGGGCGGCGTCCAGGAGGTTGATCACCGTGTTCAGGTCCTCGATAGAGCGGGCGGACAGCTTGGCCTCGGTGGCCTTGTCGAGGTCCTCAAGCCCCTCGTTCTCAGCACGGAGCGCCACCGGAGACAGCACTAGCAGTAACAGCGTCAAGGGGAGTACAAGCGAGCGAAACATGGTGAAACCCTCCAAAGGCCGGTGGACTGGAACAACTGGTATTATAGGCCAACACCGCCCTGTGAAGAATACCGGGGTGTGCGGCGGTCACTGCGCCGGGGCGGGGGCAGGGGCTGGGTTGGGCGCCGCAGGGGGCTCGGCTTCGCGTTCCGCGGGTTCGGCCTGCGGTGGGACGTCCGTCGCCTCGGTGCCGGCATCGACCAGCATATACGCGCCCCAGAAGAACGGATGGCTTGCCTGGGGTGCTTCCTCCACCTGGGCGCGGCGCACCCGCGGCTCCGCGTCCAGGTCGATTCGCGAGCCGGCAGCGAGGAAAACGGCTCGCTGGTAGGCGTCGGCGGGGGAAGTGTGCGGCAATTCCTGGGCGAACTCTCGCACCAGGTCGTAACTGGAACGCCCGCCCGTGCGCCACCGGCTCAGCAGCACGGTCCGGGCACCGCTGGACATCAGCGCGCAGACCGTCAGGAACACCTCCTGGCCGGCCGAAGCGGGGTTCATGTCCTTCAACGAGCGCTCGGCCGCGGTGTGGAACCCGGGCAGGAGGATTTCGTCGGGCACGCCGAAGGGCAGTGCGAGCCAATCGCTGAGCGAACTGCCTGCCTTGCCGGCGTCGACGGAAATCGGGGCGAAGGCAAGGGGTCTCTTCTCGGTATCGGGCAGGTCGTCGAACACAACGAGCCGGTCGAACAGCGTGGCATAAAGGGACGACGGTCCCCACAACTGGGTTGGCATCGGTTTGACACCGGGCAGTGCGGCGGCCAGCTTGTCCAACTCGGCTTGCGCCACGTCGGTGCCGTCGCGAGGGAACAGTTTGCCCACCACGACGGCGGTCGTCGCACTTTGGCGCCGCCCGCCGCCCCAGGGGACCACAAGCGACACGGTGGGCACGTAGCGCACCCGCACGCGCGCGATCAGCGGCCGGCGCCGCCCCTCGACCTGCACTTGAAGCGCCTCGAACGGCACATACCACAGCAGCCCGTCGGGGACGACGATCAACTCCTGGAAATCCACGCTGAAGTCGGCCTTCGAGCCTTCGAGGATCATGTCGAGAACGTTCTGGGTCGTTTGCTTCCAGCCTTCGTCGCTCAACTGCTTCAGGTCGAGTTCCTGGTTGCCGGCATGTTGGCCCACGGCGCGCAGCAAGTTGACGATTTCGGTTCGCAGCCGGGTGGGCGAAGCGATGCGCCACCAGGTGTACTGGTCCCGGTTCAGCAGGAAGGCATACAGACCTCGGCTGGTGGCCAGAAACGCGAGTACGGCGTGTCCCTCGGGCAAGGCTCGCTGTATCTGTTTCACGTCGCGCAACGGCGGGAATACCAGCGAGGCAGGTTCGCGGCGCAGGGCGATCTCGCGCAGGATCACCTCCTGCTGCAAACTGCACGCCCCCAGTGACTCGATGAGCTTCCGCTGCTGCGCCTGGCCGCCGGAGTCTTCCGTCGCCAAGGGCATTGCCCGAAGCTCGGCGCGCAACGCTTCCGACTGCCGGGCAAGCTGCTCGTAGGCCGGATACCGGACCAGGAGGTCTTGGCGTAGCAGGATGCTCTGCCGGTCCAGCGCGGTCTCCGGGCCGTGCAGAACCCATCGCAACGACTGCAAGCGGCCCCCTAGTGCCTGCGTGCTGAAATACCGGTGCCGGCGCAGCCGGTCGGCAAT
>JAVEUP010000175.1:0-16749 GCA_034005525.1 Thermoguttaceae bacterium | reverse complement strand
CACCACGGGCGACTATCAAGTGCGGCATTCGCCCCTTTTGGGCCGTTTGGTTCCCAAAGGGGGCAAGTATGGGTACGACCTGATCGCCCATGTCGGCGTACAGACATTTCTGGAAGGAAGAGCACTCCAGGATTACTTGAACGACAGGCGTGCCGGAGTTGACCGATGGTTGACCCGGCAGGCAAAGAACGAGGCCCGGCCGCGGCGAGTAGAACCCTCGAAAGGCGCGGCCGGGCTGTTTTCTTTCGTCGCTGGCTTCGATGCGTCGGGCATTGTCAGCGGCAAGCCAGCACGAGATAGTCGGTGACCGATTGGCGGACACAGGGATTCTCGAACGGAACCTCGACCAGCAGGACCGTCGCGAAGACGGTCTTGACGGTTTTGATAAACGGCTCGCCCGGGTGCGTTGCACACCACAGCGCGAGAACCCCTCCGGGCTGTAAGTTCCGGTGCAAGGCAGCCAAACTCCGCGGCTCGTAGAATGCTGCATGGCGATCGTGCCACAGCAGGCTCGGCGAATCGTCGATGTCGATCACGATGGCGTCGTGCCGATCGTCGGGCTCCGGTTCGCCCGCAACTGCCGCGAAGAAATCGCCTTCGACAATCTTCACCCGCGGGTCGGCCGTCAACTCGCCCGACCATGGAAGCACGCCGGACCGATGCCATGCTATGACAGACCCGAGCCGCTCGATGATCGTCAGTTCTCGAACCCGGGCCTCGGCCAAGGTCGCCAAGGCGGTGAAACCGAATCCCAAGCCACCAACCAACACCCGCAGCGGCCTGTCGGGCAGCAGGGCCAGGGCATGCCGGGCAAGAGCCTGCTCCGACACGGTGACCGCGCTGGACATCATCAGCTTGCCGTCGAGCGTCATCTCGAATACGTCGCGCTCCAAAGCCGGCGACCACCGCCTGCGGAGCATGAGCGTGCCCATGTCGGTGTCGGAATCGTGCAAGACGCAGAAACGGCTGGGGGTCGGTTCGCTGGAACTCACGCAATAGCCTCCGGAGGCAAAAGAGGGTCGGGCGCGGCGTTTCCTGTTTTCCACTGGCTGGTCGGCCTCCTTGGAGTGCGGCGGCTTGACGCCGCTTTGGCTATGCCTTTTTCTCTCCGCGCCTCCGACAGGCACCGTGCGAAAGGCCAAAGCTGACGCAAGACAAAAGCGGCGTCAAGCCGCCGCACTCCAAGGAGGAAGAAGACGTCCCGACCCCTTCCGCACATTAGACTGCCCGCCCAGCGCACATCACGGAAAATCGGACTTCCGGGTTCTCGCGCGATGCGTACTCGGCGTCCCACTGCGAGTGGAACAGCACGGCATGGTGGCCAAACTGGTCGCGCACCATCTTCGCTGAATACGGCAGGCGCATCTGCTGCAACTGCGCGGGATCGTCGTCCACCCAACGTGCGAGTTTGAACGGCAGCCACTGCAAGTCGGTCGGCGTGTCGTATTCGCTTTCAAGCCGGAACCGCACGACGTCGAATTGCAGCTCGCCCACCGCGGCCAGCATCGGCTCGCGGCGCACGGCATGCGGGTCGGAGAAGACCTGGATGGCCCCCTCTTCCAAAAGCTGGCTCAAACCTCGCTCGGACTGCTTCCGCCGATCGGTATTGCGGCATCGGAGGATGGCGAAGTTTTCGGGCGAGAACTGCGGCAGCGGGTCGAAACTCACCGCCGGCCCCTCGCAAATGGTGTCGCCCAGGTGGAACTCGCCCGGGTTGACCAGCCCGACGATATCGCCCGGAAACGCCTCGTCCATCGTCTCGCGCTCCCGGCCGAACACCCGGTGCGCACGGCGCAGCCAGAGCTTCTCGCCCGTGCGGGTGTGCAACACCTCCATATCGCGCCGGAACCGCCCGGCACACACCCGCACGAAGGCGATGCGATCGCGGTGCCGTGGGTCCAGGTTGGCCTGGATTTTGAACACAATTCCGGCGTAATCCTGGCCCGTGCCCAGCGGCCAGTTTTGGGGGACGGCGTCGATCCCGAACTTCGATTCAATCTCCTCGAGCACGGCCAGCGGCGATTGCACGGGCCGATCGACCTTGTTGACAAACGTGATGACGGGAATCTTCCGCAGGGCGCACACCCGGAACAGCTTCTCGGTTTGCGTTTCCACGCCCTTGGCCAGGTCGATGACCATCACGGCGCAATCGGCGGCCATGAGAGTGCGGTAGGTATCTTCGCTGAAATCGTGGTGCCCCGGCGTGTCGAGTAGGTTGACCTGGCGCCCCTTGAACTCGAAGGTGAGCACCGTGGAACTGACGGAGATTCCCCGCTGCTTCTCCAGTTCCAGCCAGTCGGAGGTGGCCGCTCGCTGCGCCTTCCGGCCGCGCACCGCACCTGCCACGTCAATACAGCCGCCGAACAGCAGCAGCTTTTCGGTAAGCTTCGTCTTGCCCGCGTCGGGGTGCGAGATGATCGCGAACGTGCGCCGCCGCGACACTTCGCGTAGGAGTTGGGGATCGAACTGGTTCACTGTCATCTGGAAAGGGAGGGAAGGACAAAGCCGGCAGGGCAGCCGCAACCGGACGATACGCCGCTACGGCCGCAAGTCCGACGTCAGGTAACCGTTCACCGCGGGACGGTCCCAATTTTCGTGGTACACAGGGTGGTTCGCCCCATGGGCCAACCGGTCCGCCGCGAGAATGGGACGGGCCCCTTCGCATACAGCGAAGATAACTGCCCGCGCCGCTACCCCGCGAACGGTTACGACGTCGGGAAAGCCGGCGGAAGAACCGGTGCCGGGGTCAGACACTCCACCCCAGCGCCGCGGCCACCGCACAGGGTCGGCCGCCCATCAGGGTGGCGTGAGCAGCACCTTCCCCGCGCACCACTGGCGGGCGGTAGTCAGTGCCGCCGGGAGCCAACGGTTGGTAAGTGGGGTGCAGTGCATTTCAAGCCGGCGGTCTAGCAATCGTGTCCTGAGAGTCCTCCGGGCGCCCCATTGCATAGGACCACGCCAGAAGTTGCATACATTATACACTCTCCCGACCGCGAGATCAATCCGGCCGAACGGCTAGGCGATATCGAACAAGGGTGTTTGGTCTTCCGTTCGGGCCTACGCCTCCCATTCGGTACGTTAACTGGCCAGCGGGGGCGGTCAGGCCCCGGTTTCGCCATCCAGCGATCGCCTTGCCTCGATGACACGTCGCGCTATAAGTTCAACAGCTGGACCTGCTTAAATGTTCGACGCACCCCGTGCAGGCGTCAGGAGTCTACGACTCGGGAACCTGCCGCCCGGGACCAGCTATGTGCATTGGTGGAGTGTCAGGTTGTTTTCCCCATTTCCCGGGAGAATCCCATGAGTACTCCACGATCTTTCGCTTCCCGTCACCGCATCCTGATCGCTTCATTGCTCGCTTTCGGCTTGGTTTGGTCGACCTGCCTGTCTCTGGCACCCAGCCTCCAGGCCCGCGATCGGGGCGAATCCACCCGGTCCAGTGACCGCTCCCGGAGCCGGGATTCTCGCTCGGCGCCCAGCCGAGCCTCGCGATCCCGCAGCGGCGATTCTCGCTCGGCGCCCAGCCAAGGCTCACGAACTCGCACCCGGGACTCGCGATTGGATTCGAGCCGGTCCGCGCCATCCCGCAGCCGCAATTCTCGCTCGGCCCCCAGCCGGGACTCGCGTTCGGACCTGAAAGAGTCGTCCGGCGAAATTGATGCCCAGACGCCCGGCCGCGGCAGTCCAACCTCCCGTTCCACGCCTGGTGACCTGAAGGAGGCCGTGGACTCGGGCATGGTCACCCGCGAACAGGCCCGCCGTTATGGCAGCGACCCGGACAAGGTCAAGGACTTGGTAGACATTGCCAGCCAAGGCGAGTCCATGGGCCGGTCCGAAAGCCAGATTCGGGAGAAGCAGAGACTGTACGAGCAGGCGCCCTCGCGGGAGACTCGCCAGAAGATCGAGGGAGAGATCCTGGTCGAGGCAGCCGTTGAGAACGGGTACATCACCAGGGAGCAGGCCAAAAAGATCGGTGGCGACCCGGACAAGCTACAGCGGGAGATGGACAAAAACGATTTGGTGGAAACCGGCTACGCCACCAAAGAGCAGATCGAGAAGGTCGGCGATGACGACGATGCCCTGGCGGACCTGACGGGCATCGCGATCGAAGGCGAATTGCTCGGGCTTGACCCGGACACCATCAAAGAGCACCAGGAGGGGTATGCCGAGAAACCCAGCAAAGAAGCTCGTGAGAAGATCCGCAAGGACATGGTGGTCGAGGGGCGTAATTTGCCGGACGAAGCGAAGGACACGGACCTAGACGCCGGCGCGCTGATGGAACTGGTGAGCGAGATCGAGAGTCTTGGCTCCGATGATGCGCAGTCTCCCGACCTCTGGAACCAGGTAAAAAATGAGGGCAAGGACGCGGCCCTGAAGGAGGTCATTCAAGACGTCTACGGCCTGCCCGAGAATGCCATGGAGGGCCGCACCCCGGAGGATATCATGGGAGGCGTGGCGCTGGTTGAAATGGGAGGGGGTGACCCTTCCGACGTGGAGGTCTGGGAGGACCTCGATGATCTCAGGGCTGGCAAGATCGACAGTGACAAGTTCCTTGAGAATTTTGCGGCAAGAAGGCGTGAAGTCGGGCGGGAGTGGAACCCCCGGTAGCCCCCAGGAGGCCAGGGCCGGGCTGGGCGGCGATTACTGCAGCCCGGCGGGTCCCGGGGTAACCGATCCGCCGGAAAACGAGCCTTACGACTAGACCTGCAACGCCAGAGTTGCTCAGCCACCTTCAGCATCCATTCCGTCCCCGCTACCGGCGCTACGGGAGATGTCCGTTTCTCTTCCACAAGTTCCGCATCGTCGCGGCGACAGCGCCGCGACGAGCGATCCGATGCAACGCTGCCGACTTCGCCTACTTCCTCCCATCCTTTGGCCTTGATGAAGGCGGTGAACTCGCGAGTATATCGCAAGAACGCGTCGACGCTCGCGTTATTGAACCGTGTTTTGCAGAAGGCTTCATCGTAGACCGGTTGCCCGGAAACAGGGCGCGTGGCCTTCCGCGGATTCGGCTCAAGCTTGTTCACCAGGAAAAGTTCGTTGTCGCCCTCGACCCAGCGAAAAGGAACGTGCGTTTTCAAGCGGGCCAGGTCCCGACAACCCGGGTAGCCTTCCTGGCTGCCTGCCGCCGCTTCTGTCTATTGGTCCTTTGCTTGCGCACGCATCATGGTGATGGGATATTTCTGTCCCCATCTTTCTGTCTAGCTCTATCCTTCTGTCATGGGACGGCTCGTGACGTCTGCCACGCTTGGCAAGTGAGACACCAAAGATCTCTTTGTAGGGGTGGGAAGAAGGGGTTGGCAGAAGAATGGGGACAGAAATGCCAGAGTCCCAGTGGCCCAGTTCTTGCCTTGTAGACCGGCGTCCGGTCTGCTAAACTCAGGATAATATACATGCGTCCACTATGTTGGTTCGTGCGGCGACGCGGCCAGGGAGGGGCATGATGGGGGGGTGAGTGTGGAAAATGCGAAAATTGCCAGCCAAAAAACGCCGCTTCCCTTTCCAGGTCCGACCCGCCGGGTTGGAGCGCCGCCTTTAGGCGGTTTCTTCACGCTGGCGGAAGATAGGTAGCGCCGCCCCGCTCGGGGTTGCGGTGCTGTCGCGGTTGTTTCCCAGGGTTGCGAGACCGAACTCAGGCCACCGTGTGAATACGGCCAGTTGCGTCGGCTGGCCGAGCCGCGGGTCGTGGTCGCCGATGCCGTCGAGCCGGACGCAGTAGCCGTTGCGCTGGGCGATGCCCGCCGCCCACCGCCTGAACTTCGCGCGGTCCCATTCGAAGCAGTGGCCCCCTTCCCGCAATTCGCCGGAGCTTAGCCCAAAAACGACGTTGTATTCGGCGTTCGGGGTGGTCAGTACCAGCGTTTTGGGTCGATAGCACCCCCAGACAGCCCGCTCGACTTTGCCCAGGGTTCGAGGGTGGATGTGCTCGATGGTCTCGACCATCGCACAGGCGTCGAAGCCGTGCAGGTCGAGTTGCGGGTCGGCATAGGAACCGACGATGACCGACAGCCGTTGCGACGGGTTCTGCCGATGTTCACCCAACGCCTCGCGGGCGCGCCACAGCGCCTCGCCGCACTGGTCCACTCCGACGATGGTTCTGAATCGCGGATTGCCTGCCAGACGCCGCAGGAGGAACCCTTCGCCGCACCCGAGATCGAGGACCGTTCGGGCGCCGCTGTGGACCAACGCACGGTAAACCGCGTCTAAACGTTCTTCATGGAGGCCGGTGATCACAAGACTGTCCTATTCTCCCGTAGCTGACGGTGATTGGGAGGTTGTTTCCAGTGTTCTCACAAGGGTGGCCTTGGCACCCCAGATTGTCAAGCCGCAGCCTTGTCCTCGCCGCGCCAAAATCGGCCATTGATTCCTTCGCGAGCCCTTGGGTTGTGTAGCTGGCGGCGAGTAGCCGGTTGGCCACCACTCCGAGGCGGCGCACACGTAATGCACGAGGAGGTTCCGTCACGACAAATTGGTCAAGCAGATAAGACGAATCTGCCGAATCCCAATTCTGCGGGAAGTGTACTTGCTGAATTAGCCAAGCAACGATATAATTAAGCTCAGGTTGATGTCGGCAGAGCGTTATGCCGGCCAGCAGTTCACCGCGATTACCCATTATCCAGTCATGACGGAGTGGAATGCCCAATGCCAAAGGAAATCTCCGCAAAAAAACTGAATGTCTTCGAGAAATACCTGACCCTCTGGGTGGCCCTCTGCATCCTGGCCGGCATCGTGCTGGGCAAGGTCGCACCCGGCGTGGCGCAAACGCTCGACGGGATGGCCATCTATGTGAACGAGGCGCCGGTCGTATCCATCCCCATTGCCATCGCCCTGTTCTTCATGATGTATCCCATCATGGTGAAGATCGACTTCGCGGAAGTACTCCGTGCGGGTAAGAGCCCGAAGCCGGTGCTGCTGACGCTCATTGTCAACTGGGGCATCAAGCCGTTCACGATGTTCGCCATCGCGTCGTTCTTCCTGGGCTACCTGTTCCGCGACCTGATCCCCGGCACCGAAATCGTCAAGGACGGCACCGAGGTCGAGCTGTGGCGGTCGTACATCTCCGGGGCCATCCTGCTGGGCATCGCGCCCTGTACGGCCATGGTGCTCATGTGGGGTTACCTTGCCTGCGGCAACCAGGGTCATACGCTGGTGATGGTGGCCATCAATTCGCTGACAATGCTGGTACTATACGGCCTGCTGGGCGGCTGGTTGCTGGGCATCAACGAAATGCCGGTCCCGTGGGAGGCTTTGCTGCTGTCGATTGCCATCTACGTGGCGTTTCCGCTGGTGGCGGGCTATTTCTCGCGCAAGTGGATCATTCGCACCATGGGCCTGCCGTGGTTCGAGGCGAAGTTCCTCCACGTGCTCACGCCCGTGTCGATCATCGCCTTGCTGGCCACGCTGGTGCTGCTGTTCAGTTTCAAGGGGGAGACGATCATCGCCAATCCGTTGACGATCCTGTGGATTGCCATTCCGCTGTTCATCCAGACGGTGCTGATCTTCGCCATCACCTACGGGCTCGCGAAACTGCTGCGTTTTACCTACGAGGATGCCGCGCCCTCGGCCATGATCGGCGCGTCGAACCACTTTGAAGTAGCCATTGCCACGGCCACCATGCTGTATGGTCTTTCGAGCGGCGCTGCGCTCGCCACCGTGGTCGGCGTGCTTATCGAGGTGCCCGTCATGCTGATGCTCGTCAAAGTATGTCTGCGGACCGAGGGTTGGTTTCCGCACGCGGCATCCGGAACTGAGGCAGTTCAACCCTGCGGTGTGGGGCTGGGATCGAACGCATGAGAATCAAGGAGCCAAACCATGTTCAGATAAGTGCTCGTTGCCACCGACCTTTCCGCCGCTTCGGAAAGCGTTGTCATGGGCAGCCAGGGACGAGGATTTCTCGCCGAGGTGTTCCTTGGCAGCGTCAGCCACCAGGTGGTCCGCCGGTCACCGGTGCCGGTGTTGCTGGTACCGGCCGGAAGGTGAATCTGTGTTTTGCACTTGGCACAAGTGAGAAAACGGAAAGCCATGAAAGAGGAGAAGGATGGATCATCAAGGTGAAATGACGGAGAATCTGGACGTACGCGGTATCGTGCGCGAAGCGTACGGCACGATTGCCCGCCAGGGCGGCTCCTGTTGTGAGTTGTTGTCCTGCTGCGGCAGCTCGTCCCCTCGCTCCATAGCGACCACCATCGGTTACACCAACGAGGAGCTTGCCGAACTGCCCGAGGGAGCAAACATGGGGCTCTCGTGCGGCAATCCGACCGCGCTGGCCTCGCTCCGACCGGGAGAGGTGGTACTCGACCTGGGCTCAGGCGGCGGGTTCGACGTGTTCATCGCCGCGAGCAAGGTCGGGCCTTCCGGACGCGCCATCGGGGTTGACATGACGCCCGACATGCTGGACAGGGCCCGGCGCAACGCGGAGGCGTTCCGGGCATCGGCTGGCTTGGACAACGTCGAGTTCCGCCTGGGTGAAATCGAGTACTTGCCCGTCGCCGACGCGAGTGTCGACGTCGTGCTGTCGAACTGCGTGATCAATCTGTCGCAGGACAAGCCGCAGGTATGGAGGGAAATCGCACGGGTGCTCAAGCCGGGCGGGCGGGTTTCCATTTCCGACTTGGCGCTGCTGCAACCGCTGCCTGACGCGGTTCGCCAGTCGGTTGAAGTGCTAGTCGGCTGCATCGCCGGGGCCGTGCTTGTAGAAGAGACGCAAGCCATGGTCCGGACCGCCGGGCTGGTCGACGCCGTCTTCGAGGCCAAGTCGGACTATATCGACCAGATGACCGAATGGTCGGACCCCCTCTACCGCGAGATCATCGCAAAGCTCCCGCCGGGAACCAGGCCGGCCGACTTCGTCACGAGCCTGAACATCACGGCCCGGAAACTCCTCCATAACGGTTTGTGAACGGCGAACCGTTCACGGGTGGACTGTCCCCTTTGCCCCAAGCCTAAATGCAGTTGCACGATTCCAGGAGATTCGGATTCAGCCGAAACCCCTTGCGGAGGACGCGGCCCCCCAAGACGAATCTCCCGAAATCACGAAAAGCCATTTAGAAAACTGCCTGCGCCGCCCTGTAAACAGTTACATGAACGACACAGGCCCAGTATAGGATATGGTAAACCAGACCGCCTTCGATAGAACGGGCACGGCAAGCACGCCCCCTTGGCTCTTCTTGCCCACAATGACGTCATTGGGCGGGCAACGTCCGCTCAGCGCGGGCTAGGCGGATGTTGAGACCCTCGAGTAGGGCCTGGCGGAACTTCGGGTTCCTGTCGGAGCCTCTGAGTCGAACCAATTGCCCGGCCAGCTTTGCGGTTTTGCCGGCGCCTTGGAATCCCGCCAGCGTCTTCGACGCCCGATCGCTAAGGGAACCGCCGATCTCCATCAGCAGCTCCAACTGAATCTGCAAGATGTGATGGGCGTCGCGGGGAGGGGGGGTCCAGGATGCGATCAGTTCGTCCAGCACGGTGCCGATCACCAACGATCCCCAAAGGGAAACGCGAATCACAGGGCGAAGCGCGTTCCCGAGTCGATTCAACTTGGCCCAGTTCCGGTTCGCGATCTCGACCAATACGCGGCCGAGCGGCTCGGAATGGGCACGACCGTCGAGGATTCCTTCGAGCAAGGCGTCGGAAGCCACGGACCGAGCGTCGGCGTCCCGGCTGAACAGACCCAGCCAGAGAGTTTGCAGGGCCGTATCCGACCATTGAAGTTCGGCGTGCAGCAGAGGAGTCATCAGTGGGACGGCCGCGCGCCAACTCGATGCGGTCGTGTCCAGGTGAAACAGTAGACGCTGAACCGCCCCAGCCAAAAAGGGATCGGCATTCGCAGGCCAGTGCGATGCGAGCCATTCCTCTCCCCAGGGAGGAAGCCCGAACGAATGCAGATAGTTGTTCTTAGAGCCGAGTCGTTGGGTGAGAACTGGAAGCGGATAATCCTCCGGCGCGAGGGCGCTTTCCCCCTCCGGCTCGATATCCAGATACAGTTTGCTCGATGTATACCACGATCGCTGATAACTGTCATCGGGAATCCGTTCGTACCGGAGACGAAACCGAGCCGGCTGGATGGCGTTGGCCGCGTCAGGGAGTTCCAGCGGAGCCAATTCATCGAGCGTGCCTCTTGGCGAGCGCGATCGGCCGGCGGCCAGCCAGGCGTGTTTCCATGCACGATCGGCCTCGGTGGGATGCAGGTTCTCGCCCAGCGCGTACCGGACGATCCTTCCGTAAGGCTCGTGAAGTTCGACGGCCTTCGGTAGCGCATCCTCCCGATGGTCGGGAGCAAGGCGGGAAAGTGCGACCAGCAGATCGAGTCGGCTTGGCACCAGTCCGCCCTCTTCGAGTCCCCGTAATCGGTCCACGAAAACACGCGGATCAATCCAGCCATGCTCATGAGTCGGCAAGGCGAGCAGCGGCATCGGGGGCTCCCGATGGTGCAGACGCAACTGGACCAGCCGGGCCCGAAGTCCGAGGACCTCCAGCACCGGGACCGTCCGCTTGTGGAAAGTCGAAAAGGCTTCCGGGCCGATCCGTTCGAGTTCCGCCAGCGCTTCGTTGGCGACGTTGAGTTGATCCGGAACTCCTGGGATAAGGGAGGAAAGCTGGTCCCGGACCGAGTCGAGCCAAGACTTCATCGTTGCCTGCATCTGCTCGGGAGAAGGCTCCCGACCGGCTTCGGGAACGGCAACGTCCGGTTCCAGCCAGGTGCCCAGCAGTTGGAGCAGAGCGCCGAGGTGAGAGCGGGCGGACAGGAGTGAATGCTCGTCGGTCATTCCTTCAGATCGCTCCGGGTGGGCGAGTTGGCGCAGGCGTTGCCGGATGGCGCCGGTCCGGGCCGAAAAATCGGCGGGACGCCGGCGCCCCAGGCGGCTCAGTCCGTCCAGAATGCGCTCGATCTCCATCGGCGAGCGAACCCGCTCGATCGCCTCCCCGATGGTGTCGATCAACTCCGCGACGTCGCCGATCGGCGCCACCTCGGCCAGCCCCGCCAGCGCACCGGGAACCACGCCCGGATCGCAGGCTACGGGGAGTCTTCCCGCTTCGCAGGCGGCGAGCGACTCGTCCAGTTTCCAGGCTGCCCGTAGCTGCGAGGGGATCGCGGCGATTCGCTCTCGAATGTCCGACAGGTCGAGAGCTTCGACGCATCCCTCCGCTTCGGCGGGCGAAGTCGCGGCCGCTGTAAGGTTGGACTTCGTCAGCAGCTCCTCGAGTTTCGGCTGCGCGAGCGGTGAGACGCGTCCCCGGAAGCAGCGCAGTTCGTTGGGCGGCAGTTTGTCGGAACCCAGGGTTTCCAGTAGACTCAGCGATGCGATCTGGACATCGCTTTCCGGATGGGAAAGCGCTCGAATCAGGACTTCAACGCCGATCGGTTCAAGATCGGCCCGCTTTCGGAGGAGTATCTTCAAGACGGCCAGAGCCAATTTCGGTTGCGCCTTGGTGGTGATGTCGAAAACGGACGGCACGGCTCGCAGAAACTCCCCGGCCGAGAACTGTTCCGATTTCGCCAGACTCTTGAGAACCTGCAAGGTGAAGGTGACAACCGGTGGACCGGGGTTCCGCAGTAGTTCGATATAGGCATGCTGCCGGGCGAGCAGTTCTTCCTCGGTGGGCGCGAGCAGATTGTGGAAATGCACCAATCCAGCGCGCTCCTGAGTGGGAAACTCACGCCAGAGGGCGGCGAGCAGTGCATCCAGCAGTCTTCCCCGATCGATCTTCCCATGATGCGCCAGGTAGTAGAACCAGCGCGGCCAGCACGGGTCGGCCGATTTCTCCTTCCAGTGTTGTTCGGCCTCGATCCGCTTGATGCGCGTGATGAATCCAAAGGCACCGGTCGGCACCTGGAACAGCAACCAGGCGTCCTCCAGCAGTTCAGGATCGTTGTCGAAATCGGCCTCGCGGCAAAGGTTCGAGATCACCTTGGCATATCCGTCCGACTTCGGTCTTGAGCAGACCCCATCCCGAATCAGTCTCCGAACGAGTGCGGCGGAAAGTGTCTGATCTCGTTGATCGGCCAGTTGGAGTTCGAGCCATTGGTCGGCCCAGTCAGGTCGCCGGTCGGTGAGGATCTTCACCGCCGCTTGCTCGAACGGATGCGAGCCGGCGACGGCATCGGAGATGGAACTCGACCAGTCCGGTCTTCCCATATCGGCAGGCGGCCAATGGAATGGCATGCGCCGGCAAGCCACGCTTTTCGGAGCACATGCCAGCAGGGCGAGTCGAGCCATGTGCCCGCCGACGGTCGGCCAGCCGAGATTATCCCGTTCCCCGGCCCGACTGGTGGATATCTGTTTCTGAGCCGCCTTGGAGAATCTCCTCCGTTCCGCCTCGGTCAACTCGGCGACCGCCTGGGCGAACTCCAGTGGGGCTTTCAATCGTCCGTCGCTGTTGGTCAGCAGGGCATCGAAATCGTCACTCACCGGCGGCTTCCCCGAGCAAGGATTGGATGATCGCACTCTCTTCTCCCTCGACAAGGAGTCTCGCGGCCAGAACATGTTTGCAGGGGCCTCTCTGCCCAAGATAACGGTTGAACCAGCGGCAGGTGCACCGGTCTCCCTCCAGCCGGAGCCGGACGAAGTGTTCGACGCCGGTCCCCGGGATCGTCAGGCGGGTCTCCGACGGTGTTTCGCCGACGATGCGGCAGTTTCCCGAGGCGGCCAGTTGCCGCGCCGCCTTGAGCCTGGGCTGTTGCGATTCGACTTTCTCCAGATCGAAAGGCAACACCCGATGAAAGTAACGACCGGTGGTCAGGTCGTATCCGACCAGTCCCCGGGCTCCGAGGACCGCCAGCGCCGCCTCGACCGATGCTTCGCTGCAACCGTTGTTCGCGGCGAGCGCGGCGGTATCGATCTGCGATTGCCAGTTGAGCGAGTCGGCGACCAGCGGCAACGACTGCTGCCAGTCGCCCACCGCCAGCCGGGCCAGCATCTGCCCCTCGCCGGAGAAACCCCGGTTTAGTTCGGGACTTACCAGCGCAAAGAACCGTCCCATCTCGAACCGCAGATCCCAGGCGCTGGTCTGGGATTCCTCGTCGTACCAGATATGAAGCTCCTTCGCGAACGGAGCCAACGGCTCCAGCACGCGGACCCGGTCGCTTCCCTGGAGTTGCACCGAACCGCGCACGGGGCGGGAAGCAAGGCGAATCGTTCTTGCGGTTCGGGTGATGTGAATCGGTCGGCGGGAATTGCTCCCCGGTGGCAAGGCGCGGAACAGATCACGCGCCTCGGCCGGTGAGAGTTCAAGAGCCGGGGTCATGCGAGGCTGGTATGCCTGAAGCGATCCCAAGCCTCCTCCCTCCGGACGGCAACCATGATTCGTACGATTGGTCCCGCGCGCGGCTTACGGACGCATAAGACGCCACTCGTTCAACATCCCAATTCTGGCCATCCGCCGACCCCGCTGTCAATCCTCCCCTCCCCATCCATTGGCGTTTTTGCGCGGTGGGGTTTTCCAGGCGACTACAACCCGCGACCAGTGCCCAATGGATGGCAGGCCCGGGACGTTTTCAAACGCGCAAGAAAGACTTCTTCCGATACAGGTAGAACAGCAGCAGCCAGAGGAGAGCAAACGCTCCGACGTGCTGAACCGACTCTTGACAAGCTCCGAGGCAGGGTGTCAGGTTGGCGGTGAAGACGTCGACGATCTCGTACCAGATTTTGCGAAAGCCGGGGACGTGGGTCAGCATGTACGCGGCGATGGCGTTGGCGCCGATCACCACGAAGAAGAAAGACCAGCGGCGGAAGCCAGCCACGTCGATCACCAGGTAGAACAGCGCCAACAGCAGGTAGCTCCAGCCGCCGGCCCAGAGGACCATCGAACTGGTGAACAGCCGCTTGTTGATGGGGAACCAGTGGCTCCACAGCCAACCGGCGGCAAGGCAGCCCAACCCGAGCCCTACCAGTGCAAGAACCTTCACCGCCTGCGACCGGCCGCAGCGGAGTATCTGGCCCGCGTGGACGCCCAGCAAGACCGTTGCGGCGAAGCTCATGCTGGAGAGCACCCAGGTGTAGTTCCACGCTTCGCGGTGGAACGGGCCGAGGACCACCTGGTCCACGTAGCGGGCGAAGTTCAGCTTCTCTTCCATCATTCCCGCGGGATGCCCGGGTACGGCCGCCAGCGTCATGATGAGCCAGTAGCCGAGCAGCAGGGAGGCCGTGAGCCCCACCTGGCCGATCAGCGGCAAGTGGAGCAGGGCGATCGACGCCACCAGGTAGCCGACGGCAATCGTTTGCAGCGTATTGCTGAAGAGGTACAGGTTTGACGGATCGTAGGCCAGCAGGTTCCCCTGGACGATCATGCCGAACACCCAGAGGACGAGCACGCGGACGAGGATCCTCGGATACACGGCCAGTTTACTCCGATCCGGCTGAACCCGCTTGGCGAATGCAAACGGCATGGCCGCGCCGACGATGAACAGGAACAGCGGCATGATGAGGTCCCAGGCTACGAATCCTTCCCAGGGTACGTGCGTCATCTGCTCCTTGACCGCCGCTGGAATCGGAGAGACGAATAACGCGACCAGCGCCAAGAAGACCTTGTCGCCGCCGACAATCCAGAACATGTCGAAACCGCGCAGCGCGTCGATCGACATAATCCGCGTGCTCGGGGGCACCGGTTGAGTCTCAGAAGCCATCGCATCGTCCTCAGGATTCGCCGGGGGCCAGAAGCTCTATGGTATTTCCGCCGGAAGGCAGGGTCAAATTCGTGCCCCGCGGCAGCTTGCCGCTGATCCCGCCTGCGCCCCATCCAGCCGCCGTACTGCTAAACGCTCAATCGATCTGCCGCGGGGTGAGCCGGAGGTTCCGATACGCTACCGGGCCGTGCGTGCCCTGCAACATCAGCGGGCCGGTCGGCTGCTCGTCGGCGAAGTGTGCGGCGCGGGTGGGGCCGGTGAGTTCTACGTTTTCGTGCACGAGTTGCCCGTTGTGGACCACGCGGACGAACCGCGCGTTTTCTGTTTTGCGCCCGGCAGCATCGAAGCGGGGGGCGCGGAAGATGACGTGGAACGACTGCCACTGGCCCGGCGGCTTACTGGCGTTCATGCGAGGCGCATGCCCGTCGAAGCCGCGGCCGTCGCTCCACCGCTCGTAGATGCCGCCGCAATCGGAGTGCTGCGGCTGGTCCACGCCCCAGCTATCGAAGATCTGCACCTCGTACCGGCCCTGAAAGTACACACCCGAGTTCGAGCCGCGCGGGACCACGAACTCGACGTGGGCTTCCACGTCGCCGTGTTCCGACTCCGTGAGCAGTTCCACCGTGCGGCCGGTCGGCCCGTTGACGAGGACCCCCTGCCCCGCGTGATGAATGAACTTGCGATCGTCTTCCGGATCAAGCGAGACGGCCTCCACGGCGAGCCACTCGCCGGCGGGCTGCCGCCAGCCGGTCAAGTCGCGCCCGTTGAAGAGCGTCGCTACGGTGGGGCCTTCGGCTGACGCGGCGAGGCTACAAGCAAGAACCACGCCGTACGCCGGCAGACACAGAAACTGCGGTAATCTCATGGCACGGATCGGGGTAGGAGTTCGGGTTGGTCAAGTGATCGGAAACGTGCTTTCCCACGCGCTTCAGTCTAAGCGGGAGGGTTTGGGGAGTCAAGCACCGGAGCAGCGATCGGACGTAACCGTTCACGGGGGGACTGTCCCAATTTTCGCGGCACATAGGGCGTTCTTGCCCAATGATCCACCGTTTCCGCCGCGAAAATGGGACTGTCCCCTTCGCGTGGAGCGGAGAAGACTGCCCGCGCCACCCCGTGAACGGTTACCGATCGGACAAGATGCCGCCGGCACTTGAAGTCCACCCTCACACCGCCCAAACGCCCCCGCGAGCCGCCTCGCGCGGACAGCGCGAGTTGTTCGACAGCGGGTAAGCGCGGGGGCTGTGCATCGCATCGACCCGATCGTCGCCCCCTTGTCGGTCCGCGGCCCGACTCCCTTGGACAACCGGCGGGCGGGCCGCTACACTCGCGGTGATTGATTCCTGCTTCTTGCGGTGGGCCCAGCCCACAAATCCCCGAAATGCATGATCGCTTGATCGCCCTGGCCGCCAGACGGCTCGGCGCTACGCTGGTGACGAAAGATGCAACCATCCACGCTTCCGCGCAAGTGAAGTGTCTATGGTGAAGGAGGAAATGCTCAAGATGCTCCCGCCCCTCTTACCCGTCCCCGTCAGTCCCGAAGGGACGAGCCTAAGCCAGCCCGGGGTGGAGACGACGCGAGCGGTGCGAGCGAGGCGCAACCCCGGGTTGGAAGACAACCACAAAACAGAATCCCGAAGGGATGGCCCTAATGGCCTCACAAGATACGGCCGCGAGACGCTCAGCAGCGTTCAGGCCCGCCAATGGGCATGTTTGGCAGTACAATAGCAAGCTGTTCCCATAAAGTGTAAAGTTCAGGCCTGACCCCGATAGCCCCGGTTTCGCGCCATTCGCCGAGCGAGTGCGACGACTTGCGTAGGAGTACGCATCGGTTCCGGCCGCCCTGATCCCCATTTCCGAACTGCACGCGCACAACGCCCTCGAAACACCGCCCACCCGCCCCCGCAAGCCGGCCTCCCGCGGGCAGCGCGGGTTGTTCGATGGCGGGTGAGCGTAGGTGCTGCGTTGAATCAATCTCGTTCTCGGACGAGTGCCCGTTGCCGCGCCGTCGCCGCCGTGTGGAGGGTAAAGCTTCCCGACCCCTCCCTGAAAGAGCCTTCGTTGTCAAGGGGAGTCTCTGCGGATTTTGTCGCTTGGGGATGCTTCTCTGTTTGCTGTATTTGCGTACAATC
>JAVEUP010000023.1:0-62371 GCA_034005525.1 Thermoguttaceae bacterium | reverse complement strand
GGTGATCGTCAGGTAGTCGCCCGTATAGTTGATCGTGTAGTTGCTCCCCGCGGAGAGGGTGCCCAGGTTGATGGCGTACTGGCCCACGTTCTCGCCGGGCTCTCGCGCCAATGCGCCCGTCAGGATCGACTCGTCATCGCTCCATTGAAAGCCGCTGGCTGCGAACGTCAGCGCCGGGTCGCTCGAACCATACACTTTCGTTTGCGAATCGGCCACCACGCTCAGCAAGGCCGGGGTGATCGTCAGGTAGTCGCCCGTATAGTTGATCGTGTAGTTGCTCCCCGCGGAGAGGGTGCCCAGGTTGATGGCGTACTGGCCCACGTTCTCGCCGGGGTCTCGCGCCAATGCGCCCGTCAGGATCGACTCGTCATCTCCCGGCTTGAAGCCAGTGGCCAGGAACGTCAGTAGCGGGTCGGCGGAACCGTACACTTTTGTCTGCAGATAAGCCGTTATGAACAGTTCGTACAAACTGGCGGGGCCGAAGTAGAAGGCGAAATTGCCATCGCCGAGGTTAATGTTGTAGGGGCCGTCAAACGGTGAGTATTGGCCCTGTTCATTGGGGAACGGTGTCGAGTCGTTGAACGTGTCCACGTCCACGCCGTTGATCCTCGCGCCGTCGGCCATTTGAAAGCTGCTGTGCAGGGGCAAGTAGAATCGCAATTGGCCGCCCCGCGAGTACGGGGCGCTGACGATTCGGCTGTAACGATCGCTCACCAGAGCATCGGTGGTGTTCGTGTCGCTGAAGTCTTGCACGCCGATGGCGATGTAGGTATTGCCGTAGGCATAGAGCCCCCCTGATTTGATCAGGTGCCCGATGAAGGCGTTGGTGAGCGCGGCCCCCTTGCCGATGCTCAAGGTGATATCTCCCCTGACCGATTCGTCGTTGTCATGGCTGCCGTGACCGATCAGGGCATAACGGCTGCTGGTGTTCCCTCCGACGAGTCGCAGGCTGCCGTCGATTGTTACCTCGATATCCCCGCTGTGATGGCCATCGTCGGCTTGGTAGCCGCCGTGGCCGAGTTGAGCGTAGGTATAGTTTCCGCTGCCTGCCTGGAGGGTCAGGTCTCCTCCGGCGTCAATGGCAATATCGCCGCTGAGATCGCCATCGTCGGCTTGGTAACCGCCGTGGCCGAGTTGGGCGTAGGCATAGTTTTTGCTGCCTCCCAGGAAGGTCAAGTCCCCCACGGCATTAATGGTGATATCGCCGCTGAGATCGCCATCGTCGACGGCGTAGCCGCCGTGGCCGAGCTGCGCGTAGGCATATTCCCCATTGCCGTCACCACCCTGGAATCTCACGTTTCCCCCGGCGTCAATGGTTACGTGGCCGCTTAGGTTGCTATCTTCGACGTCGTACCCGCCGTGGCCGAGTTGCGCGTAGGAGTACTTTCCGAGACCTCCCCGGAAGGTTATGTCCCCTAAAGCATCAAGCTGAATCGTGCCGCTGTGGTTGCCATCGGTCTTGTAGCCGCCGTGCCCCAGTTGAGCGTAGGCCTTTTCTCCGCTGCCTCCCTGGAAGGACACATATCCCTCGGCATCAATGGTAATTGCGCCGACATAGGTGCGATTCCGCTCATTTTCCCCATGCCCGACTTTTGCGTAACTGCCAGTACTCGCGCCACCGCTCGCAGTAAGGTTTCCCTTAAGATACACATTGATCGGGCTGTTGGCTGAGTTATTGCCCCGGTAACCGAGTTGAGCAAAACGATTGTTGCCCGTACTACCCGCCTGCAAGACCAGATTGTTTCCAGCCACGTTGGTCGCGCCAAAGCGGCTGCCGACGCTCACAGCGGCATTGCTTGCATCGATGAAGACGCTACCACCGTGATTGCCGTAGGCATTGTTGTTGGAGACGATCGCGTCAAAATCAAACGGGCTGCCGATCGATACGATATTGCCACCGCCGGGCGCCGCCGTAGTGCCGTCCCAGCCAGCCACCAGATTGATCGCGCCGCTGCCGCTGTTTTGCACGCTGGTGTTGGCCCGGATATGCCGATGGGCCAGCAAGGTCAGCGAGTTCGAAGCGTTATAGCTAAGAGAAGAGTTGATGAATATGTCACCATTGCCGCTCTGGGAACCAACTGTCTGCACCACCACGTGGCTGCTGGCGAGCGTGCCGACGATCCAAAAAGCTTCCCAAAATTCAATCGTGAAATCGCCCGGATCGAGCAGCAGCGTTCCAGTTGCGCCGCCAGAGGCACTCAGGTCCGCCCAACCCAAGTAGTTGAGCGATTCTCTCCCGGACACTTCGGCGAACCCACCGTCGCCGCCGTACTCGCCGCCGCGCGCAGTAATGCTGCCGTGGAACTCCATGGAGCCGTCGGCCCAGAGGATGATGCGCCCGCCGTCGCCCAGGGCGGTCGCGTCGGCGTTGAGCACGGAGTCGGCATCGACGATGGTATGCTGCGCGTTGAGCACGTCGGGGTTGCCGCCCTGGAAGTCGCCGCCGGCCAGAATGACGCCGCCGCCGTGCGTACCGGTAGCGTCGATTGCCGCCCCGGCCAGTTCCACCTTCTGCCCGAGCACTTCAACCCGCCCCCCCGTATCGCCGGAAACGTCGATGCTGCCCTCAACGCGGGTTTCGCCGTGTGCCGCCTCCAGTTTCACGCTACCGCCGCTGCGGCCCGCCTCGGCCAGGCGGTCGGCCTTGATGGTGCCGTCGTGCAGGATGTTGCCCGCCGGATTAACCAGGTACACCTCGCCGCCGGTCTTCAGCGCGCCGGTGGCGCGGACAGTTCCGCTGTTGCGAATGAGCGATGCGGTTTCACTGATGCCGCTGGCGAGCGTCTTCAGATCGGCCTGGATGTAGCGGCTGCCGTCGGCCAGGGTGATGCTGCCGCCGGTGGCCAGGGTAATGGCACCGCCGTCGCTGGAAACCAGCCCGCTGTTGATGACCTGGTGCCCCAAAAGCGCCACGCCGCCGGCGCCGGTGTAGATCGCGCCCTGGTTGACCACACCCGCGGTCGAATCGCCGCGGAACGTGAGCGGACCGCCGGCCATGAACTCGTGGTTCGATATGTCGAACACCGACGCGGTGAACCCATTGGCGTTGATCACGCCCGTGGGCCCGATGAGGATTCCCGAAGGATTCACGAGGAACACGTTGCCGTTGCTGTTGAGTTGCCCGTAGATGGCCGAGGGGTTGTCCGGCGTCGTTACCCGGTTGAGCACGGCCGAGCCGGCGCCCGGCTGGATGAAGTTGGCCGTCTCGCCGGCGCCGATGGAGAAGCCCTGCCAGTTGATGACCGCCCGGTCGGTGTGCGTGGTAACATCGAGCGTGCTGCCGTGGCTGGCAATGGCGGCACTTCCGGCCACAACCTCTCCGCCAGTTGGGTTTGCCAGTAGCGGCGCAGGGGACGCCATTGTTTGGGCGAGGATCAAGAGGGCAGCCAGAAACCGCAAGGTCGGGTGCGAGGCCAAAAACCTCATGGGAGTGCTCCTTGCCTGCAAGCAGCCGCATCGTCCGGCAGAGGCAGGCGTAAGATTGACGGGCGTCGGAATCCCCTCCGGCGTCTTGACACCACAGGCACATGTTGCCGAGGCTGACGACCAGACCCCAGCGTAACTTTCCATTTTAGTCAGGGTGGCTAGTCTTTGTCAAACTTTCTGCTGGGGGGGTCGCAGAATTCGGCTCTCCCGTGTCCAGTTGCAAACCGTGGCCCATTGGAGTTTGGGCCCAAGCCGGCGCGAAGAAACCACCTGAAGGCGGCACTGCGGAGCGTGCCTGGAGTGCGTGAAATCCGTGGGTGGTCGTCCTTCGAGAGCAGCCAGTCTTGTTCCACATTGGGCGGTCAGACGAGCCATTAAGCGAGCGGCGAAAACGGCTTCTCCGTAGCGGCGTTTCTCCGAGACGCCGAAATCCGAGTCTCGGAGAGACTCGACTACAATTCTCGACTCCTTCCTTGGCGCCTTTGCGTCCTGATAGGCCCGGCTCCGGATGACACGCCAAGGCGCCAAGGAAACAAGGAAAAGGCCGCATGAACTCCCTGTCCGGCCGGGAGCCCAGAGTCATCATTCCGACCCGGGCCCGAATAGATCGAACGAACTCACCTCGACCAGATTCTCACCGTCGTCAGACTGGGGCTTACTGCCGTAGCCGATGCCCCTACCACGCCGCGGGCCGCCCAGCAGGTAACTCAAGGTGCGCCACTGATCCTGCGGGCGTATGAACCGGTCGTACGCGCTGGCGCCTTCCAGGACCGAGGCCCACGTCAAATCGAACACCGGCCCCGACTCTTGGGTGTCGTGCCAGAAGAAGAACGTGAACGGGGCGGAGTACGGGCCGAGAGCAACCAAGGAATAGCCCCACTGCTCGTGCGCCCACGATCCGGTGCGCGGCGCCCAGTTCCACTGATTGCCGCTCAGCGACGGCCGCGGCAATGCGTTGTTGAAGGCCACGCCGCCTATCGCCGCACCGTTGTGAATCGAGTTTCCTTCGCGCTGGGTGCCGACGATTTGCACGAGGCCCGCTGGCGCCTGCCCCACCGGCGCGCCGATGTACGCGGTGGCGCCCAGCACGAAGTTGCCGCCGCCGTAGACAATCGGGTCGATCTGGTCGTAGGCCAGCAGGATGTCGCCGCCGGTGACCGGATTGGCCGAGCCCGGACCGCCGTGGGCAATCCATGCGTTGGAAGCGGCCGTGGCGTTTGCATGCAGGCCGACGCCCGCGATGATTTCGATCGCGCCGGAGAGCGCGTCGCCCGCCCCGCCCGAGTTGCGTCCGCCGTGGCCGATCTGTGCGTCGTTATTGGTGTTGCCGCTCCACAAACGGGCGTCGCCGGCGGTGGCCACGGCGATATCGCCGCTTGCGGCGCCGGTCCAGCCGCGTCCGCCGTGGCCCACGTGGACCGTGGCGTCGTGAAGCTCGACCTGCCCGTCGGAAGCACACACGTAGAGGCCGAAGCTCCAGTCGTCGACGCCGGAAGTAATGGTGATATCTCCCGCGGCGCCGCCTTGGGCGGCGCGTCCGCCATGGCCGATCTGGGCGGTACCGCCCGCTGTGTCGTAGTACTGGAGCAGTTCGTCGTAGGGGTCCTGATGCGAGGGGGCCCAACAGTAGACGGAAACTGAACCGTCCGACTGCACAAGCACATCGCCGGCGGCCCGGCCGTTGTAGCCGTACCCGCCGTGGCCGATGTGGGCTGTGTTCCGGTCGCCAATTCCCGCAAGATGTAAGCCCTGTCCGTTACTCCGGGCTCCGCCTGTCAGCGTGACGCTTCCGGTTGCGGGCCCTTGGGCCCCGTAGCCGCCGTGGCCGATCTGGGCCGTGTTGCCGAAGGTGAAGCTGCCCGCTGTGTCGTCGTAGCCAGCTCGGGCAGTGACGTTGACGGCGCCCTCCGTCGTAACCTGCACCGCGCCGCACATCTCGCCTGCAAACCCGCGTCCGCCATGGCCAATCTGCGCCGTACTCTCTGCGCCGCTGGAACCAAGCTCCACGCCCGTCCCCCAATCGCTGGCGCCGCTGGTCACGGTGATCAAGCCGCTGGCCAAACCTCGGGCCCCGAAGCCGCCGTGGCCAATCTGGGCCGTGCTGTCGGCCGGGTGGTCAAGCCAGATATACTCGTCCGGGTTGTCGGGGTCGGGAAGATACTCCTCCGCATTCCTGCCCCAGACATCCACGTAACCCGCGGCATCGATGCTGACCGCGCCGGTCATACCGCCTCGGAAGTCTCGTCCACCGTGGCCAATCTGTGCCACCGCCTGCAGGCCCGAGGCACTCACAGACAGGCTACTGTCGTAATTATTGCTGCCGCAAATGACGGTGACTCCGCCCTCGGCGGAACCTTGCAGTTCCGCCGCGTAGCCGCCGTGGCCGATCTGCGCACTGCCCGCGTTGGGATCGTAGTACCAATTCTTCTCGTCGCTGCTGCCCGCCACCCAGTAACCTGTGCTGTCGGACCCGCTCAAATAGACCGAGCCCTGCTCGCACGTCACGGAGACGTTGCCGAGCAAGTCGGTGCCTGTGAATTGCCGCCCTCCGTGCCCGATCTGCACCGTCCCGTTGATGCCGTGGGCGAAGGCATGGAAGGCCCTGCCGTCATCGTCCACACCGCAGAGGACGCTCACCGAGCCATTGGCCGACCCCCGGGCGCCGAAGCCGCCGTGGCCGATCTGGGCGGTGCCGGCCAAGGGGTCGTAGTAATGCTGGTCATCTTGCCAGTACCACTTCCCCGAAGTGTCCATGCGCAAACTTCCCGCCGTTTCCACCAGCACGTCATCGAACATGTCTCCTTCCGCCCCGCGTCCACCGTGGCCGATCTGGGCGGTGGTCTGATCGCCGTAGGCGTCAAGATACAGACTGCACCACGTGCCCGCGCCGGTGATAAGGCTGACCGTGCCGGACATCGCGCCCTGCGCGCCGCAGCCGCCGTGGCCGATTTGCGCAGTGGCCTCTTGGCCCTCTGGGGAGATGGGCAACTCATTTCGACGGGCGTTCAACCACGCGCCGCCCTCGGTGAGTACAGTCACCGTGCCCTGCGCGTTGCCTGAAAAGGCGTAGCCGCCGTGGCCGATCTGCGCGGTGGTCCGGGAACCTTCCGAGAGCAAGTCGATCCCGGGGAACTCTTCGAGCCAGTAGGTGCTGTAGCCGCTGCCGGAATCGACGCGGACTTCCCCCTGCGCACTGCCTTGGGCGTCATAGCCGCCGTGGCCGATCTGCGCGGTGGTGCCGAACAGCTCGCCCTCGGTCCAAATGCGCGCCTCGAGGTTCACGGCACCGACAGCCTCGACCACCACGGCACCGGAGAAGACGCCCGTGCCGCTGTTGGGCAGCCCACGGAACGAGTAGCCGCCGTGGCCGATCTGCGTGGTGGCCCGGGAACCATCACTCGCCATTTGTAGGGCAGACGAGTAAACCCAGAAATTGTTTAACTCGTCCTCGAACACGAGGTTCTCCCCGCACTCGACGCCAATCGTGCCCTCCGTGGAGCCTTCTGCGGCGTAACCACCGTGACCGATCTGCGCGGTCGAGCCGGCCAGGTCCTCCGAGTAGCCCGAGGCTTGCAGGGCGATGGTGCCATCGCTGGCGACTTCGATGTTGCCCTGCGAATGGCCGCTGAAATCTCGTCCGCCATGGCCGATCTGCGCGGTGCCGCCACCGACACCGATGCCGCCGCCGCCCGCCGACAACCGCAGGCCGTTGTAGTGGACATAGCCAACACTGCCATCATCTCGGTCGTAATGGATGCCGAAGTCCTCGCCACAAGCGACGCTGATGTTGCCCACAAGGACGCCCTCGGCGCTGCAGCCGCCATGGCCGATCTGAGCGGTCCCGGAGGCTCCCCACCAGGAATCCGACGACATGGAGTTGTAGAGGCCCACCGTGCCCTCGGTGGTTACCTCGACGTCGCCGGACGCGCCACCCGCGAAGCCGTACCCGCCGTGGCCGATCTGGGCCGTGGCGTCCAGACCCGGAGCCTCCAAGCCCACTCCGTGGAGGTGGGTAAACTCTGCCCAGCCCTGCTCGTCCTGGAAGAAGTCCGGTCCGCTCTGCACGGTGATATCGCCAGCCAGTGTCGCGCCGGAACTCCGGGAGCCGGCGCCGCCGTGGCCGATCTGCGCGGTGGCGTCCTCGCCCGCCGCGAGCAGGTACACCACGCTGCCGGCGGTCACCGCAATCGGGGCGTCCACGTCGATGGCGGCGCCGGCGCCGCCGTGGCCAATCTGGGCAGTGACACCCTCTTCCTCGGCCACCAGGCACACAGCCCCGCCGGCGTTCACGCTGATCGGTCCGCCGGCCGTTCCACTGCCGTGGTAGCCGAGTTGGGCATAGCTGCCGCCGCCGTGCAGAAGCACATGACCGAGTGCCTCGACCGCGGTGGCGCCGTTCCGCGAGCCGATCACAGCGGGGTTGGCACCGTAGCCGCCCAGCACGTGCAGCGTGTGTGTGTAGACGCGCACGTCGCCCGAATCCGAAGTGACCAGCACCGGTTGGCCGGTGAATGTATCAGCCCACACGCTGCCGTCGCCACCGCCGTAGGTGCCGCTGGCCGCGGCAAACGGCGATCCGTCCCAACCGGCCACCAGGATCACACTTCCGTCCGCCGTCGCGGTGATCTGGCCGTGAAGCCAAATGTCTTGGCGGGCCAGAAGCGCTAGCCGGCTGGAAGTGTTCCAAGAGATCACTGCCCCGGACGTGAGCGTGATATTGCCCGGATCCGTTCCCCCCGCCGCGGTGTACACCGTGACGCTGGTCCCCGTGTTGAGCATTGCACTAATTAACAACGCAGAGCCCGCATCAATGATTACGTCGGTCGGATCGAGCAGCAGTTGGCCACCGGCCCCCGCCGTGGCGCCGAGATCTGCCAGGCCGTGGAACGTGAGGCTCCCCAGTCCTGACACTTCTGCGAACCCGCCGTCGCCGCCGAACTCTCCCCCGCGGGCAGTAATGCTGCCGTGGAACTCCAGGGAGCCGTCGGCCCAGAGGATGATGCGTCCGCCGTCGCCCTGGGCGGTCGCGTCCGCTTTGAGCACGGATCTGGCGTCGACGGTGGTACGCTGCGCGTTGAGCACGTCGGGGTTGCCGCCCTGGAAGTCGCCGCCGGCCAGAATAACGCCGCCGCCGTGCGCGCCGCCGGCGTCGATTGCCGCCCCGGCCAGTTCCACCTTCTGCCCGAGCACCTCAACCCGCCCCCCCGTATCGCCGGAAACGTCGATGCTGCCTTCGACGCGGGTTTCGCCCTGCGCCGCTTCCAGCTTCACACTGCCGCCGCTGCGGCCCGCCTCGGCCAGGCGGTCGGCCTTGATGGTGCCGTCGTGCAGGATGTTGCCCGCCGGATTGACCAGGTAGACCTGGCCGCCGGTCTTCAACGCGCCGGTGACGCGGATGACACCACTGTTCTTGATGAGCGATGCGGTTTCACTGATGCCGCTGGCGAGCGTCTTCAGATCGGCCTGGATGTAGCGGCTGCCGTCGGCCAGGGTGATGCTGCCGCCGGTGGCCAGCGTAATGGCCCCGCCGTCGCTGGAAACCAGCCCGCTGTTGATGACCTGGTGCCCCAAAAGCGCCACGCCGCTGGCGCCCGTGTAGATGGCGCCCTGGTTGACCACACTCGCGGTCGAATCGCCGCGGAACGTGAGCGGACCGCCGGACATGAACTCGTGGTTCGAAATATCGAACACCGACGCGGTGAACCCGTTGACATTGATCATGCCCGTGGGTCCGATCAGGATTCCCGACGGGTTCACGAGGAACACGTTGCCGTTGCTGTTGAGTTGCCCGTAAATGGCTGACGGGTTGTCCGGCGTCGTTACCCGGTTGAGCACGGCCGAGTCGGCGCCCGGCTGGATGAAGTTGGCCGTTTCGCCGGCACCGATGGAGAAGCCCTGCCAATTGATGACCGCCCGGTCGGTGTGCGTGGTGACATCGAGCGTACTACCGTGGCTGGCGATGGCGGCGCTTCCGGCCACAACCTCTCCGCCGGTTGGATTGGCCAGCAACGGCGCGGGGGCTGCCACTGTTTGGAGCAAGATCAGCATCGCGGCCAAATGCCGCATCGTCGGATGGGACAGAGAAAATCGCATGGAAACTCTCCTTGCCTGCATGCAGCCTCGTCGTCCGGCAGAGGCAGACGTAAGATTGACGGGCGCCGGAATCCCCTCCGGCGTCTTCAGACGGCACGCACGTTTTGCCGGGACCGGGAGCCCCAACTGCCAGCGAAGTATTTATCCTAACAAGGCGGGAAGGCCCCTGTCAACTACCCGCTGCGGGGGATAGGGGCAGTTTGTGGAGAGACTGCGGCTGCGAGAAGATTGACGGCTTTTGCCGGCGATTGCTGTGGTAACGATTGTGTAGCGCCGGAGTACGGATTGTGCCGTGCGTTGCGATTGTGCGGGCGGCCCTGTGCAAGAATTTCGGTTCTACCACTCGATTCGGCCTATCCGATGCTTCCCGCACGGCCGAAGGATTCGGTAGCCAGGTATCCGGCGAGTACGCCTGAAGACTCAGAACCGACCGCTGCGTCAAGGAAGCACGCGCAACAAGACTATAAGGACGGAACCCAATGACACTTCGAACACCGTTTCTAACAGCATGGCTGATCATGGCCACGTCGGCCTGGTGGAGTGGTGCAACCTTCGGACAGGACTTCGAGCGCTATCGCCCGCTGCCGATCGAGCCCCCGTCGACGGTCCCCTCGATTCCCGGTGTCCCGATTGGGCCGGCCGTTGGCAGTGACGAGGAGTTGGTCGGGCGGCTCGACGCCGTGATCGTCGTGGATCGTCCCGACCAGGTCGATGCAACCAATGCGTTTGCCGGCGAGGAGGGACTGTCGGCGAGGGTCTTCGCCGCCGATTCGCTGGTCCACAGTCCTGCGTTCTCGGCGATCGTGTCGCGTTATCTTGGCGGCCCGATCACGCTTCGGCGGCTGAACGCCATGGCGCGCGAAATCATCTTGCTGTATCGCCGTACGGGACAGCCGGTCGTCGACGTGATCATTCCCGAACAGAACATCACCGGCGGCACGGTGCAAATCGTGGTGGTTGAATCGCGCGTGGGCCGGGTGATCATCCGGGGAGGCTGCTGGTCCAACCTGGAGCGACTGCAAGAGAAAGTCCGCTGCACCCAATCCGGCCAGCGCCTGTATGAACCGTACTTGCGGCACGACTTGCTCCGTTTGAACGACTATCCGTTCCGGCGTGTAGAGGTCGACCTGGAGCCCGGGGCCTACGACGGCACGACCGACGTGATCTTCGAGGTGAACGACGTATTTCCTGCGCGGGCTTACATGGGTTACGAAGACACCGGCGTGCCAAACTTGCTGCTGGAACGCGTGTTTGTCGGCGCCACCGTGGGTGACGTGCTCGGGCTGGACAGCCTGTTGAGCTACCAGGGAACGACGGATACAGAGTTTCATCATCTCAACGCCCACTCGGTCTTTTATCAAATTCCCACAGACGAGTTTTGGAGTTTCGAGGCCTACGGCAGTTGGGTCGGGGTCGATCCGATCGTCGCGGCGGGCTTCGACCATTCGGGCGAAAGCTGGCAATCCGGCTTCGCACTGAGACGGCAACTCACTTACAACGTCCGCGAGCGGAGCAGCCTATCGTTTGGATTCGACTTCAAGAGCACCAACACCAACGTCGAATTCGGCGGCATCCAGGTGTTCGACAGTGCCGCCGAACTGGTCACCCTGCGGCTGGGTTACCAGCTTCAGCGGCGGTATGCCGAGGACGAGTACTTGCAGGTGCGGAACGACCTGGTCGTGGGACCGGGGCCCCAGTTCTCGCCCGGAAACACCACCGAGGCCTTCAGCACCGTCCGGCCGAACACCTCACCCAGCTTCGTGTACGATCGCCTGGTCGTTGAGCGGGCTTGGAACCTGCCCCGGTACTGGCAGTTTGTCGGCCGCGGAACGGGACAGGTCACCAGCAATCGGCTGTTGTACAGCGAGATGTTGGGATACGGCGGTTTCGACTCGATCCGCGGCTACCACCAGCGGACGCTCAACGGCGACATGGGTTGGCTCCTGAACCTGGAGCTTGGGCCAAGGCCCTACCACTTCGGCACCGCCAGACGGCCGCAGCAGTTGCGGGGATACGTCTTCGTCGACATGGGCGACGCCTACACAATGCATCCCCAGCCGGGCGAGGAGCAACAGAAGTTCCTGGCCAGTACGGGCGTGGGTATGCGTTACACGATGACCAACCGCATTTCGCTAAGGCTCGACTACGGCTGTAACCTGACCGAGACGCCCAACCAGCCGCTGAGCCGCCAGGAAATCCACCTGGGTGTGGTCACCTTGTTCGGCCCGCAGCCTTAGCGGACGAGAGGTCAGGCGGGATCGCTCACTTGGGGTTGTTGCATGATTGCGGGGTGGCACGTCCTTGTGGGGCGTGCCACCCGACGCCACGGTATCTTGCCGCGCGCCCGATTCCCCCCCGATTCCGCAGATTGACCGGCCGCCCGGAAGGGATTAGAATGCGTGAAAGGCGGTGCGTGCGCCTCTTTCGGCGTTCATCTTGTTCCTGACCGGCCCATCCGCCTGCACGCGGGCGCTGATGGGTCCTACCGGAGGCTGCAATGAGCCATGCCTGTTCCCGGCGACCGGAGCGTTTTGGCTGCCAGATCCGCCGTTGTTTGTCGATCCCCGCAGCTTGCCTGGCTGTGGCACTGGCCGCAAGTGCCGTGGCGTCGGAGGCTGTGAGTGAGCAGGCGGCCGCGCGGGCATATCCCGACGTGGAAGACGCGCTGGTCATCTTTCGCCGCGGCAACGTGGACGGCGCACTGACGCTGTTGCAGGCTGCCAAGAGCAAGCACGACGAACTCCCGCCCGCGGAAGTCATGCTGGCCCGCTTCCACTTGGCTCACCAGCAGCCGCAGCCGGCCGGGCAGTTGCTCGAAACGGCGACGGCCAACGCGCCGGCCGACCCCGAGGCCTTTCTCCTGCTGGCCGAACTCGCCCATCGCGCGGGTGAGTTGGCCAAGGCCGACGGGCTGTTCGAGCAGGGGCTGCAGAAGTCGAATGCACTCGCGGCGGAGCATCCCCGCAAGAAGCCGTTGACGGCCGGTGCGCTTGCGGGCCTCGCTTCGATGGCCGAAACTCGCCAACTATGGAGTACGGCGGTCGAGCACCTGCAAGCCTGGGCCGCGTTGGAGCCCGCCAACCCGGCACCCGTCGCCCGCATGGCACGCGTGCTGTTCTTCCAGGAGAAACACGACGAGGCCCGCGCGTCCTTCGCCCAGTTGGCCAAGCTGAACGAGGCGGAGTTGCCGCCGGAGGTTCACATGGGGATGCTGTTCGAGCAGACGGGACAGCGCGATCTGGCCAAGAAGGAAATGGACGCCGCGCAGACCAACCGGCCCGACGATGCGGCCACGCGGCTGGCCGTGACCAATTGGGCCTTGTTCGCGGGGGAACTGGACGTGGCCAAGGCCAACCTGGCGGCAGCTCAAAAGCTGGCCCCGGATGCGCTGGCCGGCAAGCTCATGCGCGGGCTGTTGCATCGCTATCAGGGCGAGACGGAGCAGGCCGAGGCCGTGTTTCGCGCCGTCCACGCCGAGTCGCCCACGAACTTCGATGCGACGAATCACCTGGCACTGTCGTTGATCGCCCAAGAAGACGAAGCGAAGCACCGGCAGGCCCTGGAGTATGCGCAACTGAACGTGCGAACCCATCGGGATCTGCGGACCGAGCAGGGTCGAACCGCGGCCGCCACGCTTGCCTGGGTGCTGTTCCGCACCGGCAACGTAGCGGCTGCGCAGCAAGCTATCGGACCGGTAGTTACCGCAGGACGGTTTCCGCCGCAAACCGGCTACTACATCGCCGCGATCTACCATGCCGCCGGCGCACGCGACTTCGCGGAAAAAGTGCTCGCCGCGTCGCTGAAGAGCCCGCGGGCATTCCCCGACCGCAAGGCCGCCGAAGAACTCCTTGCCGAGATGCAACAGGACGCCGAGCCACCGGCGGCGCCTTCCGAACCTGCTGCACCCCCGAAGCCCGCCGCACCGTCCAAGCCTCCGGGCGATTGACGACGGGCGGCTGAAGGCAACGTGCTTCCGCCAACTCAATCGCGCAGCACGTATTCGTATTGCTCGGCCGGAATGAGGCGGAGTGCGAAGGGACCGGTGCCGGTTGAAACGCCGCGGAACTGGAGCGAGTCCTTGTCCACCACCAGCAGGAGGCGAGTGAGCCAGCGGCGGGCGGCGAGGATGTACGCCTCGGCCGTCTCGGCGATGCGCCAATGATTCCAGCGGTCCAGCACGGGATGCTCGTCGAAAAGTCGAGCCAGGCGCGGGTCGGCCTTCCGCACCTTGCGCAGGTTGCGGCAGGCAGCGCAGACGCCCTTCGTCACGCAGCCGGGCGAAACCTCCTGCCGGCAGGTCTGGCAACAAACCATCAAGCGGGCGAGTACCCGCTCGCCGCACACCGGACACCGCTTCGTCTGGTCGGCGGCGACACGCAGACCGGTGGCGGCGCAGGCGACCAGTTCGTCGCCGACCAGAAGCCGGCCCGTCTCGGCGCAACGCTCGAGCTTCTCGGCAGCGACGATCCGGCCGTCGTCGGTAGCGGCAAGGTGAAACGTCGCCGTGCCCGTCGCAGGACAAACGTAAGGCGGCGGCTCGATTGAGCGGGCCCAACCTGCGAAGGGCAGGTTGGCCGACGTATGATCGATCGAGAACCGCAGCTTCCCGTCGGTATGCTTGCACCAGACAGCCGTAATAGAAAGGAGGTCTTGGCCGCCGATTGCCGCGTCGAGCCGGCGTGCGGCTTCAACGCCGGCTTGGACTTCCGCCTCGAAGCAGCGGTCGAGCCGCTGCGGAGGTCGGGGCAGATCGACCAGCTTCCACAGGCCCAGCTCGGTAACCGTTCCCGGGTCCAGCGGCTTGCCCTGCATGGAGACAAAGCGGGTTACCGGCCCGTCGGCGCCGTAGACCCCAAGCCGCAGAAAGGGCCGGTCCTCAAGCTGGCAACCAGCCAGATGCGCCCAACCGTTCTCAACCGTGTACGCCGACAGCAGCCGCGCGGCGATATCCGACACGCTATGGGGCTGGTCCGCCGGCGCGGCGTGCGGCAGTTCGGCAGCGGCATCCACGGAGGCCGGGTTGGTTGAGCGTTGCAGGGAATCCATGCAAAATTATACCACACGCAAACTACGGATTTAGCCGCAAAATGCGGAAGTCCTGGAAGCGGATCCAGTGCTGGGCGTCGGGCGGGCCGTGATAGCCTTGGATGCTCACCTGGTCGTCGCCGGGCGGGGGCAGCGTCCCTTCGGCCGCCGTGAGGAACTCACCCTCGACGTTGGCCCGGTACTGCGCGGTCCACCGCTGGCCGTCGACCACCAGCCGCAATTGGACCGTCTTGGCGTCCATGGGCTTCCGGCCGGGAATGATGTACAGGTCGCCGTCGATCCGCTCCTTGACGATCTTGAAGACCGGCTTGCCGCCGGTGTACCACGTAATGCCCGCCTGCTCGTACTGCTGCGTGGGAAGCACCGTATTGGTCACGGTCACCTCGAAGGCGTACTTGCCCTCGCGACGGTCCGGGGCGGGGCGCACCAGCGCATTCTTCACGTTGTGGGCAAGGCCCGGCTCGATGGCAATTTCCAACGCGCCGTCACGAAGCCGCCACGCGGCCGGATTCTCGCGCAGCCAGGTCCAGCCTCCGGCCAGCTTCCCCTCGAAACGATCTTCAAACAACACCTTTTCCGCCGGAGCGGGTTCGTCCGCGGCAATTCCCGCGCAACACAAGACCAGCATACCCAACGCACACGGCGCCAGAAACCAAGCGGCAAATCGAATCGCTTTCTGCATGGTACATCACCTTTCCAAAGAGTCAGAGTGGCATCTATCGGGTCTCTTCGAGCAATTCGGCATCCGTATCTTCCTCTTCCTGCAAGAGGCGTTCGGTCTGCTCGATCAGGTCGTCGGCATACAGGGGCAAGTGCCGATAGTACACCTCCAGCGTGCAGACGGCAAGGCTGGTCATGAACAGCCGGCCCCCGCGATCGGCAAAGGGCCCGCGGGGCGCCCAGCTTCCCGCCTCGTGGCCCGTGCTTTCCTGCGTATCGCACAGCACGCGGCGCATTTGGGCGTTCCACCGCCGCCACAGGTCGCCGCCCAAGTGGTGCATCACCTGGGTTGCATAATACCAGTAGTAGACGTCCGGGGCTTCCTTGCTGGGCGGGTGGTTCTCAAGCAGGAAGCGGGCACCGTCGCGGAGCCCGGGGTGGTCCTTCGGCCAACCGAGATACTGGCGGCTGAGCAGGGCCTGGGCCGTCATGACGTTCGTCGGCTGCCGGCCCGGCATGTAAGCGTACCGGCCGCCGATGGAATCGCGCTGAACGCTGTCAAGGAAGTCTGAGGCCAGATCAAACGTCTTCCGCGGCACGCGAAGCTGCCCCATGCGCCCGCTTTGAAGCGCCATAAGCTGCCAGCCCACCACGCTCGTGTCGCCCGGCTGGCGAGGTTCATAACGCCAGCCACCGGCCGGATGCTGCGCGCGGATGATATAGTTCAGCGCCAATTGGGCGGGCTCGCGAAGCTGGTCGTCGCCGGTCAATGTATAGGCCTCGGCCAGAACGATGGCGGCCAGCCCGTGCGCGTACATGCGTCCGGACCCCGCCCCGCGCAGGTCGCCGTCGGAATGCTGGTTCTCGAGCAGCCACTTCAGCCCGTTGAACACGTTTTCGGTGTACTTGCCGCTCAAGTGAGTTTGACCTGCGCCGAGGAACGGCAGCAGGGCGAGTGCGGTTCCGGCCATGTGGCTGCGTTCCGAGCCCATGCCCTCGCCCTTTCCATCGGCGCCCGGCGATTTGTGGAAGTCGTGGAGGCTCCAGCTTCCATCGCTGTTCTGCCGGCGGGCGATCCATTCGAGGCCGCGCGCCACGGCCGCCTCGGTTTGCGACGTGCCGCCCGTTGCCTGCACGAGGTGTGCGCGGGCTTTCGGATCGCGCCCGCTGAGCATGCTGCCCGCACGCACCGGCGGCATGGGGTCTACCTCGCGCACGACGGCGCTGGGAATGTAGGAAACCGCGGCGTGCAGGTCCATGGGCAGGTCGGCCGGATCGAGTTCCGGCTTGACTTGGCGCCCTGCCCCCGGGTCGTCGATGGCGTGCAGCACTTCGATCGCGCCGGGGTCCTCAAAATCGAGCGGCTCGACCTTCGGGTTCAACTCCCCGATTTGGCCCTCCAGGTCGTGCTCGCTGATCGAAGTGGAAAGCGTCAGGGTGATTTGCTCTTGCAGCGGCTCCACCATCCAAAGACTCAGCAACAGCAGCAGCACCAGGTGGAACACGAAGCTCACCAGCCATGCCGGCAGGTCGCGCAGAAACTCGGAAAGCCACACGGCCAGCCCGCCGCGCTTGTAGAGCTGGCGCACACGCGCCCGGACGCCACGGTGCGCTTGGGAAGCGGCCACGCGGCGGCGGACCGGCATCGTTTCGGGCGAACCGGGCGGTTTCGGCGCGGCGGCCGGCGACGGATCGGACCAGGCGCCGGAGTCGCGTGCTTGCGCCGGTTGACGCGGCGGGCCGGTCTCCGTCGGCGCGGCTGGCGACGCGGCCCGGCTGGGTACCGGCGGAGCAGGCCGGTGGATACGAGGCTCGGGTTTACGCAACTCGGCATCCGCCCGTTTGGGTCGGCGCGTGATGCGCGGCTGGATGGCGGCGGCGGCCGCCGCCGACTCTGCCCGTCGCTGCGTCTCCCGCTCGCGCAGCAGACGCAGTGCCTCCCGTTCCTGCTCCTCGGTTAACTCGATGGTGGCGCCGCACCGGAAGCAGTCGGCCAGCATCAGCCAGAGCCGGATCGACATGGGGGCGTTGCAGTCGGGGCACGCGCATGCCAGCACGTCGCCATCGAGCCAGACCACCGCCTGATCGTCGCCCGCGGCCGGCACCCCTTCGTTGATCACGTAGGGCTCCAGGCCGAAATCTGCACTGGAATCGTGCCCGGCTATCGACATGAATTGCCTCTCGCCCCGAGCTGGTCCCGCCGCCCCGGTATGCAGGATGAGTCCCTTTGGATCATTGTACCTGGGGCTAGCCCAGGCGCCAAGGCTCCGCGTGCGGGTGTGGTGTGGCAAGATCTTCTGGCACGTTTGGAGGCGGTGTCGCGCATCGGGAGGCTTGCTATTGTGCCCCGGGCCGGGCGAACTCAGCCCCTGGCCCGGATTATTCATTAGCCGCTGGGTGCTAGCCCAATGCCCTTTACCTTGTAGCGGCACGGCGCGAGCCGTCCGGTATTACAGTGGAAAACCGGGCGGCTCGCGCCGCTCCGCTGAGAAAACGCCCCCGAATGGTCCCAAAGCAAGCGGCAGCTCGCGTGATGAATAATCCGGGCTGTGGCACTCTCCAGCCTGCCAGAAAAACTTGCCGCATACAATGCTCGCAAAGCGTATGGGGGTATAGGCAATTTGCGTCATCCTTTCTGATTTTTGCGATTTTAACGGAAGTTCGGGCTGGGAAGCTTCCGATATGGAGGAACGTTCACGTGTCGGACGCCGGTATCCGGTCCGACCCCCCCAAATCGGAGGTTTCACTCATGGTAACGAGAATAAACTTCGTCGCAAGCACTCTACTGGGTGCGTGCGGTTTGGTTGGTCTGCTTGCCCTCGAAACGCAGGCACAGATCGATCTGCAAGAGACGTTCACCGGCGTCCCAATGGCTCGCCGCCAATGGGAACAGCGGATGCTCGGCCGGGCCGAGCCGCATCAGGTCCAAGGCGCTCGACATGCCGCGGTGCCGCATCACCCTGGCGCGAACCACGCAGCACCTGCCACCAGGGCGGCCGGCGCGAATGGCTCGGCCACGGGACAGGTACGACAAGTATCGGCGTTCGAGGAGTACGAACTGACGCCGGCTGAGGCCGCCAGGGCCGCTGCTGAGGGCGTGTACCTCGAACCGTTGCCCAACGGAGGTATGCCCGGCGGGCATCCACCGCAAGGCGCATTCGCTCCCGGCATGGACGGATGCGCAGGCTGCCAAGGCGGTTGGGGCGGATGCGACGTGACCTACGAACACCACGACGCTTGTGCCCCTTGTGGACAAGGGGGTTACGACGACTGCGATGCCTACGCGATTGGCCCGCTTTGGTGGGTGGGACATCCCAGGTATCGCGGACTGCTGCGCGACCTGTCGGTGTTTGCCGGCGTCCACGGGTTCAAAGGACCGCTCGACGAGGGCCGCAATGGCAACTTCGGATTTCACGAAGGCGTCAACTTCGGATCACCGCTTGGCGGTCCCTGGGGCCTCGGCTACCAACTTGGGGTGAACGTAGTGCACAGCAATTTCACCGGGCGGGATGTCGAGAACGAAATCAATCCCGGCCAGGACCGCAATCAGGTCTTCCTCACCGCCGGCATCTTCAGCCGCCAGTCTATTGGGCTGAACTCCGGAGTGGCGTTCGACTATCTCAGCGACAGCTACTATACCAATGCCAACCTGAAGCAGATTCGCACGGAGACTTCCTGGCGGTTCCCCACCGGCGGCGAGCTTGGCTACTGGGGGGCATACGGCCTGGACCACGACCGCGTGTACGACGGGCGGCTGGACTCGACCGATCTGTTCGCTTTCTACTACCGGAGGCACTTCCAGCGCGGCGGCGACGGCCGGTTGTGGGCCGGGTTCAGCGGCCACGGCGACGGACTCTTCGGAGCCGACATCCGCTTGCCCATCGGGCACGGTTTGGCACTGGAAAACAGCATCAATTATCTGGCTCCCAAGAGCCCGCGGGGCGAAGAGGGGCAGCAAAGGGAATCGTGGGCCGTGAACATTCAGTTGGTCTGGTATCTTGGTCAACCCGCCGCCTGCGCCCTGAAAAGCCCCTACCGGCCGCTGTTCAGCGTAGCCGATAACGGAACCTTCATGGCCGACTTCACCCGGAACCCGGCTCCCTGACCGGTGATCGCGTTTTTCGATGGACCGTCTCCCGCTGTTTTCAGCCGTCGCCGTTCTTGTTGCGGCCCTTTCGGCATCACCGCTGGCACTCGCTCAGACCGAAGCGCTCCGGCAGAGGCCCGAGTTGCACGCCGGCGATGCCGACCGCGTTTCCAACGCCGTTCCACGCGACGAGGGGCAAACGCCGTTCACGTCGCTGCTGGACAGCCTCAACATCAACGCGTTCCTCGAAAACAACTCATTGACCCAGTGGGGTCTGCTTCTGGGCGGCATCCTCGCCGGGGTCGTGGTCGGTCGAATCGCGTCGATGGTGCTCCTGCACCTGGGAAAACGCATGCACCGCCGCGGCTGGAGAAGCCGCGCCCGGCTACTGACCGGGCTGGCCGGGCCCGTCGGTTTGTCGCTGCTGGGTTTGGGTCTGGGGCTCGGACTGGCGAACTTGAGAATGGGGCCCGAGCTGCGCACCTTCTCCGCAAAGACCCTGCTGCTGATTCAATCGCTCGCCGTCTTCTGGTATCTGTTCAACCTGGTTGGCGCTCTCGACGTTTTGATCCGGCGCGTGATCGGACACTCGGAAAGCACGCTTGACGAGCAGCTTACCCCGCTCATTCGCAAGTCGCTCCGCGTGTTCGTTGTCATATTCGGCGCCATGTTCGTCATCCAATCGGTGTTCGACCAGAACATCGGAACCTGGCTGGCCGGCCTCGGCATCGCCGGCCTGGCGGTCTCACTGGCCGCGCAGGACTCGCTGAAGAACATCTTCGGTTCGATCACGATTCTGCTCGACAGGCCCTTTCATATCGGCGAACGTATCGTGTTCGCCGGTTACGACGGAATGATTGAAGAAATCGGCTTCCGTTCGACCAAGATCCGCACCCTGACGGGGCATCAGGTGAACATTCCCAACTCCAAGATCGTCAGCGAGTCGGTGGAGAATATCGGCCGTCGCCCGACCATCCGCCGACTGATGAACGTCACGATAACTTACGACACACCACGTGCAAAAATCGAGCAGGCAGTCGCCATTCTTCGCGCAATCCTGGAAGAAGAAGACATTCGCGAGCCGATTCGCCCGACCGTCAACGGGGACGAATTCCCGCCGCGGGTATTCTTCAGCGATTTCAACGCCGACAGCTTGAACATCCTCGTAATCTATTGGTACGCCCCGCCGGCCTATTGGGACTTCATGGAGCATGCACAACGGCTGAACCTGCGGATATTCGAGGAGTTCGAGAAGGCGGGCATCGAGTTCGCATTCCCCACGCAAACACTTTACCTTGCCGGCGACCCCAAACGGCAGCTTGCCCTAAACATGCTCTCGCGGGACTTGCCACCCTGCCCGTCCTGAACAATCCGGGGGTTCTTCCGTTTCTAGGTGCAGGCCGAGGCAATGGAGTAGGTACACGCCGTTGTGCCGTCCCTGGAATAAAGGCTGTCTGCACCTAGAAACGGAAGAGCCGATCCGGGCCAATGCCCAACCAAGATCATCAACATCCGGCCTCGCTGCCTGCCGAGACGCTGCTTGGCCAGTGCCAGTCGCGTCGCTTGCGGCGGTCTGGACCGGGAGGACAGCATCGCAACAAGGTGGAAACGGCGGTCCAGCTTGTGCACTCCCCATCCGGGGTAGCTGCGGAGGCTAACGAGCGACGCAGTCAGGCCGAAAACCGCCGCGTGGCCGCCTTCCGCCTGCGAGTGAACCTTGCCCTGGCGATCCGGTCCCCCGTGCCCGAACCATGCGTTCCGAGTCGGCTCTGGCAAACCCGCCTGCGGGCAGGCCGCATCGAGGTGTCGGCCGCACACGACGATTTTCCCAGCCTGCTGGCCGAGGCGCTCGACGTACTGGCGGCCTACGGGGCCGAACCGCGTCGGGCTGGCACGCTGTTGAATACGACCGGCTCGCAAATTGTGAAGCTGCTCGCCCACGAGCCGCGAGCCCTCGCAATGCTCAACCAGTGGCGGTCCGAACGGGGCTTGCGGCCGATTCGACCTCATTAAGACTACCAGCTTCCCCTCAAATTGATATGCTAGGCTTGGGTATGGGAGTATCACACTGGCTATTACTGCTGCTGGCGTTCGTCGTTGGCTGGTACTTGGCGTTCGGTGTGTTCTGAACGGGCATTGTGCATAAGCAGTGCTTATGCTAGACTGCCGGGATGAACATCGAAACGCTCAGGATATTCTGCGACGTCGTTCAGCATCAGAGCTTCTCGCGCGGCGGGGCGCTGAACGAGGTCAGTCAATCGGCGGCGACGCAATCGGTTCGCCGGCTGGAGCGGCACTTCGGCATGCAGCTTATCGACCGCGCCAAGCGGCCCTTTGTGGTGACGCCCGAGGGGCAAGCCTGCTATGAGGGCTTTCGCGAGGTGCTGGAGCTGTACGATTCGGTGGAGGCCCGGGTCCACTCGCTCCGCCTGGAGACGACCGGCGTGGTTCGCGTGGCGGCCATCTACTCGGTCGGGCTCCACCACATGACGCGCTGCATGCAGGAGTTCATGCAGCGCTACCCGAAGGCGAAGGTTCGGCTGGAATACCAGCGGCCGAACAAGGTCTACGAGCACGTGATCGGCGCCGAGGTCGATCTGGGTATCGTTTCCTATCCTGCCGCCTCCCCGGATCTGGCCGTCATCCCCTGGCGCAGCGAGCGGATGGTCCTCGCGTGCAATCCCGCGCATCCCTTGGCACAGCAAGAAGAGATTACCGTCGAGCAATTGGCCGGAGAAGCCTTCATTGCGTTCGACCGCGATCTGAGTATCCGTAAGGAGATTGACCGCTACCTCCGCCACCGGTCGGTGGCCGTGTCGGTGGTCATGGAGTTCGACAATATCGAGACGATCAAGCAGGCGGTAGCCATTGGCGTGGGGGTCAGCATCCTGCCGGAGCCGACCGTCCAGATGGAAGTGAAGGCCGGGCTTCTTCGTGCCGTATCGCTCAGGGCGCCCGAACTGTGCCGCCCCCTGGGCATTATCCACAAGCAGCGGAAAGTGTTCACGCCCTCGGTTGCGAAGTTTGTCGAGTTGCTGCACGAGACCGCCGACCGCCCAACCGAGCCGTGCCATGCTTGAAACGGAAGTCGCCATAGCGTTCCAGCCCTCCGGCCAGACCGTCTACGTCCTGCCCGGCACGCGACTGATGGAAGCCGCGGCGGGCGCCGGCATCGTCTTGGACCAGCCGTGCGGCGGCGCCGGGGTGTGCGGCAAGTGCCGCGTACGCATCGCAGGTGAGTTATGTCCGCCGACGCCGGCCGAAAAGCGGCATTTCTCCAACCAAGAGCTTGCCGATGGGTTCCGCCTGGCCTGCCAGACCACCGTGTGCGGCCCGGCAACCGTCGAGGTGCCGGAAACGTCGCTCCTGGCGGCCGGACACCAGATTCTCGACCATTCCGGCCCGGCGGCAACCACCGCGCCCGATCCGGAGGTCCGCAAACGCTACGTCGAACTGGCCCCTCCCACTCGTGGCGACGACGCGCCCGACGTGGTCCGACTTCAGCAGGCGACGGGACCGCTGGAAATCGACCTGGCCATGGCACGACGTCTGCCCGGCCGGCTCCGCCAAACCGGCTTCCGTGGAACGGCAGTGATCGCCGGAACGCGCCTGATCGACTTCGAGCCGGACAATACCGAAGCGGAGCAGTTCGCCGTGGCCGTCGATCTGGGCACCACCACGCTGGTGGCGGCGTTGCTCGATGCAAACACCGGCCACCAGAGGGCGATTGCCTCGCGGCTGAACCCGCAAACCCGATTCGGCGACGACGTGCTCTCGCGCATCGTCTACGCCACGAGCAGCCGCGACGGCCTGGACGAACTCAGCCGATCCGTGGCCGGGGCCCTCGACGCGATGGTCGGCGAGTTGGCGTCCGCCGCAGGCATTGGCCGCGACCAAATCTATCAAGTGGCTGTATCGGGCAACACGACCATGCAGCAGCTTCTCTGCCGCATCGATCCCAAGCCGCTCGGCGAGGTCCCCTTTGTACCCGGGATGGGCCCCGGCCTGTGCTGCGAGGCCCGGGAGTTGGGGCTGAACATTCACTCCGGCGGGCGCATGTACGTCATGCCGGTCATCGGCGGCTTCGTCGGGGGCGATACGGTCGCCGGCATCCTGGCGACCGCGATGACCGACAGTGCGGGGCCGACCCTTCTGGTCGATATCGGGACCAACGGCGAGATTGTCCTCTGGGCGGGCGGCAAGCTCATGGCGGCTTCCACTGCGGCCGGCCCGGCGTTCGAGGGCGCACGCATTATGCATGGAATGCGCGGCAGTACCGGCGCGATCGAGAAGGTCGTGGTCGACGGACGCCTGCGCCTGAACGTCATTGGCGGCGTGCCGCCGGTAGGTCTGTGCGGTTCCGCCCTGATCGACGCCGCCGCCGAACTGCTGCGGCACGAAATGCTCACGCCGCAGGGCCGGCTGCTCGACCGCGACGAACTGCCGCCGGGTCTGCTGCCCGACCTGGCCGAACGGGCCACTCGCTATGAAAGCAAGCCGGCCATCGTACTCGCGCCTGCCGGCGAGACCGGCACCGGCAAGCCGATCCTGCTCACCCAGCGCGACCTGCGGGAGCTGCAGCTTGCCACGGGCGCCATCCGGGCCGGAATCGGGATTCTGCTGGGACAGGCCGGCTTGGCGCCGGAACAACTCGACGCCGTCCTGATTGCCGGCGGATTCGGCAACTTCATTCGTCGCAGCAACGCCCAGCGCATCGGGCTCTTGCCGCACTGTGTCGAGCGGCACCGCATCCGATATCAGGGAAACACGTCGCTGGCAGGGGCGAAGGCGACAGCCCTTTCGCGCCGGGACCACCATCGCGCCGAGGAAATCGCGCGAACGACCGAGCACGTCGATCTCTCCACGAACCCCGCGTTTCAAACGGCTTTTGCCGATGCGCTGATCTTTCCGGAAGCGTTTCCCGAAACGTAACATTCACAGAAGACTGTCCTCTTCGCATGCATCGTATGGTTCCCGCTTTCCGGCCGGCCCGTTTCGTGGTAAACTTCTGCATAGCCTGGATGGGTGGCCGAGTGGTCTAAGGCGGCGGTCTTGAAAACCGCTGTGGGCGAAAGTCCACCGGGGGTTCGAATCCCTCCCCATCCGCTGGAATGCCACTTGGAGAGAACTATGCCGGACCATGCCGTACTGACCATTGGTGAAAAGCGATACAACCTGCCCATCATTACGGGCACCGAAGGCGAGAGGGCGCTCGACATCACGCGGCTTCGCGACCAGACGGGGTTGATCACCTACGATCCATCGCTGGGCAACACGGGCACGTGCCAGAGCGCCATCACCTTCCTCGACGGGGAGGCCGGCGTGCTGCACTATCGGGGAATCCCGATCGAACAGTTCACTCAAACCCCCAACTTCGTCGAGGTGGCCTGGCTGATGATCAGCGGCAAACTGCCCACGAAGCAGGAGCTTTGCGAGTTCAGCGAGTTGCTCACCGACCACGAGCTGCTGCACGAAGGACTGCGGCACCAGTTCCAGCACCTGCCGGTCGACGCGCCGCCGATGGCCATCCTTTCAGCAACGCTGAGCAACCTGGCGTGCTACCATCAGCAACTGCTCGCGCTGGAAACTACGGAGTCGCTGGTTCAGGCGGCGGCGAGGCTCATCAGCAAGGTCCGCACGATCGCCGCATTTTCGTATCGCCGCTCCCAGGGGTTGCCGGCAATCTACCCGGATCCGAAGCTCCGGTATTGCGCAAACTTCCTGCACATGATGTTCTCGATTCCGTACCGGCAGTACATCGTCACGCCCGAAATCGAAGATGCGCTGAACCTCGTGTTCATCCTCCACGCCGACCACGAGCAGAACTGCAGCACGGCGACGGTCCGCACGGTCGGGTCGGCCAAGGGGAACCTGTTTGCTTCGTGCGCGGCGGGGGTTTCGGCGCTGTGGGGCCGCCTCCACGGCGGGGCGAACGTCGAGGTGGTCGAAATGCTCGAACGCATCCACCAGGGCGGGCTTTTGCCCGAGGACTGCATCCGCGAAGCCAAGGATAAGAACAGCCCGTTCCGCCTCTACGGCTTCGGGCATCGGGTATACCGCAACTACGATCCCAGGGCTAAAATCCTCCAGGCGGTGTGCGAGAGAGTCTTCCGGCAAATGAAGCGGAGCGACCCGTTGCTCGATATCGCCCGAAAGTTGGAAGAGCTTGCCCTGAAGGACCCGTACTTCGTTGAGCGGCGACTGTATCCCAACGTCGATTTCTACAGTGGGATCCTGCTGCGCGCCATGGGCATCCCTACCAACATGTTCACCGTGTGTTTCGCCATCGGGCGGCTGCCTGGCTGGATTGCCCAATGGAAGGAGCAGCACGACGATCCGGAAGGCAAGATCATCCGGCCGCGGCAAGTATACGTCGGCCCAACCCGGAACGACTACGTGCCGCTCGACGAGCGATAAGGCGAGCGGCAGAGAGAATCTTACCGACGACCTTGTAGTCGAGTCTCTCCGAGACTCGGATTTCGGCGTCTCGGAGAGACGCCGCTACGGCAAATCCGGTTTCGCCGCTCGCCTGGCTAGCCCGGATTATTCATGTAGGGTGGGACAAGGTCGCGTAAGTCCTTGGTGGGCCTGCGCAAGCCACGCCTGGGCGGTTTGCACGCCGTGCGCTTGGAAGCAGGCCCGGCCAAGCGACCGAACTCCCACCAGGGTCTTGGCTTGCTTGTCACCACCCTACATCGTCATGAATAATCCGCACTAGAACCGCCACATGACCACGGCGGAGTAGTCGAGGTCGTGCGGCTTCGCACCTTTCGGGGCGCTATCGTACCGGCTCAGGGCGCTGAACTTCAGGCTGAGGTTCATTCCCTCGTCGATGAGCATCTCCCAGCTCGCCTGCGAGTTGATGCGGAAGGTGGTGAAGTCGGTGACGTCGGGCATGTAATCGACCTTCGCCTTCAGCCGGTGCCGCTTGCCCACCTTGTGCTCGAAGTCGAGCCCCAGGACGAGTTCGGGAATCCATTCGTCCTCGGGCAATCCGATCTTGCGCGAAAAACCGCCGCCGGCCCGGCTTGTCAGCTTCGTCGAATCGGTGGCGATCAGCTTATAGCCAAGACCCGTATCGGCCGTCACGCGGGAGTCCCACGCCTCGAAGTCGTTGTATTCGAAGGTGCCGTGGACGAACCAGGTCCAACGCGTATCACGGAAGAGCCGTTCATAGCGCCAGTCGAGAAAGGAGCGGTTGGCGGTGTCCACTCCATTGGCTGTCTTGCGCATGTAGTCCAGGTCGATGTCGATCTGGTGGATGTCCCATTTGCGTTCCAAGTCGAGCCCGAACCGCAAATTGAACGTTTCCGAGTTTCCCGTACTGCCGTCCAGCCCGAGTTCAAAGCTACCGCTCCACGCGGCCATTTCCGTATACGCTGGGAAGAGGAACACCGGCACATAGTCGGGCGGCCGCGCGGTCGGAGTTGCCTCGTCCGCCTCGGAAGCTGTGGATTCGCCTGATTCGCCCGCCGGCTCGTCGATCGGCGGCAGCCGGAGCAATCCCGGAGGCGCCGGCACCGACTCGTCGGCCCCCGCAGCCACGAGAAACCACGGAACAACCAGCAGAGCGAAATACAGCCGATGAGCCATAGCCGAATAACCGTTTGGAGGAGTACTTGTAAAGAGAAGGTCTGCACGATAACAACATCAGTCGCGTGTGGCAAGACATTTCTTGGGCCGCCTTGAGGTCGGTTCATCACCTCATGGTATGGCTCGCTGGTCGCTGCCGCGTTTGCGAGCAAGATTCTGTCCGATCTGCCGAGAGAACGTGGAATTGTGCCGTCGCTGCAGTCCCAGCCTCGGCCGGCTGAGAGAACCGCCAGCCCGGATTATTCATGATAGGTAGGGTGGGTCAAACAAGCCGCTTCTTCGGTGGGCCATCGGTCGCTACTGCCAACGTGCATCCAGGCGGCGGGCTGTGAATCAGCTTGGTTGCGGCTTGTGCGGGCCCACCAACGACCCGCGCGACCTTGACCCACTACATACGAATAATCCGGGCCAGGAGGCGGCACTCCAGCAATCGTTGCATGCAGCCAGTAAATCTCGCTAAACACGATTGCCAAACACAGGATTGCCCGGAACTGCGTGGCGATTGACTGCCCGGGAGTCTTCGGCTACACTGATCCCTGGGTTTTCCTTTCGGGGTTCACTTACCTTATCGAGCAATCCTTGGGATAAGCTCCTGGCGGCAGAGGCGGTGTCGGGCCGGCTGAAGCGCCAAGGCAAGGCGAGGCCGGGTCCGGCAAGTGGTTGTCAACTTCCCAACGGGCAGGAAGTCGTCATGACCCAGGCGTTCGATCCCTACTACCAGTGGCTGGGCATTCCGGCGGCGGAACAGCCGCCGAATCATTACCGGCTAATGGGCCTGTCGCTGTTCGAGGCCAATCCGGCCGTCATTGAAAACGCCGCCGACCAGCGTATGATCCACTTGCGCACGTTCCAGGCGGGCAAGCACGCCGCCGAGTGCCAGCGGCTGCTGAACGAAGTGGCCACGGCGCGCGTGACCTTGCTGGGCGCTGAGAAGAAGGCGGCTTACGACGCGCAGCTTCGGGATGCGTTGCAGCGCACCGCAAAACCCCGGCAGAGAGACGGCCCGCCTGCCAAACGACCGCCGCCGGTTCCCGGAGCGCGCCCGCGGGGGGCGCATGCGCCGTCGCTGGCGCCAACCGCCGAGTTCGAGTTACCCGTCCGGGAACTCGGCGAATACCGCCTCACTGAGAAGCTCGGCGAAGGCGGCATGGGTGCGGTCTATAAGGGCATGCACACGAAGCTCGGACGCGAGGTGGCCGTGAAGGTGCTCACCACCGCACGGCTGGGCAACGAGAAGGCCATCGCTCGCTTCGAACGCGAAATGCTTGCCGTCGGCCGGCTCGACCACCCGAACATCGTCCGCGCGTACGACGCCAGGGAAATCGAAGGCACCCGGTTCCTGGTGATGGAACTGGTCAATGGGCTGGACCTGACGGGCGTGCTGCGCCACGCGGGGCCGCTGCCGGTGGCCGATGCCTGCGAAGTGATCCGGCAAGCGGCCCTGGGGTTGCAGTGCGCGCACGAGAATCAACTGGTCCACCGCGACATCAAGCCGGGCAACCTGATGCTCACCACCACGGGCCAGGTGAAGATCCTCGACCTGGGGCTGGCGCGCTTCGAGGCGAGCCGTCCGGGCGAGGAGATGACCAGCACGGGCATGGCGCTGGGCACGCTCGACTACATGGCGCCGGAGCAGGCGTCCGACGGGCATCACATCGACATCCGGGCCGACGTCTACTCGCTCGGCTGCACACTGTACAAGCTGCTGGCCGGCCGGGCGCCGTTCGACCAGCCGCGTTACGCAGGCGTCATGGACAAGGTGGTCGCGCACGCGAAGCACTCGCCGCCGGCAATCTCGCGATTCCGTGGCGATGTTCCGAAAGAAGTCGCCGCTATTCTCAACCGCATGATGGCGAAGGCCCCGGCGCGACGGTTCCAGACGCCGGGCGAGGTGGCCGACGCCGTGGGACCATTTTGCGTAGGCGCCAATCTGGTGGGACTTCTCGCCCGGGCAAAGAAGGCGCCGCCACAGGCCGCGCCGAGCCCGGCATTGGAGGACACGCGGGGGCCGCTTTCCAGCAGCCTGACGAACTTCCTGCAAGCCATCACGCCCGGGCGGCGGGCAGCCGGCACTCCAGCGCCCCAACCGGCGCAGAACCGGCGGCTTGTCCTCGGCGCAGCGGCGGCTGTAGCGATTATCCTGCTGACCGGGGCCCTGATTTGGGCAATACGCCGCGACGGGCCGGCCGAGCAGTCGGCGACGGTGCCGCCTGCGGAGGAACCGGCCGTGCCCCAGCAAGGGGCACTGGTGCTGCGCCTCCCGGACGAGCAGCGCGCGTCGACCGACCTGCGGGTGAACAACATGCGCGTCCGGATTCCCGATTCGGAGCCGTGGGAGATTCCCAGCCGGCCGGGCACGTACGCGGTGCGCCTGGCACGCAAGGGGTTTGAACCTTACGAAGAAACGGTGCGCATCGAGCCGGGAAAGCGAGTCTCGGTGAAACCCGAGTGGGTGCCGACGGCCCGGCTGGTGTTCCATTGGCCGGTCGAGGCGCGGGAGGGCGCGCGGCTGCAAGTGGACGGCCGGCCTGTGCCGCTGCCCTCCGACCCGGACAGCCCCGACGAGTTCGAAGTTCCTGCCCAGCCGGGCACGCGGCTGGTCTGGGCCGACCGGCGTGGTTACCAGCCGTTCAGCCGGACGATCGAGTTGGCCCGGGGCGAAGCGCACCGGGTCGCGGTCGAGTGGCATGCGTCCGCCCCTGCGGAAGCGGACGTGGCCGCCGTGCCGTCGCCCCCGGAGCCCAAGCCCGCGGAGCAGCCGCAGCCCGAGCCGCAAGCCCCGCCGCAGCAACCCGAACCGGAACCCCAGCCGCAGCCGGCGTCTCCCGGTCCGACCTCGCAGGAGGTGGCCGCCATCGAGGCGATTGAGGCACTCGAGGCCAAGTGGCGGGCAGCCACGGAGGATTCGGAGCAAAAGGTGGCCGCGTGGGACTTTACCGGTGCGATTGGGGCACTGGAAAGCGTGCGGTTTGACGACGAACAGCTCGCCGCGCGGCTGGCTCGCCGCGCGGCTGGCTCGCCGCAAGGACGAACTGCGACGCATGGCAGCGCTGAAGGAGCGGATGGTTGCGCGGATCAACGCGGCCGACCCGCCGCTGAAGAAGGCCGACCTGATGCTCCGCGGCTTTGCCGGCGAGTTGACCGGCGCGAACCAGGGGGCGATCACAGCCACGCTGGCCACGGGGCGGGATGAGGTGCTGCCGTGGAGCGAATTGGGCTCCCAGGCCCCGGGCAAGCTGCTGCAACTGGTGGTCGAGAAGGCCAGCGGCGACGACTGGCTGAGCTGTGGCGTGTTCGCCTTGAGCATCGGCGACGTGGAACTGGCCGAGCGGCTACTGGCCCGGGCCGGCGAGATGGGCATCGACATCGGCCCCTACCGCGGCCCGCTGGCCCAGGCGGCGTTCGACGCGGCCCGGGCGCTGCTGGACGCAGGCGAGTTCGTCAAGGCGCTCGACGCACTTGCCGCCGTGGAGAAGAAGTACGCCGGCACGCCGTGGCTGGCAGCCCGCCGAACGGCGATCGCCGCCGCGCGGGTCACGGCCGAGCAGGGCGCGCATGAAAACGAGGCTGAGCGGCTCTACGCCGAGGCGGTGGGCCACTTCGAGAAGGAGCAACTCTTCGACCTCCGTCCGCTGGTCGAACGGCTCAAAACCGAGTACGCCAATACGGACGTCGTGACCGACGACGCGCGCAAGCCGCCTTTCGCCGAACTCGAGAAGAGCGTGGCCGACCTGGGCCAAATGTTCACCGTGCGTCAGGACGGCAAAGGCGACTTCAAGAGCATCCAAGAGGCCATCGACGCGGCCCCTCCGAACAGCCTGATCGAGATTCAGGATAATGGGCCGTATAAAGAGGTGATCATGCTCAACAAGCCGGGCACGACACTTCGGGGGAAGAAGGAGAATTGGCCGATCATCACGTCCGCGGGTCTGCCCACGGCAGTTCACATTTTGGTGCGCGTATCGGCCAGTCATGTTCACATTGAGCAAGTCGTCATAGTCCATGCACTTGCGGGCGGGACACATTCCCGCAGCCTAGCTATTCACGCCAATCCGTGCAGGCTTGCAAGGGCAGTCGTATATGGTGTCTGGGACACCAGTGTAGACGTCGCTTCAATATCTGATTTCGACCATGTTGTAATGGCCGCTAATGCAAATGCTCAAGGTGGATCGCTGCATGTTAGCAACTCATTCTGGCTTGGGGGCAGCCCATTATATTTAGTGCGCGGAGGCAAGTTTGACAATGTTCTGTTGCCCGGCATGCAGGATGTGAGACACCCGATCGAATTGAGCCAGTGCACGATACGTGGCGAGTTGTACTTGCCGCAAGGAAGTGTCCTCTCCAATAGCATTGTGCCGAGCGTGCGCATCGACAAGGGCGATGCCCTCATAGAATTCTGCAACGTGCATGGACAAGTCCCCTTTGTCAATCAAGCCAAGCCCGGCAAGGGCTGCTTCAGTGCCCCGCCGATGTTCGTAGCCCCAAAGGACTTCGACTACCGCCTGATGCCCGGTAGCCCCTGCATCGGCAAGGCCAGCGATGGCGGCGATATCGGCGTGCGCTGGACACCCGAGATGATCGAGATGCTCAAGCTGGCCCTGGAACTCCGCTCGCGGGGGATCATCAAGTTTTAGGCCCAGCAGGCATTGACCCGGCTGGAAACCCGGGGTCCGAGCGGACGGTTCCAGCCTGGCCCTAGACGCACACCGCAGCGGTGCGTTCGTTGACACCCCGCCCCGGGCAACTATAATCGAACCCGTGCCGGCAAAGGTTGCACGCACGCCGGAATGGCCGGTTGTTGATGAACACGCCTTGTACGACTGGAGAAATGATGACTTCCATGAAACCCGTGCACCTGGTTTGTTTTGCTGCTTTCGTCCTGCTCGCTGTGCCGGCCCGCCACGCTCCGGCCGAGTCGCAAGAGGACGGCGTTTCGCAACCGAAGCAGTCGGTGCTCGAATGGCTCAGCCTGCCGGAAACGGTGGAGAAGTTCGGCCGGATTTCCGACGCAATCTGGTCGTATGCCGAACTGGGACTGCAAGAGCATAAGTCCTCCGCCCTTCTGATCCAGACGCTGGAAGAGGCCGGCTTCACGGTCGAAAAGGGGCTGGCCGGCATGCCCACGTGCTTCGTGGCCACCTTCGGAGCGGGCAAGCCGGTGGTGGGCATTCTGGCCGAGTACGACGCGCTGCCGATGCTCTCGCAAAAGGGCCGCTCGCCAAAGCCCGAACCCGTCGTGCCCGGCGCGCCGGGCCACGGCTGCGGGCATAATCTGATGGGGTCGGCGGCCACGGCGGCCGCCATCGCGGTGAAGCGGGCAATCGAGGAGCACCAGCTCGAAGGCACCGTCAAGCTGTTCGGCTCGCCCGCCGAAGAGATTCTCGTCAGCCGCCCTTATATGGTCAGGGCGGGGCTGTTCGAGGACGTCGACGTCGTGATCAACAACCACACCGACGTCGGCTTCTCGGCCGCGCATGGCATCACCGGCAGCGCGATGTACTCGGTCATCTACACGTTCCAGGGCAAGACGGCGCACAGCGGCGGCGCGCCGTGGAGCGGGCGCAGCGCGCTGGATGCGGTAGAGATTATGAACGTCGCCACGAACTTCCTCCGCGAACACCTCCACTTCTCCGCCCGCATGCACTACGTCATCCCCGACGGCGGCGAAGCGCCCAACGTCGTGCCCGACCGGGCCCGTGTGTGGTACTTCCTGCGCAATTCCGACGCGAGGCTAGCGGAAATGTACGAGCGGGTGCTCAACTGTGCCAAGGGGGCGGCGCTGGCCACGGGCACGGAACTGGCCGAAGTGCGGGTGCTGGCCGCCGCGCACCAGTCGCATCACAACAAGGCCCTGGCTGAACTGATGATGAAGAACATCGAACTGATCGGCATGCCGGAGTGGTCCGAGGAAGACCACGAGTTCGCCCGGGCGCTGCAAAAGGAGTTGGGCGCTCAGGAAAAAGGGATGCCGGACAAGGTCGGCAAGCTGAGCGGGCCGGCGTCGGTATTCACCGGCGGCGCATCGTCGGACCATGGCGACGTGACGCTCATCACGCCCACCGCGACCATCCGCTTTCCCGGGCGGGTGCCTGGCTCGCAAGGGCATCACTGGTCAACCGTCACCAGTGGCTACGGCTCGACGGGCTGGAAGGGCGTCAACGCGGGCGCGAAGGCAATGGCAGCCACGGCCATCGACCTGCTCACCAAACCCGACGTCCTGCAAACGATCCGGCAGGAGTTTGACGAGTATGCCGAGAAGCACCCGTACCAATCGTTCCTGCCGGACGACGCCGAACCGCCGCTGGATTTCTACGATGCGCTGATGAGCCAGTATCGGCCACTGATGGAACCGTTTTACGAGGGTCCCCCTCAGTAAGCTCGAACGTGCAGGCAGGAGAAGATATAGCACCGACGACTGGCCGGTAGTCGCGCCTGATAAGCAGTAGTCCGCGTCACCATTCATGCCACCTGCGTATTGCAGCCCCTGAAGGTCAAGGAGCACTTGCCATGAAAGCCCTCTTTTCACGTTGGCTCGTCACTGCAACTGTACTGCTGGCGGTCGCGCCGGTGCCGGCGGCCGCGCCTGCCAAGGCGAAGACGCCACCGGCCGCGACGATCGGCAGCCGGCCGCAACACGCGATGATTCCGGCCGGCGGTAGCATCGAACTGGCCCTCTCGTTGGCCGACGCGGAAGGCCGACCGCTGGCGGGTCAACTGACGGCCCGCGTGGATGTTGCAGCAGGTGTTCCCGCGCCAACCGCGTCCTCCACGATCGTACTGGACGCCGCGGGCAACGGCCGCTATCGGTTCCAAGCCGCGGCGGACGCGGAGCCCGGCATCCACACGATCGAGCTGCGTCACGAGGCGACGAACACCCTGCAAACGCTGTACGTCGACGTGCTCGACGTGGCGGCCTACGAAGAGTTTGAAACGGCCGCGGCCGGGCTCCGGTTTCCGGCCCTGCCCGCGCATCTGCTGTTCATCGGCGACAGCCTGACCGACCAGCGCCGGGGACAGAACTACGTCGACAAGGTGGCCTTCTGGCTGTGGAAGCGTTTCGGCGATCAGGCTACGGCGCGCAACGCCGGCGTGGGCGGCGATTACATCCTCCGCGTCTGGGACCGGCTGAACCGGCAGCCCGGCAGTTATCGCCCGGAGATGTACGACGATCTCTACCGGCCCATGCCTTCGCACGTCTTCTTCTTCCTCGGGCACAACGACAGCAAATTGAAGAGCACGACGGATTACGAGGAGGCGGTCGTGCCGCCCGCGCAGTTCGAGGAGAAATACCGCCTGGCAATCCGCAAGGTCCAGACCGATACACAGCAGAAGGCGCGAGTGGTTGTGCTCTCGGCCACCTCGTCGGTGTACGAGATTACGCAGTCAACGGCCGAGAAGCGGCGCGCGGCGGGCAGGGCCCATAATCTGTTCGGCAAGCCCGAGGCACTGGAGCAGTTCAACGCCATTGCCCGGCGCGTGGCCGGCGAGTGCGGGGCCGAGTGGCTGGACGTGTACGAGCCCACCCGCGGCCACCCCGATAAACCCAGCCTCTTCACGCCTGACGGCGTGCACGTGAGCAACCTGGGCAACCGGCTGTTGGCGCTGGAGATTCTGCGTTACTTGGCAGAAGCAATGTAGGAGCACAAGCGCTTGTGGAGGAAGCCGAGAATGATGAACCGTTTTATCTACCACATGTTTGGCGCCGCCGTCTGCTGGCTACTCCTGTCGCCACTGCCGGCCGTGGCGGCGGAAGGGCCGGTCCTGTATGCGCCGGACATGGTGGGCGTCGGGCGAATGTTCATGGTCGGGTTGAAGGTGCCGGTGGAAACTCCGGCGCTGGACGTGACATCGCCTGAAAGCGTCGTGCTCTTCGATCGCACGCCGGTGCCCGCGGCGTCGGAGATTCGGAAGTTCTACTTCCGCGCGCTGAAGGCGGCGCCCAAGGTGCAAATACGTTTCGCGCTGCCGGCGGGCGAGGTCGTGGTGCCGTTGAAGATATGGAGCTTCGACAACCTGCGCGAGTTCCGCGAACTCAAGGGCGTGCTGCTTCCAAGGCGATGGCCGCTGGGCGAATGCCTGCCTGAACTGAAAGCAGAGCAGGCGTTTCCTACCGGCGCCGAGTCGAAGACGCCCAAGAAAGAGGCAACCGGCGGATGGCTGGACACCTCCGACGACGACATCTGGGCCATGCAGCCCGACAGCACGATTCCCCGCTGGCATTGGACGAACATCGAGCACGGCTGCCCGATCCACGGCAAGGAAATCTATCGCAACCGGGCCTATTATCCCTGGCGCATGGACTCGGAGTTTCCCTGGCGGTGGAAGATCCGATGTCCGGTGGGCGACGAGGAATACCCGTCGAACGACTTCGCTGCCGGCGACATGACCAGCGGCCCGTTTCCCGACGACGGGATCGGCGGCGCGTGCCTTCACGAGGGCCGGAAGTATGGGTTCATCGCGGAACTGTGCCAGTTCTATTGCCGGCGGATGATGATGGTCGCCCCCGCCTGCGCGGCCTCCTACGTCCGCACCGGCGACCGCCGCTACGCCCACAAGGCCCTGGTCGCGCTCTGCCGGTTGGCCGAGGAGTACGCCTACCTGGCCACGATGACCCAGCACCGCCACCGCAACCGGGTGAGCCAGGTGGAGCGTTTCGGGCAGGGGCTGTACGCCGAAGGGCCTTTCCTGGGTTCCAGCGGGTTCACCACGTACCCGATCGAGCAGCCCGGCCAGTTGATCACCCACGCCGAGGCCTACGACCGCATCTTCCCGGTCATCGACCAGGATGAGGAGATCATCCCCTTCCTTCAGCGCAAGGGCTTCGACGTCAAGACGCACGAGGACGTGCGCCGTTTCGTCGAGGAGAACCTCTTCGCCGTGTGGATACAGGGGGTGATGGACGGCGCTTGCGCGACGAACGAGCCGGGTGAGCAGGAAGCGATTCTGCGTGCGGCGATTGTGCTGAACTACGCGCGCGGAAGCGATTTCGCCGACTGGCTCTACGACGGCAAAGGGCGGATGCGCGTGTTCGTGTCGAACGATTATTTCCGCGACGGGGCGCCGTACGAGTCGACCGGCGGCTACAATGCGGCCCACGTGGTTCACTTCACGCCCGTGGTCGATGCCATCGAGCACCTGCGCCGGCTCCGGCCGGAGGTGTATCCGCAGTCGCGCTATCCGGCTTTGAACGAGCGTCTCCGCTATCGGCATATTTTCGACTTCTGCATGGACACGGTGACCATCGACCGCAGCTATCCGAACATCGGCGACGGCGGCAGTTGGCCGGCGTACAAGAAGCTTCCGAAGATCGCCTGGCACGATGCGAGCCCGGCCGCGTTCGAGCACGCTTACCGGCAGTTCCGCGATCCGAAGTTCGCCTGGGCGCTGGCGAACACGCCCGGCTGGAAGCCGTCGCCCGACTTCCCGCTCAGCCTGGAGGAAACTCAAGCGGAGGCCGACAAGTGGCCCGACGACTGGAACGACCGCAGCTCGATCCACGACGGCTACGGCATTGCCATCCTCCGCGGCGGACTTGGCGACGCCAAGCGGGCCCTGTGGATGGCCTACGGCCGCGCCCGCGGGCATACGCAAGACGATCTGCTGGACGTGGGCCTGCAAGGATTCGAGGGGATTCTGCTCTGCCACATGGGCTATCCGCGAAACTGGGGATACTGGGAGCATTCGTGGACCAGCCACAACGTCGCCCGGCAGATCCCCTTCTGCACGAAGACGGCCCAGGCCGAGTTGTTCGCCGAGGCGGGGCCGGTGCGGATCTTCGAAGCCCGGGCCCAGGCACTCGTCGACCGCGTGGATGCCGGCGAGGGTTACCAGCTGCCGCCGGAGCAGTGGCAGCGGCGGCTGCTGGCCCTGGTCGACCTGGGCCCCGACCGCTTCTACTGCCTGGACTTCCACCGGATTTCCGGCGGGCAAGATCACTGGTGGTGCTTCCACTGCCAGGAGGGCGATTTCGCGACCGAGGGCATCGCGCTTAACCCGCAGCCCGGCACCCTGGCCGGACCGGACGTTCCCTACGGCGACCCGAAATGGCTGAAGGAGAACGGCTGCACGCAGAACGTCTACGGCTGGCGGGGGCCGATGTTCGCCTTCGCCCACTTGTACAACGTCCAGCGGGGCAGGCCCGCCGGCCCCTGGTCGGCCGACTGGAAGCTCAAGACGGGTGATGGGCTCCACGTGCGGCTTACCGTTGCCGGCGCCGACGGGGCCGAGGTCAACGTCTGCGACGGCCGATCGCCTGCCGGCGGTCCCTACGAAATGAAGTGGATCATGCTGCACAACCAGGCCGAAGCCCCGGCGAGAACGCAGGTGGTTAGCCTGATCGAACCGCATTTCGGCACGCCCGCCGTTTCCGACGTCCGGCTGCTGCCGCTCTCCGGCGACGACGAGCAGGGCTTCGCCGCGCGCGGATGCGAAGTGCGCCTGGCCGACCACACCGACACGGTGTTGTATTCGGCAGACCCTGCGATCGAGCGGACCGCCGAGGGCGATATCCAATTCGCCGGCCGGTTCGGATTCTATCGCGAGAAGGACGGGACGCCGTTGGCCATCTCGTTGGTCGGCGGAACCAGGCTGGCCAAGGGGCGGTTCGGCATCACGCTGGACAGCGGAGAGTATCGGGGCAAGATCGTCCAAGCGGACCGTGCGGCCGGCACGATTACTGTCGAGCCGGCGCCGCCCGAGCCAAACGCGATGCTCGGTGCCGAGGTCTTCATCACCAATCCGAACCGGCGGATCGCTTGCAGGGTCCTGGACGTCGAACCGGTCGCGCAAGGAGTCCGGTTGCAGCTTAACTGGGACTCGCGGATCGGCGTCGGCCGGAGTACCGGCGCGGCGGACCACCGGGTGCAGACCGACACGCCGTTCACGCTCCAGCGGTTTCGCTACTACCACGGCGCCCGCATTGCGAACGCCGACGGCAGCGCCGAGTACAGCATCCTCGATGCCCGCGGCGGCAGAGCCGTCATCCTGGACCACAACGTCCATCCGGACGCCACGGCCGACAAGCTCTCCCAGAGCTTCCCGCCCGAATCGTGGTTTGAAATCCACGACTACGGCGTGGGTGACGACGTGGTTTGGCCCTATTGCGTCCGTGTCATGCTTCAGCGCCCGGGGCAGTATCGCGTGGCCGCGCCGGTTCCGGTCAAGGTGGAACTGCCCGAGGGCAGCTCCATGAATCTTGCGTCAGCGGAAGATGCCCGATAAGTCAACCGTACACGGGCATACCAGTTCCGCCGTTTATCCTTCGCGGATCTCGCGCCGCTGCGGGTCGAAGCTCTGCCGTTTGCCGGTGTCCATGGCCAGGGTGCCCATGATGACCGGAACAGAATGATAGTAACCGGCCTCGATCGGCGCGTTGGTCGTCTTGCGCGTGCGGAGGCACTGCAACCAGTCCAGATAGTGGTCGGGGATTTCGACCGGTTCGACGGGCGTGTCCTCCTTGGGCACCTCGGTGGGCTTGATGGCCCCAGCGGCGGAATAGGTGGGGCTCCGCCAGTTGGTCAAGTCCATGGTGCCCAAATCGCCGTAGATCTTGTGCACGCTGCCGCTGCCGTTGCCGAAGTTCGTGGAGTAGTGCACCATGAACTCCTCGGGATAGATCCAGGTGGCCTCGCAGTGGTCGGGGCAGGTGAAGCCCTCGTCCTTCCAGGTGAAGGTGCCGCCCTGCGCTACGCAACTCAACGGCAGCGTCGTGCCGACGATGTAGTTGTACAGGTCGACGAAGTGGCACCCCAGGTTCGCAATCGGGCCGTCGGTGAATTCGCGGAAGCCGTACCAGCCGGTCAGCAGCTTGGGGTCGAAGTCGCGCATCGGGCGGTCGCCCAAAAACTCCTTCCAGTCCACGTCGGCGGCGTTGAGTTCTTCGGCACGCTGCATCCATGAGTACCAATAGGGCCTGCTGCCGTTGCGGCACTGCTCGATGCGCGAGATCTTGCCGATAGCGCCCGACTCGAACAGCTTCTTGCAGCCGGCGCTGGTGGTGTAGCTGCGCACCTGGGTTCCCATTTGGACTACCTGGGAGCTGGCTTTGACCAGGTCGAAGACGCTGTTGAGGCTGGCCATGTCCATGGCAAGCGGTTTTTCCACGTAGGCGTCTTTCTTCGCCTTGATCGCAGCTTCCAGGTGCAGGCAGTGCAGATGGTCGGGCGAGGCGATCATCACGGCGTCGATATCGTCGAGGGCCACGACGTCGCGGTACGAGACGAACTGCCGCGCCGGACGGCCGTACCGCTCTTCGGCCCGGGCGGCAGCCCGCTCGCGGCGTTGTTTCCACGGATCGCTCACCGCGGTGAATTCGATGTTCTGCTCTTTGTCGAACGGATGAACCCCGTTCATGTGGGCGTTGTAGCCGCGGCCACCGCAGCCGATCAGCCCCAGCGAGATCCGCTCGTTGGCGCCTGCGATCTTGGCGTAACTGGTGGCGGTAAAGGCCAGGGCGGCCCCGGCCGAGGCCGTTTTAAGGAACTGGCGGCGTGAAGCGGGAACGGTCATGAGTGTGCCTCCGGTAGGTAGGGTGGGCCGGTGCCAAAGGCAGCGGCGGGGAAGTGGCAAGACGGTGCCCATTATAATAGAGGAACGTCCAACGGGGAAGCAACTGGCCCGGCCGTGTGCGGTAAAATTCTCTGGCATGCTTGGAAGCGCGAAGGGCCACCTGCGGGCTTGCCCCGCATGGAGCCGTGGTCAGTGAGCTAGGCGGGCACGGTTCACCCGAACAATCTCCCCTGCACACTGCCGCCGCCTCCGGCGGCGGCAGTGTGCAGGGGAGATAGGGAGCCTTGGCGCCGTCTTAGCCGACTGACCACCGCTCCAGGCCGGACAAGCCGGCCGGTGGCGCCCACGGATTGTGTGCAACCGCCACGCCGGTCCCGGCGCTTGACGCCGACAGGCAAGGGTGTCAGAATCATGGACGTGAGGGCGGGCTGGAACTGCCACCCGTCCGTCAACAGTGGGTTTCCGCACCCCAACTTCAAGGAGATTTTCATGCATTTTCACGGGAGTCAGACCATTTCCCGGCGACGATTTCTCGCCGCGGCAACGGCGGCCGGCGCCGCGTGGGCCGCCCCGACGCTGGTTTCCGCCACGGCACTCGGTAAGGATGGCGCCGTTGCCCCCAGCGACCGGATTATCGTCGGCGGCATCGGCCTCGGAAGTCGAGGCGGTTACGTTCTCAGTTGTTTCCTGCCGGAGCCGGACGTCCAATTTGTTGCCGTAGCCGACCCGAAGGCGAAGCGGCGCGAAGAGATCAAGAAGACGGTCGATGCCAAGTACGGCAACAACAATTGCGCGACGTATCGCGATTTCCGCGAGCTGCTCGACCGCGACGACATCGACGCCGTGCTGATCGCCACCGGCCCGAACTGGCACGCGACGGCCGCGATGACGGCCGCCTTGGCCGGCAAAGACGTCTACTGCGAAAAGCCTTGCACGCGCAACATTGCGCAGAGTCTGCTCCTGGCCGAGACATTCCGTCGCACGGCGCGGGTGTTCCAGGCGGGAACGCAGCGGCGGAGCCTGCCCCACTTCGTATTTGCCATTGAGTTGGCCCGCACCGGCAAACTCGGCAAGCTCACGGCCGTGCACGCGCACCCGTCGCCTTGGGATAATTCGGCAAAGACGAGCGGTTGGCTGCCGGCCGAGCCGCAGCCGCCGGAAGAGGAAATCGACTGGGACCTGTACCTGGGGCCGGCGGCGTGGCGCCCGTACAACAAGGAGATTGCCAACCGGGGCGGCCAGTTTGAAAAGGGCGGCGGCATGGTAGGCGGCGGGGTGCTGGAATGGGGCTCCCATTGCGTGGACCTTTGCCAGTGGGCCGCCGATGCCGACCATACCGCACCGATCGAATACCATCCGCGCACGCCCGATAACCGCTCAATTGCCGTGTACGCCAGCGGCACCAAGCTGGTCATCCGCGAGGACGGCTGGCTCCCGCTGGGTTCGTGCCCCGTACGGTTCGAGGGAGAAACCGGCTGGGTCGAGGCGGGCGATTCCGGACGGCTGGTGGTCAGTTCCCCTGCGCTGCTGGCGGGCAAGAAAGTCGCCGAAATCGGCGGTTACCCTGCCACGTTCCACGTGCGCAACTTCCTCGATTGCGTGAAGACCCGCGGGCAAACGGTCGCCAACGCCGACGTGGCGTGCAACTCGCACATCGCCTGCCACGCGGCCAACATTGCCATCTTCCTCGAGCGCAAACTGGCCTACGATCCCGAGAAGCACGTGTTCCTCGGCGACGACGAGGCCAACCGGCTGCGTGGCGAGGCCCTGCGGGCGCCGTGGCGCATGTAATCCCATTCAGATAGAACAAAGCACTTCACGGAGAATCGAGATATGTTGGATATGCTTAGGTATCGGTATTTGGCTCGCAGGGTCGCCTGCCTCACGGCGGCTCTCGCGGCGTTTTCTGCCCACCAATTCGGCGTGATTGGCGCCGAGGCGGTTGCGGCCGAGGGCCAACAGGCCCTGATCGCAGTACTCGAGTCGCCCGACTCGCCACCGGCCGACAAGGCGATCACTTGCAAACACCTGGCCCGGCTCGGCGGCAAAGAGGCCGTTCCGGCGCTGGCATCGCTGCTCACCGATGAGCAACTGGCCGCCTGGGCGCGCATCGCCCTGGAGGCGATTCCCGATCCGGCCGCCGGCGAGGCGCTGCGCGAAGCGGCGTCCCGGTTGCAGGGCCGGCTGCTGATCGGCGTGGTCAATTCGATCGGGATGCGCGGCGACGCCAAGGCCGTTGAACTCTTGTCGCAGAAGCTCAACGAAGCCGACGCGGACGTGGCGGCAGCCGCCGCCGTGGCGCTGGGACGCATCGGCGACGGCGCGGCCACCCGCGCCCTCGAACAGTTTCTCACCGGCCCGTCCCTGGCCGCGGCGCCGAAGAAGGTTCGCTCGGCCGTGGCCGAAGGCTGCATTTTGTGCGCCGAGCGAAGCGATCAGGCGGGCGACGCCGGCGCCGCCGTGAAGTTGTTCGAAGCGGTTCGCCGCGCCGAGATGCCCAAGCAGCGAATTCTCGAAGCGACGCGGGGGGTGATCCTCGCCCGCAAAGCCGGCGGCATTGCCGAGCTGCTTGAGTTGCTGCGGTCGGATGACCGGTCCGAGTTCGCACTGGGCCTCTGGGTGGCCCGCGAGTTGCCCGGCACCGAAGCGACCGGTGCCTTGGTGGCCGAACTGGAGAAGATGCCGGCGGAGCGGCAAGCGCTGGTGATGCTTGCCTTGATGGACCGGGCGGACCGGCCGCCGCTGGGCATATTGGTGCAAGCAGCCGAAGACGGCCCGAAGACCGTGCGCATTGCCGCAATTCAGGCCATGCGGAGGCAGGGTGATGTTTCGTGCGTGCCGGTGCTGCTTGGCGCCGCTGCCGAGGCCGACGCCGACGTGGCCACCGCCGCCGCCGAGGCCCTCGAAGAGCTTCCCGGTGCCGAGGTCAATGCCGATCTTGCCGCACGACTGGCAAAGGCCGAAGGTCCAACTCGGCTGACGCTAATCGAGCTTGCCGGCCGGCGCGGCATCAAGGCTGCCGTACCCGAGTTGGTGAAGGCCGCCGACGATCCCGATGGGGCGATTCGCGCGGCGGCGTTTGCGTCGTTGGGCGATACGGTCGACTTCTCCCTGGTGCCGTGGCTGATCGAGCGCACCGTCCAGGCAAAGAGCCCCGAGGAATTGGCGGCAGCAGGCGATGCGCTGAGAGCGGCGGCCGACCGGATGCCCGATCCGGATGCCTGCGCGAAGGCTTTGGCAGCGGCCATGCCGGGAGCCGGCACGCCTGCGAAGTGCAAGCTGCTCGAAGCGCTCGGCGCCGTCGGCGGCGCCCGCGCGCTGGCAGCCGTCGTCGAGGCGACCAAATCGCCGGAACCCGCCGTCCAGGGCGCGGCTGCTCAGCAGTTGGGCGACTGGATGACCCCTGCCGCGGCGCCGGCGCTGCTCGATATGGCCAAGAATGCCGCCGATGACAGGCTGAAGGTCCGCGCACTGCGCGGGTATTTGCGCATCGCACGGCAGTTCGTCGTGCCCGACGCCGAGCGCCTGGCCATGTTCCACGCGGCCATGGACGCCGCACGGCGCGACGACGAGCGGCAGCTTGCCCTTGGCGTTCTAATTCGGATTCCCTCGCCGGAGACGCTCGCCGAGGCAATGAAATACTTGAGCCAACCCTCGCTGCGCGACGCAGCCGCCGACGCGGCCGTGGCCATCGCGGGCAAGCTCGAGGCCGGCCACTCGAAAGCCGTGGCCGAAGCAATGCAGAAGGTCTTGGACTCGGGCGTCGGCGATCCGCTAAAGACTCGCGCGCAACAACTTCGCGACCAGGCAAAGGCCGCGCAGTAGCTTTCCGTGGCGGCAGGTGCGGGTGGGGCTCAGCGTGTGGCAAGTTTTTCCGGCAACGCTGGCCTCTTGCCGGGCCTGGGGTTGTACCTTCGTTGTTGGGTGGCACGTTCCTGAGGAACGAAGGGCGTGCCACCCAACCGCTGGAACAACATCCCGCCTATCGCCATCCTCGGCGCCTGGCACGCGGTCTTCGTGCAGAGTGCAGGACATCTCTGTTTGTTGACAGCATTCCGCCAACAGATATAATCCTTTCATTCACCTTTGTGTCGCGTGGCTCCATCCGCTTCCAACAGTTCTGAATACAGGAGAAACTGAGTCATGGTTGAACCGGCGAAGAAGGAACCCTTCCATTGGCAGTCGGCGATTAGTTACAAGACCCGCGAGCGGATCGTCATTCGCGGGTACGACGTGAACGAGTTGACGGGCAACATTAGCTTCGCCGAGATGTTGCACCTGGTCTGGAAAGGCGAGTTGCCGCAGCCGAATGTGGCGAAGATGATCGACGCCCTCCTGGTATGTTTTGCGGAACACGCCATGTCGCCGTCCTCGGCCTCGGCCAGAATGGTGATGTCCGGGGCGGGCTACATCATGCCGGCGTTGGCCGGCGGCGTTCTGAGCATCGGCTACACGCACGTCGATGCGCACGAGGCCGCCGCGACCTGGATTGCGGCAGTCGATTTGATGAAAGAAAAGAACTGGACTATGGAGGAAGCTGCCGATTTCCTCGCCCAGGGAATCAGGAACAAGGATAAGGACGACGCCTTTGTCAGGCGTTTCGGCGATAGGAAGGTCATCCCCGGTTGGCATCACCCGCAGCATCTTCGCGACCTGCGCTCTCCGCGCATTATCGAGGTTGCCGAGCGGCTCGGTGTAGCGGGCGACCACGTGAAGTTCATCGTCGCCCTGGAGAATGCCACTGAAAAGTATTGGGGCCGAAGGGTGTACATGAACGTCGCCGGGGCCATCTCAGCCACGCTGGTCGACATGGGATTCAACCCGGACGAGTGCCTCGCGTTTTGCGCAATCGCCCGCTCAGTGAGCGTCACTGCGCATTGCGTGGAAGAGAAGACGCGGGAGAAGGGTTGGCGAGCTTCTTCCCGGTCCACGATCACCCAGCCCCTCGACTTGTCACTGCAGAAGCCCGACTATTACGATGGCCCTGCCGACAGGTCGCTGCCTGCGGAGAGGATCGTTCAGCCGCTGGCTCGCGCGCCGTACCACTACGTCGAGTAACATGCTCCCTGGAACGTGCCGCCGCCGGCCCTCACAAGTTGCCAAACCGCTGGACCCTCCCATGAAACGCATCTTCACGTTCTTGATTTGCCTGCTTCTTGCCGGGCTTGCGGCCGATCGCGCGGCTGCCGGCGACCAGCATGCGTTTTGGACGACCGGCGACCGCCTGTTGCCTGCGTGGGGATTCTTCCCAAACGGGGCGACCTACGGCGATACGTCGCCCTCGGGGAAGGCGGCTGCATGGACCGCCGGCGGCGGAACGCACGTTCTGACGTGGGTGGCCGACTTTCCGGCCGGCGGTCCGTGGCAGGTCTGGGTGCGGCAGTACGGAGGTTACGGCACGGTTGCCGTAACCATTGACGAACGGCCGGTCGATGGCGGTCGCGGCGGGCCGGGCGGCGGCCGGTACGTCTGGCGGCACCTGGGCCAGATCGAGGTCGCGGCCGGCGCGCGCCACGTCGACCTGACGGTCACCCGCGGCATGCTCGACGCGGTGTTGCTCACGACCGACCCGGATCTCAACCCGGCCGAAGCCGATTTGCCCGAACCGGTGGAAGCCCCGGCCCTTCGTGGAGTGCGCAGCTACCGCGACGACCGGCGCCTTTCCGACGCCGCCGGCACGCTCGGTGTCGTTGTCGGCCGGGTGACGCCCTATGTCGAAATCCGCTGCGACTGGCTGCCGGAGCAGGACGAGTTGATCGACCAAATCCACCTGTGGGGTGCGGCCGGTCAGTACGTCGCCGGCACATTCGCCGTGCGGGCATTGGAGCCCGTCGAGGCACTGCGGGTATCGCTCGGCGAGATTGTCGGGCCGGATGGAGTGAAGCTCGGCCCCGAGGCGATCGACCTGCGAGTGGTTCACCTCCGCCATCGGTCGATGACCTTGCCAGCCACTCGCCGTTACGCCGACCGGTTTCCCGACTTGCTGCTCCGTGACGATCGCACCGAACTGCCGCCTGAGGGCGACCAGGGCGGTTTCGGCGGTGGGACGTGCATTGCAGGCATCCCGGCCCACCGGAGCCGCCAGTTCTGGATCACCGTGGGCGTGCCTGCCGGATCGCCGCCGGGAGTCTATCGGGGCAAGCTCGCCTTGTCGGTCGGGGAGAATGCCGGCCGGCACAGGGAACTGCCGGTGGAACTGGAGATTCTGCCGATCGATCTTCAGCCGGTCGAAGGCTACTATTCGATCTACTATCCTGTCCAGCCGTTGAAGCCGGAGCGGTCGAACTACGTTTCCGCCGAGCGATTTCGAGCCGAACTGGAAGACCAGGTGCGGCACGGCCTGAACAGTACGACCCTTTACGGCGGCTTCGAGACGTTGCCAATGGCCGCCGAGGCCGGCATGACCCGCGCCCCCTGCCTGATGCACTGGCCCAGCGGCAAGGCGCAGGAGCAGATTGACGCGGCGCGCGAGCTGGGCTTCGACGGGTTGCTCTTCTACGGGGTGGACGAACCGCGGACCCCGGAGAAGATCGAGCGGTGCCTGCGCGAGGCGAATCGGCGCCGGGAGAAGGGCCTGCCGATGTTCACCGCCATCAACAGCCGCCAGGCACAGGAAGCTCTCGGCGACGCGGTCAGCCACCCGGTCTACAATATCAAGGTGTTCGGCGGCCCCGATAACCCGGTGGTGCTCCGCGCCCGGGAGTACGGCAACCAGGTCATCTCTTATTGGACCACCCAGACGGCGTTCCCGCTTTACTATCGGGCGCTGGCGGGACTGTACAACACGCGTTGCGGCTACCAGGGCACGGCGCCGTGGGCCTACCAGGACTACCCCGACGCGAGGCTCTACACCGAGCCGGCCCACGCGGTCGCCTATCCGGACGCATCCGGACGGCCGATACCGACGCTCCGCTGGGAGGCGCTGCGCGACGGCATCGACGACGTCCGCTACCTCCAGGCGCTCGACCGTGCCGTCGCCGTCGCCGAAACCCAAGCGGCCGGGCCCAATCCGCCCGCCGAGCTGACCGCAGCTTTGGAGCGGGCACGTGAAGTCCGCCGCGAGTGCTACGAGTCGATCGGCGGGCAGTGGTTCCACTACACCGGCGGCCTGCTGCCCGGCCATCTCGATCAGGCCCGCCGGCGCCTGGCCGACGCCGCCGTGGCTTTGCACCGTGCCGGTTCTCCATCGGCCGGCCCGGCATGCACCTCCACTGCCTCCGAGCCGGGCGCCGGGCCGCCGGGGCATAAGCAGTGGCGGCTGGTGTTCAGCGACGAGTTCGAGGGCCAGAAGCTGGACGAGTCGAAGTGGAGCCGGTCGCGTTCAACCATGCTGGCGTTTTCGTGGGAAGGCGCCCGGGGCGTGCTGAGCGAGGACCATGCCGACGTGGACGGCAAGGGGCACTTCGTCATCAAGGTCACCCGCGATGAAGATGGAACGTACCGCTACCACCACGGGATCAACACGAAGGGGAAGTTCCATCGCACGTATGGCTATTTTGAGACGCGGGCGCGGTTTAGCCGCCAGCCGGGCTGGTGGGGCGCGGTGTGGCTGTACGGCGTCGAGGTGGGACCGAACCCGTTCGTGATGGGCCAGGAAATCGACATTTTCGAGGACTTCGTCAAGCCGAAGGACAAGCTCGACTTCGCGCACTGCCTGCATATCGACGCGCAGCTCGACCGCGCCCCCGGCGAGCACGCCCGCCTGGGCCGGCTCGACGGGAACACGCTTTACCGGGTTTCGCGGGCACAGACGGTGCTGGTGGACGATTGGGACGCATTCCACGTGATCGGGGTCGAGTGGACGCCGCTGGAGTACGTGTTCTACTGCAACGGTGAGGAAACGTTCCGCCTCGACTACACGCAAGTGCCCGTGACGACGCAGCCGATGCACGTGCTCATCTCCGGCTGCTTCCGCGAGCCGCGCCGCGGCAGCTTCATCGGCCATTACGACGACGCCCAGTGGCCCGACCAGCTCACCGTCGATTACGTGCGGGTGTACGAGGAAGACCCGGGCGACCGGCAGAAGCCTACCGTGTCGCTGCGCATGAGCGAGCCGACCCGCGTGGTGCCGGCGGGCGAGGACGTGACGTTTGAAGTTGCGGCCGAGAAGGTCGACGGCACCGTCACGGACGTGCTGTTGTTCGTCAACGGCCGGATTCGCGGCGAACAGGCGGCGGCGTCGGCCACGTTTACCGTACCGGCCGACCAGCTCTACACCGGCGACAACGTGTGGGTTGCCATGGCCCGCGACAGCGACGGGCTGATCGGCATCTCGGAGCCGCTCACGGTTCTGGTGCGCGATCCGTCGGGTGAGCCGAGCACGCCGTATGAGGGCCGGCCGCAGGTGATTCCGGGCAAGATCGTGGCCGGCCATTACGACGAGGGCGGCCAGGGTACGGCCTATGGCAGCTACCTGAAGGACAACCTCTTCGCACGCCCGCCATGGAACCTCGAGTTTCGGCCGAAGGAGGGCATTTCGTCGCCCGACGCCAGCGGCATCGGCGCCAGCCATCGCGGCTTGTGGGTTCTCTACACCGTGGAAGTGAAGCAGACGGGCGACTACCGCATCACGCCGCTGATTGCACGCCCCGATGCCATGCAAGGATACTCCGAGAAGCCGGACCGAATCGTCCTGGAAGTCGATGATGAGCCGCTGGCGGAGTTCTTCTTCGACCCGGAGTTCACCACCGGCACGCAGTACTGGAGCAACTACCAGCCGCTGCCGGCAAAGATCGCGCGGCTGACCGAAGGCACGCGCGTGCTGCGCGTGCGGTTCGACGCCACGCCGCTGAACTTCGGTGGGTTCGAGTTCACACCCGTTGCCGACGATGCGCGGGAGCAGTGAACCAGGAACCACAGCGTCAGGTGCATCGGGGCGCAGCGAGGATGCCCCCGGCTTGTCCGGGGGAGTATCACGCTTTTTGCTACATCACGGGGCGGGTTTCAGCGAGGATACCCCCGGCTTGTCCGGGGGAGTATCACGCTTTTTGCTACATCACGGGGCGGGTTTCAGCGAGGATGCCCCCGGCTTGTCCGGGGGAGTATCACGCTTTTCGCTACATCACGGGGCGGGTTTCAGCAAGGATGCCCCCGGCTTGTCCGGGGGAGTATCACGCTTTTTGCTACATCACGGGGCACAATCGCCCATTTCGTCCTGTTTCCCGGCGGCAACGCCGCCGGGAAACAGGACGAAGACAAGGGTCTTTTGCGTTACTCCTCAGGTGGCTCCAGCAGCACGGCCACGGCGCCGTCGGCGGGAATGAAGCCGTCGGCGAATCCTTTGAAGTGCACGCTGAGGACGCGCGGCAAGGCGCCGGGTTCACCGGCGGAAAACGGGATGACAGTGCCGGCGGCTGCCGCATCCTGCGCGATCTCGCCCTCGGGCACACAGCGAATCTCGTAGCGGCCGGGCGCGGCGGGTGCCAGGTCTGCCAGTTCCGCGCCGGCGCCGCCCGTCGCGTTCATCGCCACGGTGCGCACGCGCCCGCGCAATTGGCCGGCCACCGCCTCGCCGTGAACGTCGGTCAGCGTGACCGTGAGCCGGACGGGCTCGCCTGCTTCCACCCAGGTGCTTTCGGGCGTGACTTGCAGGTAGAGCCGCGGGCGGTGCCGCTCGGGCTCGCAGCCGGCCCGGCACAGGTTGACCACAACGCGGCTGAGCCGTTCCAGGCCGCAGGCGGTGTCGCGGTCGTACAGGCTGTGCGTGGTGCCGGAACGGGTAACGCGCCGATGCACCTCGATGGCCGCCCCAATCGACGTTCCCAGAAGCGTGACTCGACCTTCGCCAAACGGCCGCTGGACGATAACCGCCCGCCCGTCGGCGTCGGACGCCAGAGTTTGCACTTCGGAAGCCTTGACGGCGAACAGATCGAGCCCGGCAGCGTCCGCCAGTGCCGGCTGGAACGTGGCGACGGTGCTGATATCGACGCTGCCGAGGTCCCGCACGGGCACCGGCCCGGTGAGCGACTGGTCAAGCGAGATGCGTTGGGCGAGCGTGCCGGCCGGTTCGAGCTGTGCCTCGATGAACTCGGTTAAGGCCGGATTGGCCGCGTAGCACGGCGCGCTAATGATGACGTGGACGCCTTCCCGCGCAAGCCGGCGCAGCAGCGCCAACTCGCCGGGCTCCAGGGCCCGCTCGGTGTCGAGGATGACGGCGGAGAGGTCGCGCCAGGCAGGCCGGCGGTTGCCCTCGGGGTCGAAGAACTCGGCGGGGTCGAGGGTCAGCCGCACGTCGTCGCCGCAGTGGAGATAGCCGCGGGCGGCAAACTCCAGCAGGTAGTTCTCGTGCGCCGGGCGCCACTGCCGGTTGGTCAGGGCCACCGCACGCGTCATCGCACCTTCAAGGCGGTTCAGCTCTGCGAGGGCCTCGGCCGCTTGGGCCAGCCGTTCGATGCCGCGGGCGGCGGCGTCGGGCGTAGCGGCGTGCAGCGAGACGAGCAGGCCGTCGGGATCGGCCGGGTTCAGTTGCGTGCGGATGACCGGTTCGTCCCAGTCGTGCGGAAGCGGCTGGCCCTCGTCCGGCGGCAGCAGCCGCAGAACGTGGCCGGTGGCGCCGGCCGCCTCTGCGGCCCCGGCATCCGGCGCGGTCGCAACACCGTCGCGGAACCGCCGGAGCGGTTCGGCGATGCGATCGGAGCCCTCGCCTCCGATGAGGATGGGTCCGGGGCGGTTCACCATGATGTACAGCGGGCCGTGGAACGCCTGCATGGAGCGGAACGTCGGTTCGCTGCGAACGGCGTCGCGGGGGCCGACCTGGGGCACGTGGTCGGCGGTGCGTCCGCCGCCGAACGGACTGTGCGGCGGCCGGTCCTTCCATGCCTCCTCGCGGCTCTGGTTGGTCAGATCCTCGAAGGGGGCGATGACCCAGTTGAGGGTGAACTCAGCCGACCCGATCACGCCGGGCGTATCGATCATCGCGCGCCAGTATCGTTCAAGGTAATAGGCCGCGCCGCGCCGCGTAACGCCGCCGACGCCCGTGGAGGCCCACGAGTACTTCGGCCCCATCCATTCGGTAATCATCATGGGCCGGTCGGCCCACAGGGTTTGCCTTGCGAGTTCGGCGAGATTGCGGTCGATGTCCTCCACGCGGCCGCCGTAACGGCCGGTGTACTGGTTCACGCCCGACACTTCCTCGTGAGGCAGCGGCGGAACGCGGTGGAATGAACTTGCCCGCACGTACATGGTCGGCGCGGTGGGCCGCGTCAGGCTTCGCAGCCGTTCCGCGGCGATATCGAGCGGCTGGTACAGGGCGTCGGGGAAGGCCGTATCGAGGCTCGCACCCCAAATGGCCAACTCCGCCTCGTTGCCCACTTGGGCCATGAGCTGATGCGGCGAGTCGCTCGCGGCCGTTGCGAGCACGCACCGGCGCTGGTAATCGTCGCGCCATGGCGGCACGTCGTCCCAGCCGGCGAGGTTCCGATAGCTCGGCGCCAGCGAGGTGAACATGCCCAGGCCATGCCGGCTGAATCGGTCCCACTCGTCGGGCCGGAACGAAAACCCGTAGCGGCGCACGCCGTCCATCCACAGGTCGCCGAACATGCGTACGCCGTCGATAACCGTCTCTTCCGCGCCGGGCCAGTGATACGCCGCGACGCGCGGGTAGAAGCACCGGCCGTTGAGCCGGTAGGTCCAGTCGGGCTGGCGCCGCTGCCGCGCGTGGCGCAGCAGCGCGTCGGGACCGCCTGCACGCACGTCGGCCGTGCGCATACCCACCAGCCGCTCACTGTACGATCGGGTCCGCTCGCCGATCCGCACCAGGCTGCGGAGCAAATACACGTGCGGCTCACCCGGCGTCCAGGCGGGCGCGTGGGCGGGAAGCAGGGTCAGCCCGCCGGCCGGCCCTCGACCGGCCGCCTGCAATATGCCGGCCCGGTCGTACAATTCGGCGAGGATTTCGCTTCCCGCAGGTTCGTCGGGCGCCGCCAGCCGCAGCGCGGGGCGGCCGTCGAGCAGCGTCGTGTGGGTCCGCACCGCAGCCGGGCGCAAGGGGGCATTGGGAAGGGTGAGTCCGGCGAACGGCGAGGAATCCGGCGCCGGAGCGTTGCCCGCCGTCCGCGGCAGGGGCGACTCGAAGCTGGAAAGATAAGCCCGCCGCAGTTCCGGCATTTCGCGAAGCGCGTCCTCGAGCCGGGCGATTCGGTCGCGCCGGGGGTACAGTTCGGCCCGGGCCGCTGCCACCTGCGATTCCGCGGCGCTGAACAGCTCGCGCCGAGCCCGGCTTATCGGCTCGGGGGGCGCGACGCGCACGTCGGCCAATTCCAGGGTGAACTCCTCTCCGCTGCCCGGCGTGTTTTCCATCCGCACCGCGAGTGACCGCGTGCGGGCCGGCGTGAACCGGGCGCCGCGCATCGGATTAGCCACGTCGAAGACGACCTCCGCCCACTCGCCACCGGGTAGCGGCGTCGGGGTCAGATCGCCCCACGACTCCGCCCGCTCTTCCGATTCCGTGAACAAACGCAGCACAAGCGGCATTTCTGAGTTCAGCGACGTTGCCGTGCATCGCATGCGAATGAAAACGCGCTGCCCTTCAAGGTCCATTGCCTCGGGAAGCGGCAGGACCGTGAACACAACCTGCTGGACGTTCTCTTCGCTGAAACGCACCCGGTGCCGGACGAGCGTCTCGCGGTTGCCGGCAACCGCCGCCGGCGGTTCCTGCTGCGGCGCCACGTAGAGGCGCGATTGCCTCAGGGGCATATCGGGTCGAAGCTCGATGAGCGTCTGCGGCGGCTTCTGCCCTGCGGCAACCAGTTCGCGGAATGCATCCAGGGCGACGCCTTGCACATCATCGAGCGCGGGTGGCAATTGCGGCGGCTGTTGCCAAGGCAGTGAGCCGTCGGCCAGACGCCGCCGGGCGTGCTCTCGGCGTTGGGGGTCCGACCAATCGGCGACGAGGCGTTCCAGTTCGCCCAACCAGCGATCGGCCTGCCGGCACTCCCGGGCGAGGCGTTCGCGTTCGGCGTGCCAGCGCCGCACCAGGTCGTCAGTTCTCCGCCACTCGTCGAGCAGCGGGTCGCTCGGAGGGCGAAGTTCGTCCCCTTCGGCATTCCAGCCGGGGCCGTCGGGCAGGAAGCGGATATCGTCGACCAGGAACTCGCCCACGCCTTTCCGGCCGGTCGTGGTCGGGACCACTTGAAACTGCACGGCCCGGCCGAGGTCGAACTCGCCGGCCGCCTCCCGGCTGCCGCCGCGGAAGAACCTGAAGTCGGCATGGGTCAGCCGGTATTCCTGCCACGTTTCGGCCAGGTTCAGCCGCGGCCCTTGCCATTCGTTTCCGTCCTCGGTCAACACCCGCACCATGAGCGATGGCGGATCGACCGCGTTGCGGCGAGCGTGGAACACGACCGCTTCGCAGTCGGGAACCGACTCGAAGACGGGCCAGTTGAAGCGCGCCCAGTCGCCAAGCCGGTGCCGCAGCCGGAAGGCGTGCCCCGTGCCGTCGGCGCCCGGCGCCGCAATATCAGCCGACTCGGCGTTTCCCAGCCCTTCGATAAGGTAATTCAGCCGCGGCGAATCGGCCTCGGCGGCGTTTGCGAGTGCGAGAGACAGGAGCGAGGACGCGATGGTTGTTTTCACGGTAGGCTCTCCAGTTTTCTCGCCCAGCGTACAGCGGCAACAATGCGACGGCAAGGCACTCATTGGGCAACCAGGCGTCTTGCAGCATCCCTTCCTGCTCGACGGTCGGCTGCCTCGCGATGGGGGGGCTTCCAGGTGGCCGCTTCGGATGTTGTAGGACTGCTATGTGCTGAATCGCGCCGCAACCGACATTCCTGAAGGCGCCTCTCCAGCCCGGATTATTCATGTAGGGTGGAACAAGGTCGCGTAAGTTCTTGGTGGGCCTGCGCAAGCCAGACCCGGGGTGGTTTGCACGTCGTGCGCCGGAAGCAGGCCCGGCTGAGCGACCGAAGGCCCACCAGGGGCTTGGCTTGCTTGTCACCACCCTACCTATCTGTCAGGGCTGGCATCTAGTTCTTTGGCGGCACTTGGCCAGCAAACTTTTACTATTTTCCTCAATCGACACAATCGGAAAAGCCGAACTAATGTCGAGTCCGTGTCCTGACGACGGTCATCGTTGGCCAGCGAGATAGATGCAATGAGACTTTACCGTCCCTGGATGACCCCGGCCGTCACCTTCATGGCCGCTCCGCTAATACGCGCGTGGCTCGGAACGGTGCGAACGCGGGTGGCCAATTGGGACGCCTGCCGGCACCCGGCCAACCCCCGGCAGCAGCGATTCATCTATGCTTTCTGGCACGAGTCGTTGCTGGCCCCGACTAAGATTCGCACCCGGGTTAAGGTATTGATTAGCCGCAGCGCCGATGGGGAATTGATTGGCCAGATTTGCCGGCGTCTGGGTATCGGCACTATTCGTGGGTCGACGACGCGGGGCGGTGCTCAGGGGCTGTTGGAGATGGTGCGGGAGAGCGAGGATTCGCACCTGGCGATCACTCCCGACGGTCCTCGCGGACCGCGCCGACGACTTCAGCCGGGCATCATCTTCGTTGCCTCTCACACCGGTCTGCCGATCGTGCCTGTGGGCATGGGTTTCACGCGCGCGTGGCGGGCCGGCAGTTGGGACCGCTTCGCGGTGCCTTGCCCCGGCAGCATCATGGCCGGTGTGATCGGCCGGCGAATTTTGGTTCCCTCGTTCCTCGATGACGTTGGCATGGCAAATTACCGTTGCCGGGTAGAGGACGCATTGCTGGCAGCGACGCGGGCGGCCGAAAGTTGGGCGGCCCAAATCGCGGCCGGTCGGAGTTGCCCGGACCAGCTACCGGAGTACGAGGAACCGTCGGGGCTGTGCCCGGAAGACGAGCCCTGCAAACGGCTCGCCCAAGCATGTCACTTGTTTCCCTAGTCTGAAGGAGCCTGTCCGTCATGGATCGCGAAGAACTTAGTCGACTTTTGCGGCAATTGGTTGAGGAAGAGACCGGTGATCCGTGTCCCGAACTGGAACCGGAGATGGATCTCCGCGTCAGTTTGAACATGGATTCGATGGATCTGGTGAGCCTGCTGTTCCGCATTGAGAACCGTTTGAAGGTCAAGCTTTCCAGCGAGCAGTTCGCCGAAGTTGCCACGGTGAGTCAACTATTGGACCTCTTGCAGCAACTGACCGCAGATTGCCCTCAGGCCCAGGCAGCTTGACGGCTCGCGACTGGAAGGAGCACCGGATGAGACACATGTCGGATGGAGACGGACTTGCCGCGGAGGCCCTCGTGTTCGAGGCCGGCGTGGCGGCACGCGCTGCGGTCGCAGCGCGGATCGCAGATCTGCCGGCGTTGCGCGAGCGCCCCGGACCGCCCGCGGGCCGCGCGATTCCACCGCGATTCTTGCGCTATTCCGACGAGCAAACCGTCGTGGGGCTGGCGGCCGTGTTGCGGGCGATGGATGAGCTGCCGCTGCAAGACACGCAGTTTGACAACTGGGGGGTGCTGGCGGCGCCGCAGTTCCCGGGACGCGTGGTGGGCGCCGGCGCATTCCGCCGCTTTGCACGCGACGGCGCGGCGACCGTCTCGCCGCATATCATCCCCCACAATTCGCTGCACTCCCTGGCCGGCGCCGTCAGCGTTGCCCTGGGGTTGCACGGGCCGAACTTTGGCGTCGGTGGCGGGCCCCAGGCCCTGGCGGAAGGGCTCACGGCGGCGCTCACGTTCCTCGACAACGGGGTATCGAACGGCTTGTGGCTGGTGATCACCGGGTGGGATCCTGAGCCCGTGCCGGACGGCGCCGGCTCCACCGCGACGGACTCGGTCTGCTACGGCCTGGCCATGGCGTTGGTCCCGCACTCGACCGCCGAAGGAAGCGTGTTGCGTCTGACACCCGGGCCGCGATTGGCCATGACGCAATTCTCGGAACAGCCTTCTCGTCCATGCTCTCTGGCGCAGCTCATCCGGTCGCTGGGGATCGATCGCGACGGGCCACCCGCCGCGAAGTGGTCGTGCCGGCTGCCTTGGGGCGGACAGATCGAACAGTACAACACTCCCTTGCATTCTAGGAAGGCGGCCTGAGCATGTCGCAGGTCTGGATTACCGGAATCGGAGCGATCACCCCGCTGGGAAACGACTTCTCCACATTTGCCGACAACCTGCTGGCCGGCAAATCAGGGGTAACGGCGCAACGCCTGTTTCCCAATGAACCGCAAGGGGCGCAGTTCGCCGCCGTCGTGGACGACATTCCCGTGCCTCGCGGATGGACCGCCGGCGAGTTTGGACGTTTGAACCGGTTCGAGCAGCTCACCTTCGGTTGCACGGCCAGAGCGCTGGACGATGCCGGCCTGTGGAACCGGACCGCTCCGTTGCGTGTTGGAGTGGTACTGGGGTTGGGGGCCGAATATCTGCGGGTCTGGGAGTTGGACATTCACGAGGGTGGCGATCGCGTTTATCGCCCAAGCTGCGAGACGTCGTCGCTGGTCCACACCATTCAGGGCCACCTGGGCCTTCACGGCCCGGCGCTCGCCGTCGCCGCCGCATGTGCCAGCGGCGGGATCGCCCTGGCGATCGGGCGGCGTTGGGTCCAGACGGGCCTGGTGGACGTGTGCCTGGCCGGCAGTTGCGATCTGGTAACGCCGATGTCCTACGCCGGATTCTACAACTTGCGGGCCCTTTCGCGGCGCGAGGATGCGCCGACGGCCGCCTCGCGGCCCTTCGACCGGGCCCGCGATGGTTTCGTGATGGGCGAAGGAGGCGCCGTATTCGCCTTGGAATCGGACGTCCATGCCCGCCGCCGCGGTGCCCAGGTTTACGCCGAGTTGGCTGGGTGCGGCATGTCCAGCGACGCCGCCCACATGGTGATTCCCAGCACCGATCCGCAGCCCGCAAGCCGGGCCATGCTTAGCGCGATGCGCGACGCGGCCGTGGGGCCGGATGACCTGGATTACGTCAACGCCCATGCCACCAGTACTCCGGTCGGCGATCGTGCCGAGGCCGCAGCCTTGCAGCGGGCGCTTGGGCCGGCCTCGGCCCGCGTGCCGGTCAGCTCGACCAAGAGCATGACGGGGCATCTTCTCAGCGGCGCCGCGGCCGTGGAGGCCCTGGCTTGCGTCGTGGCCCTGCGCTGCCAGGCGGTTCCGCCGACGATCAACCTCGACGATCCTGACCCCGAGTGCCCCTTGCGACACGTGCCCCATCAAGCGCTGAGCCACCCAACCCGCGTCGCGGCGTCGAACTCTTTCGGCTTCGGCGGCAGCAACACGTGCGTGGTGCTGAAGAAAGTGGCGTAGGTTACGTATCCGCAGCCGCCCCATCGGGCACTATTTGCGTCTTGCGGACTCCGGTAGCGGCAACGCCATCGAAATGCGCCCCGCGAGCACCAGGTCGAGAAACTCGCGGTTGCTGGGCAAGAGGGCGGGTTGGGCAGCCATTTCCTCAGGCGTGAACCAGTGGATGGAGGCGACCTCGGCCGGATTCGGAGCCGGTTCCGCCCCGTCGGGCAAGCGCGCCAGCCACCATGCCAACTCCACGTTCCACGCGGTGCGGCACTGCCAGATGCGACGGAGCGGACGGACCGCAACGCCGATCTCCTCGCGAATCTCACGCACCAACGCTTCCGCCTCGGACTCGCCCGGCTCCAGGCCGCCGCCCGGAAAACAGTACGTCAGCGGCGCGATCACGCCTGCGGCTCGGCGAATCACCAGCAGGCGCCCGTCGCCGCGCGGGCAGATGGCAACGGCGCCGAGCCGGCCGCCTTGGTCGGGAATCGAGTGGGTCATAGGCAGGGGTCCGGATGCCGGGTACAATCGGGTATTATACGTTCAATGTTGCATTCCGGGGACGCCCGTGGCGAGCGGGGGCCGTGAGGCCCCTGTTTCTGCCGCCCCGTAGCGCTGAATCGCTTCCCGCGACAGGCGCCGGAGGTGGCGTTTCTGCGCAGAGGCGTCGAGTTGTGCCCCGTCCACCAGGATAACCGTGGCTGGACGGCCCCCGCTCGCCGGAATGCGAGCGGGCAGGTAACCGTGCCGTGACCGATCACGCTGACATCTCGCTGGAATCGTTTCTTCCGCAGTTCGGACTGACTGCGTTCCGCCCCGGCCAGCGCGACGTCATTGCCGCCGTACTCGCCGGGCACGATTGCCTGTGCGTGATGCCCACCGGCGGCGGGAAGAGCCTGTGCTATCAGCTACCGGCCGTCGCACGCGAGGGGCTTACCCTGGTCGTCTCGCCGCTGATCGCCCTGATGAAGGACCAGGTCGACCAGTTGACGCACAAGGGCCTGCCGGTCACGTTCATCAACAGCACCATCTCGCTGGCCGAGCAGTACGAGCGGCTCGAAGCCATGGCCGCAGGCAAGTACCGGCTGGTGTACGTGGTGCCGGAGCGGTTTCGCAGCGGGCGGTTCATCGAGGCGGTGGGCCGCACCCGGCTTGGCCTGCTGGCCGTGGACGAAGCGCACTGCATTAGCGAGTGGGGGCACGACTTCCGGCCCGATTACGCGCGGCTGGGCTATTACCGCCGCAAGCTGGGCAACCCGACCACTATCGCCCTGACGGCCACCGCCACCGACGCGGTGCGGCGCGACATTGTCGAGCAGCTCGACCTGCGCGAGCCGCGCACCTTCATGACCGGGTTCGCCCGGCCGAACCTGTTCCACGAGGTCCAGCGTACCAGTTCCGACGCCGCCAAGGAGCAGCTTCTGCTGGAATACCTCGAGCGTCATCCGGGCGACGGCATTATCTACACCTCGTCGCGCAAGCGGACCGAGCAGATTGCCGAGCTGATTGCCGCGAAGACCCGGCGCCGTGCGACCGCCTATCATGCCGGCCTCATGCCCGACCAGCGCCGCCGCGCCCAGGAGGCGTTCATGAGCGGCCGCGCCAGCGTGGTCGTAGCCACCAACGCGTTCGGCATGGGCATCGACAAGCCCGACGTGCGGTTCGTGCTGCACTACAACATGCCCGGCACGCTGGAGGCATACTACCAGGAGGCCGGCCGCGCCGGGCGCGACGGCAAGCCCTCGCAATGCACGCTCTTCTACCATGCTTCCGACCGCTTCATCCAGGAGTTCTTCATCGAAAGCGCCTACCCCTCGCGGGAGAACGTGGAGCGCGTGTGGGACTTCCTCCGCGAGCGGCGCGAAGAGCCCATCGAACTGACGCAACAGCAGATCAAGCAGGAACTGTCGCTGCCCATCGGGGCCGAGGGCGTGGGCGCGTGCGAGCAGCTTCTCGAAGGGGCCGGGGCCATCGAGCGGCTGGTGGCCTCGCAGAACCTCGCTTCCGTGCGAATCGACAGCGAGCTGCCCACCCTGGTCGAGATGCTCCCCCGCCAGGCCAAGGTCCGCCGCCGCGTGTTGCAGGCGGTCGAGCGTCTGGTGGGCGCGCGGCGCAACGAACTGGTCCCGTTCCACCCGCGGCAGCTTTCCGGCCTGGACGAGTTGGACCAGACGTCGGTGGCTCACGCACTGCGCGAACTCGGCAGTCTGCTTCCGTTCACGTACATCCCTCCGTTCCGCGGCCGGGCGATCCGCATGTTGCGCCGCGATGCCCCGCTCGACGCGCTGACCATCGACTTCGACACCTTGGAGCAGCGCAAGGCCGCGGAATACGAGAAGCTGCGGAAGGTGATCTACTACGCGCTGGGCAACGAATGCCGCCAGCGGTCCATCCTGCAATACTTCGGCGACAGCCGGAGCGGCCCTTGCGGCCACTGCGACAACTGCCGCGCCGCCGGCGCCGCGGCGCCGGCCCGGCCGGCATCAAAGGCCGAGGCCGGCCCGGCCGACGACAAGCTGTTTGAAACCGCCCGCATGGTGCTCAGCGGCGTGGCACGCATCGAGCGCGCCACCCGCAACTCGTGCGGCAAGACGCTGACCGCGCAGATGCTCACCGGTTCGCAGTCGCAGCGGATCAAGAAGCTAGGTCTGGACCGGCTCAGTACGTACGGTTTGCTGGCTCATCTGAAAAGCGGTGACGTGGCCGATATGATCGAGGGGCTGGTTGCGCTCGGATGCGTCAAGCAGGAGGGGATCGACGGCACCACGCAGTTCCGGCCCGTGGTGCGGCTTACGCCGCTCGGCGGCGAGGTGATGCGCGGCGAGCGGCCGCTGCCGGCCGCACTGCCCATCGGCGCCGACCTGGCGTGCAAGTTGCGCGGCCTGCCCGCCGCGCGGGCGAAGCAGCAGCCACCTGCCGCTGAATGCCCCGACGACGCGACCCCGGATTCAGCCGACTACTACTGGACCTGGCGGCTTCTTTCCGCCGGTTTCACTCCCGGCGAATGCGCCGCCGCGCGCCGGCTGCCGGAGAGGGTCGTCCTTCAGCATGCCTTGCAGGCAGTGGAAGCGGGCCGCCCGTTGGCCCCCCAGCAATGCTTCCCGCCCGAGTTGCTCGCCGCCCTCCGCGACGCCCGGCCGTAGACCGCGCAATCCGAATCGACAATAGGCAAACACGCCGCCCTCCGCGCCTTTGTAGTGCGGGAACTTGTTCCCGCTTTGGATATTCGCGCTGCCCGTTCCCTCTCGTCTCTCCGCCCCCGCCGGCCCCGTGCCGGCGGAGCGAGTGATTGGCCACTACGTTGCCCGCTCCCTCTCTTCTTCCCGCTTCCCGGCGGCGCAAGCCGCCGGGAAGCGGGCTCGGCCACCGTGCCGGCTTGCCCGGCCGGGGCCGTGGTCAGTGAGCTAAAGCGGCCGCGACTTGTGTACAAGAGCGCGGGCGAATTAAAGGGGGGCGAATTAAAGGTGTGCGGTACTTTTTTGCGAGAATAGAGGTACCGCACACCTTTAATTTGCCCGGCTGTCCGGCTTGCTGCCCCGCGGCTTGTCCATCAGGCCGGCCGGGCCCAGTTCGTCGAACCGCTTCTTCCAGGCATAGAGCGTGTGCCGCGAGACGTTCACCAAGGCGCCGAAGTCGCGGGCGGGCAGGCCGCTGCGCTGCCAGGTATCCAACAGCAGGAGCTTCTGCTCGGGCGAGAGGGGCGTCGGCCGCGGCGGCTGCTTCGCCAGCGTCCCGCGCCGCCGCGCCGTCAGGTTCGGCGGCAGCGGCACCGGCCGCCCATCGGCCGGCCCCATGTCGAGCGGCAGCCCGTTGTCGGGGCCGTCGTCCGGTTCGTCGCCGACCCGCTCGTCCGTTTCGGGAACGTCCTCCTGCGGTAGTTCGGCGTCGGTGAACTCCTCGGTGTCGGCACGCGACTGGACAGGCGCCTGGCGCGGCTCGTCCGTCCTCGTCGTCACGGCATCTTCGGCCGCCACCTGGGCCGGCGGCGACGGCGCACCGGCCGGTTCGGCCGCATCCGCGTCGGACATGACCAGCACCGGGGTCGGAACGCCTGCCGGTTCGGCCCCTGGCTCAGTCGGCTTCAATTCCACGGACAAGGCTACCGCGACGGCAGCGCCTTTGAGAGCTTCGGGATCGTCTATGTGCCCGATCCTCATAGCGCCAGATGAGCGCACGAAAAAAGAGGCAACGCCGTCGAAGCCACCCGAAAGTCGCTCCTAGGCCGAGCCTCCACTATAAGTATCGGAGAAGAAGCGACCAAAGTCAAGGGCCCGAACGTCCGAACCCCGAGCAGCGACCACCGTATTAGGGGGGGCGGGGAATCGGCTGTCTCACCCTAAAGACATGCCCTGAAACGACTTGAATTCCGGCGCTTGCGGAGCCGCTGCTCACATCAAACACGAACAGGAGGCAACTGAGGAAATTGTGTAAAATGCAAGCCTCGTCACACCGATCGTCTAATTCGTACCGGACACCTTTATTTCGCCCCGCAATTATCACGGGAACGGCCGGAAACGAGTGAATCACAATCCACGAAAACAAACCCCCTTCAGGGGAATACTGCGCTGCCCATGCCAGGCCGCGATACACTCTCGAAATGTAGGGGACAAGGTTGACGTACCCGAGAATGATGATAACGCTGTAAAGGTCGTCGCGCGTCCACGTGTTTCGACGTATCAAGATCATCGGACATCTCCTACGGTACTCTGCGTGGATGCCCTCGGTCAGCTTGTTCTTGTTCGCGTCGCACGTATAGCTGAACGACGCGCCTGCAACGCCCGCGTTGATGGCCGTCGGCAGGTTATCCTGCCGGCCATACACCCACGCGGTCTGCGTGCCCGGCGTATCGCCCAGCACCCGGCTGGTGCGGCGGGAACCGGCGTCGTAACCGAAGGTAGCGACCACATCGGTATTGTAGTCGATCTGGCTAAGCTGGTCACGGGCGGTATATTGCCGCGCGACCACCGAGCCGTCCGGGTACGTGATGCCCGTGCGCCGGTTGGCCGCGTCGTACGCCGATTGGACGGTGTAAGTCGTGGTCTGGCCGAAGGTTACGGTCAGGCTCTCCGACGTCAACCGCCCCGCGGCGTCGCAGCCGAACGCGGGTGCGGCGCTCTCTTCCGCCGACGGAACATCGGCTCCCGCCAATCCGTTGACCCTCGGAAGCCACTCTGATAGACTGCGCAAGGACTTCTATGGAAGAGGATGCGGGATTGGGTGTTTCCAAAGGGAGTGGATTGTCATGAATCAGGTCATCACCGCCATGTTCGTCGATGGCGTCCTGAAACCGGATCAGGAGCTTCCTCTCGCCGCAGGCACGCGGGTACGGCTGCGCCTGGAATCCGCCGAGGAGACTGCCGGTGCGACCGAGCAGGCGTGTCTCGACTTGGATCGTTTGTGCGATGCGGTTCCGATCGTATCGGACGGGCCTCATCTAACGCGAGACCAACTGCATGAACGCCCTTGATACGAATGTCCTCGTTTATCGCCTAGATGGCCGAGATCCACTGAAGCAAGCCCAAGCTCGCCAGCTTCTGCGGCAATTGGCTTCTGACCCGACGCCAACAATCCTGCTGTGGCAGGTTCTGGGCGAACTGGTGTGCCAATTGCGTTCCTGGCAGGACCGGGATGTCATCACGCGGGATGGACTCTTGCGGTATGTCGCCACGATTCGGCGGCTGTTTCCGCTGACGATGCCCACGCCCCAGGTGATCGACCATGCACTCGAACTGACCGGCCAGTTCAGCTTGTCGCAT
>JAVEUP010000363.1:0-4023 GCA_034005525.1 Thermoguttaceae bacterium | reverse complement strand
TCTCCTTCGACCAGCCGGCTGTTGGTCGCTTGCAGCCGGACGTCCCATCGCCGCGCGTCGCCGATCGCAGGTTCGGCGGCCGCCAGTTCGTATTGTTCGCGCGCGGCCGCGCCGTCGCCGTCGCGCAGCAGTCGTTCGGCCAGCGAGAGCCTCGCTTCAAGCCGGTCCTGCTCCGGCAGGTCGGTCAGCGCGAGCAACTGCCGGTAGGCCTCGGCCGAGGCGACGGCGTCGAAGATGCCGCGTTCGGCGTAGAGGCACCGTCGCACGGCCACCGCACGCAGCGACTCCGGCGCCGCCGGCTGGTCGAGCACGGCCGCATAGGCCGCGACGGCATCGCGGCGCCGCTGGGCCCGCCACGTCGCCGCCGCGCGTCCCCACGCGGCCACGAAGTGGCAGGCGCTCTCCGCCGAGCCGCCGCCGATGTACGAGGCGCGGGCCTTCGCGGCGTCGGCCGCATCCGCCATTTCCATCAACCGGCTGAACGCCCTTTCCGCCGCCGGCCAGTCGCCCCGGTCCATCGCGCCGGTTGCCGTTGTGTACTGCCCGAGCAGCGCCTCCGGAATGTCCCCGCCGCCCGCGGTGAGCCGCAGGACCTCGGCCGGCTCGAGCGCGCGGCTGAAGAACGCCGCTTCATCGACGTCCATGTTCAACGAGCCGATGCCTGCCCCTGCGAACCCGATGCGCAGCCTTCCGCTGCCGGGCGGCGTGTACGGGCCGGTATATTCCTGCGCGCCCAGCAGCAGCCCGTCCAGGTACAGCCGCATCCGGCTGCCGTCCCACGCGGCCACCAGCAGGTGCCACGTCCCGTCGGGCACCGGCTCGGTCGAGTGCGCGGTGATCGCGCTGGCCGGCTGCGGGCGGCCCAACTGGAACTGCAAGTCGCGTTGCGGGTAGTTGGTCACCAGCCGCAGCCCGCTCCAGTAGCCGTCGCCCTGGGCCAGGATCATGCCGTTGGTATGATGATTGCCGAGCTGACTGCCCTGGCCATGCTTGCGGAACCAGACGGCCACGCTCACCGCGCCGTCGACCGGCACCGCGGGCCCTTCCATCCACCCATGGTCCCGCCGCACCGCCGTTCGGCCCGGCGTCCGCCCCTCGACCACCGCCGGCGCATCCGGCCCGCCGTAGCGCAGCGGCTCCGGCTCGCCGATTCTGCTGGCCGCCTGCGGGTTCTCGGCGGTCACTTCATCGAACGTGTAATAGCGCACCAGGTCAGGCAGCCGCAGCACCATCGCCTCGTAAGCTTGTTTCTCCTCGCCGCCCGCAGGCGGCGCGCCTTCGGCCGCAGCGCGACTCGCGCCGGAAGCATACAGAACCAGCAATGTCGACAGCAGCCGCGTGCAGGGGCAGGAATGCATCGTGGCAGACGCGGGATTTGGGCAGGTGGGCATGGTGAACCTCAACGCTTTCTCTTGTGGGGCGGGTTGGGCGTTCGGTAACCGTTCACGGGGCGGCGCTCGCAGTTTTCTCCGCTGCACGCGAAGGGGACAGTCCCATTTTCGCGGCGGAAAGGGGGATTATCGGGCAAAGACGCCTCTTGTGCCGCGAAAATTGGGACAGTCCCCCTGTGAACGGTTACGGTCTTCGCAGGCAGGAGCCACGGCTCGCTCGGCGGCGGAACCGGTGGGAGCACAATCGGCCCCATCATCATCTTACCCGCACCCCCTCCGGCCTGCCAGCCACTCCCGCCCTTGCCCAGGCCAGCAATTCGCGGTATGCTGGCCGCTGTTGCCAGCCCAATTCGTGGTTGACCTGGCCGATGTTTCGGAAACAACAGGTAGAGCACAATTATGCCCAAAGAACTGACCTGGCGTAAAGCTATCGATAAGGTGCTTGCGGCGTCGCCAACTCCGTTGCACTACAACGAGATTACCGAGCGCATCATCGCAGATGGCCTACGGCAAAGCCTCGGTGCTACACCGGCGGCAACGGTGGGTGCGCAGATCTCTGCCTCGATCAAGCACGACGGTGAAGCCTCGCCATATACGCGGGTTTCAAAGGGCACTTATGCCATGAAGGCCGGAAGGGGCGGTGAGGCAGTAGTTGCACGCAAGCTCACACCGGAGATTGCCGAGTCGGAAGACTCGGAGGAACAATACGAGATCGTTACCTCCTTCGGCATGTTCTGGCGAAAGGATGCCGTTGAGTGGGTGCCAAGTCCGAGGCTGCTCGGCATGCAACAGATCGGCGCCACGCCGGTCGACTTCTGCAAACAGCTTGGCATCTATCTCCTTTACGATGGCCGGGAGGTCATTTACGTGGGGCGTACGACGGACAGGCCGCTTGGCCGACGGCTTTATGAACACACTATCGACCGAATGTCGGCACGCTGGGACAGGTTTTCATGGTTCGGGCTGCTTCCGGTTTCCGAGACGGGTTCGCTGGCGAAGCTACCGGAAACCTACGATTCCGCTAAGCTGATCCCGGCGCTCGAGGCGATTTTGATCGAGGCCCTCGAGCCGCGCCAGAACCGGAAGCGAGGCGATGATCTGGCCGCGGCGGAATACATCCAACGCGCCGATCCCGAGATCGAAAAGAAGAAGGTCAAGGCGACGCTCGACGCCGCACTGAGCAAATTGTAAGCGTCGAGTTATCAAGAGTAAAAGGAAGCTCACCACGAAACACACAAACTACACGAAAGCGGCCGGCCTGTGCCGAGTTGGCATTTCCCACTTGCTCTTTCGTGTGCTTCGTGTATTTCGTGGTTTCTTCTCCTAATGACCGCGCCATTCACTCATAATCCCCGCCCCGCAGGCTCTTCAGCACCGATTCCTGCCAGTCGCGCAACTGCTGCTTCATCGCGCGGACGACGTCGGGATGCGTTTCGCTGAGGTCGCGGGTTTCGGCAGGGTCGTCGTGGAGGTCGAAAAGCTCGACCCTCGACTGGCCGTCTTTGCGGTCGTGCAGCACCAGCTTCAGCCGGTTGTCCAACATGGCGCGGGGGCCGAGGTAGTCGGCTTCGGTAATCTCCGGATGGCGGACGTTTCGGAAGTTCCGCGTGGCAATCCCGCCCATCAGCTTCACAAGCGGGGTCGTGCCTTGCTGCAATTCCGGATCGATCCACGGCTGAAGGTCCAGTCCGGCGAAGCGGCGGGTGTTGTAGCTCCAGAAGAAAATCGGCTTCGGCCGCTCCGTCATGGTCCCGTCCATCAGCGGCGTCAGGTCGATGCCGTCGATGGGCCGGGCCGGAAGCGGGCGGCCGACCAGGGCGCACAGTGTGGGCAGAAGGTCGCTCGTGACGGCATTGACGTTGCTGACGCGGGGCTCGGGAATGCGTGCAGGCCACTCGACCACGGCCGGCACACGGAGGCCGCCCTCGTAGTTCTGGCCCTTCCAGCCCCGCAACGGCGATTCCCGCAAGCCGGTGCGGCACGTGCCGTTGTCGCTGCAATAGAACACCAGCGTATCCTGTCGCAAGCCATTGTCGGCAAGGTAGTCCCGAAGCGTCCCGATGGCGCGGTCCATGGCGGTGATTTCGGCGTAACGCTCGCGCAGCACCGCGCCCAGCGGCCGCTCGACCGGCAGGCCGGTCTCGTTCGAGGTCAGCCGGACGGTACGGTCGGTGTATTTCGCCGGCAGATCGTCGTACAGGGCAAGGTCCTCGGGCAGGCCGCTGTAGGGTTCGTGCGGCGACCCAAACCAGACGACGGCGAAGAAAGGCTTCCCCTTGCGCCGGGCACGTCCGATGAAACGCAGCGTCTCGTCGATGACCACCTTGGAGCCTTCGCCCTTGAAGACTTCCGGCGGGGCCCCGTTCCGCGACAGCGACGGGTCCATCTCGAAGAAGTTGTCGTGCGAGACCCATTCATGGAATCCCATCGCACCGGGACTCGTGGGCGAGTCGGCCTTAACCGGCCCGACGTGCCATTTCCCGAAGTGGCCGCAGTAGTAACCGGCCTCGCGCAGGATGTGCCCGATAGTGATCTCCTCGGGGCGCAGGGACCAGCCGGCCGAGAACGTGCCGTACCGGTTCGGATGCCGCCCGGTCAGGAAGCTGCCGCGCGTGGGCGAGAGATCGGAAGA
>JAVEUP010000174.1:0-16976 GCA_034005525.1 Thermoguttaceae bacterium | reverse complement strand
TAGGTGCGGTTGCCGACCGGAACGATGAGTTCAGTGCCCGTGCGTTTCGCAGGCGCGCCAACGCCGAACGGGCGCATGGCGCGCACGGAACTGCCTGCGGTGGGAAGATGGAGGGAAAGGTCGTCGCCAAGGGCCCAGAGGAGCAGGTAGGTATCCTCCGGGCGCGAGTCGCGTTGGAATCGGTAGGCCCTGACCGGAAGCCGGCTGGCGGGCACTTCCTCAATGGGCACCAATTCGTAACGCCCCCGCTCGTTGATAAACAAATGATGCTCCTGACGATTGGCGAGGATGCGCTGCTGGACCTCCGTCAGGCCGCGGTTGGCCTGAATGTTCTCCCAGATGCCGCGCTGGTCGTAACAGGGGACGTAATGGGCGTCTTCGGGCTGCACGATGCGGAGCGACTGCCGCTGGGCGTCGGCCAGGTGGTTGCCCAGCCGGGCGTCCTCCCAGATGCGAATGGCGTCAAGGCAGTCGTGCGCGCGGGGGTTGGCTTCGACCTCCGGCAGTGCCAGGTGAAGCGAAATGGGGCAGTCCCAGGCGGCGGCCCGGCCGGCCACGTATTCGTAGACATCCGGCCCGGCAGGAGCCTTGCCGCCGAACCGGCCGAGCCAGCCGAAGTTGATCCGCGAAAAGTCCTTCGTGCGCTCTTCCGCCGTGGGGCACGGCATGAGCCGGCAGAAATCCTTCATGCCCTCGGCCGGCGCGACGACGTCGTACGCATTACTGCGGGTGATCATGTGCCAACTGAAGTGCCAATAGAGAGCTGCCTCGCAAACCGGCGGCGGCGGGTCGAGCCGGCGATACACGCGCTGCTGGGCCGAAGCGACGTGGTGCCAGAACGGCGCGTGAACGTCCTCCGCCCCGTCGAAATAGACCATCGTGTAAGGACCGGTCTGCCGATAGATCTCGCCGATGCGCCGAGCGACCTCGTCCTGAATGTCGGTGTTCTGATCGAAGCGGATGAAGCGCGGCCAGGTATCGACGTTCAGCAGGCCGAGGGCATCGCCTTGTTCGTGCCCCGAGGTGGTCGTTCCCAAGTGCCCGCGCTCGCAGCCGGTAAATGCAAACGGCGGCTCCGTCCGATAGCTTTCATACGCCACCAGTTCGCTGCCCAGTTTCAGAATGCGCCGCTGTTCGTCCAGCGTGCAGCCGGCCGGATTCTCCTCGACCGGGATGACGTCGGCCGTCGCGTCGATATCCTTCGACAGCGTGAAGTGCCGCACCTGGTGCAACCGGTCATCGGGCACCGGCGTTACGTATGGATCGTTGCGGCTCGCCTTGCTGTAGTGGATGTGCAGCCCCACCTTGAGCCCGGCATTTCGGATCGCGTCGGTCACCCGCTTCAGGTCGGCCACGCCGTTGGGATACTTCCTGTTCCACGTGAAGTGCCCGGCACTGGCGGAGAACGTGGTATAGGAGAGCACAATCATCCGGAACCCGCCGCGTTCGGCCAGTTGGACGAACTCGTGAACATTGTCCGGCGTCATTCCCCGCGCCCAAAGGTACGACAGCCGCTGCTCGGGCCGCCGGCGGTTCTCGGCGCCGGCAGGCATGCCGAAGTCGCGCTCGACAGTCGTCATGGCGTCGAGAAACCGGTTGCGCGGATCGCGGCATCCGAACAGCACGGCAACGGGGCCGAGGGTGGTCTGTGGTGTTATGTGCGAACCATTCTCCGTACCGTCCCCGCAGAAGACACCCGGCTCCTTCATGCCGGCCCAGCGTTCCGCCGCCGCCCGCATCGTCACATGCGCGGAATCCTGGTCCATCTCGGCATTGGTTTGCACGTTCCCCGCGCACAGGCACACGCCGAACTGCTCGTCGAAGGCGAAGTTCACCCACTGGCCCCGATGGGGCAGACCGGCCAGCTTCAGGCACAGCAGATCGATCCGGTCGGCCGGCGGGCCCGAAATGCCAAGCAGTTCCATTGCGAGGTATTCCGGCCTGGCGATCACGCGATAGGTGGCCGTTGTATCGGCTTCGGCGAAGTCCACCCGCAACTTGTCGCCGTCGCGCGTCACGCGCGAGGCGGCAAAGGTCCGGCCGCCCGCGTAGACCCACGGCTTGGTAACGTCGCCGTACTTCGTATCGCAACTCGGCTCGAACCGGCCGTCCCGGTAGATCCTGGCAAGCGGGACCGATCCGGTTGGGCACACATACTCCGTCCCTTCCGGCCTTGACGTCAGGCTGCGGACGACGCCGTCCTCGCCAATCGTCAGGCGGAGAGCGTCCGTCTCGAACACCAGCGGCTCGCCGGCAGCCGACAGTGCCACGGCGAGGACAAGTGCTATGAACAGCGGCAAGATGCGTTTCATCGCTGGTAACCGTTCACGACGCGGCGCGGGCAGTTTACTCTGCTCCATGCGAAGGGGACAGTCCCATTTTCGCGGCGGAAACGGTGGATGATTTCGCAAAGACGCCCTCTGTGCCGCGAAAATTGGGACAGTCCCCGTGTGAACGGTTAACATCACTGAGTTCCCCGGCAAGTGTCGATTTCGGTAGGTGTTGCAGACGCGACGTGCCCCCGATTCTGACACCGATGCCGATGGTGGTCAAGCGACCGGCCGGTTCTGCTCCGCCCACGCATTCGTGTCAACAGACTTTCCGGCTGATGGGCGCCAGGTCGCTACTGCTCCAGTACGTATACCGCCGCCTGGCCGGGTTCGAGAGGGACCTCCACGGTCTCTCCGGCCGTGACGGGCTGCCCGCTGTAGAACTCGCGGCCTGCTCCGGCGGAGTGCGGCAACGTGATCCGATGGTCGACTGGCGCTCTGGTCGAATTGAGCACGCACACGAGCGTTGTCTTGCCTTGGGCGACCACCTGCACTTGTGCCGGGTCATGTCCCGGCAGTTCGCTGCGACGGCCTTCCAGGAACACATGCTCATAAGCAGCCGTCAGCCGTGTCACCTCGCCCATTGCGTGCCAACTGCGTCCGTCCATGGTCGAACGCTCGTAGACGAGCACCCCGCCGGTACTGTCGAGCAGGACTCGCAACAGCCAGGCTGGGCTCAAGGGGGTTTGCGGCGTGGTCACCGTGGTGTCGTACGGCACCAGCAGGGCGCCGCCGACGAGCGGAATGCCCTTGAGGGCTTCGGTGGTGGCGGCAATCGCCTCGACCGGGCGGCCGTAACCGCAGCCGGCATGGTCGGCAGCCTGCAGATCGCCGATGTAACGCCAATCGATGCCGTAACGCTCCGGATTCTCCGGCGTCTGGTAGCCGCTGTAAACGCTGAAGCGGGTGCCCGGGTACAGACGGTGGATGCTCTCCTTGAATCGCAGGCACACGCCGGCCACGCGACGTGCCATGAAGTCGATCCACTGGGGCCAGTAGTCGCTGCGAATGACGGCCGCATCGAGAGCCGCCTCGGCCTCCAAGGCGGCGAACTCGCGGAACGCCGAGAGGCATCGCGGGCAGTAGCACGAGTGTGGGCCGTTGGCCGGCCCATATTCATAATCGTAGTCGACGTAATGGGGATGGCTTCTGTCCAAGCGTTCCTTCAGCGCCGCCTCGGCCGCTGCCCAGCCGTCGGCCAGCAGCAGGGTCGTACACATGAGCGTGTCGTTGGGTTCGCCCTTCCGGTCAATCAGCCTCGCATCCGGTTTCTGCTCCAGGTACGGTCGCATCTTGACATTCCAGGGTTCGAAGTTGATGCCGACCGTGTGGGTCATGCCATAGTGCGGCGCCCGGTCGGTGGTCCATTGGTCGCCGCCGACGATATTGTTGAAACCGGCCTTCTGAGCGGCTGCCAACACGTGCTCGCGCATCGACGGATCGTCCATGTTGCTCAGCCAGCCGCCCCAGAGCTGCCAGAGGAGCTTTTTGGGCTGCTCGCCTTGCACCTCGGGCAGTAATCGCACTGTGAAGCTCTGCGGCGCTTCAGTGACGCTGCCGCCGTTGGCCGCGCTCCAGTACAGGAACTCCGACTCGTTTTCAGCCGGCTGGGCATCCCCCGTATAGCGCACAAACGCCTGAAACTGCGACATAATCGGATGCCTGCCGGAAAGTACCGGTTTGTCGGCGACCACCTTGACCACGCGCATCGGCCGACCCTGAACATGTGTTATTCCCAGCGGCGTGCAGTGGAACTGAGGTTGAGCTTCATTGGTTGTCCCATAAAAACCCGTGCTGCCGACAACCTCGTAGTCGGGCGGAACGGCCAGGTAGGTCGTCCAGTCGCGCAGCCTGCGGTTCTTCAGTCCGTCGGTAATGACCACGACGTGGCTGGTAACGCTTTGAGCCAAGTAGAAGGCCGGTTCAGGAGTCGGCCAGATGCGCGTCTTCTGCCAGAGCAAGGTGTGGCGCAACACAGTCGGCTGGCCGCTCCGACCTACCACGGCGCCCAGTTGCGGGTGTGGGCCGACCACGGCGGCATTGGGCCAGTCGCCGTCATCGGTGGCCGAGGCAAGGGTTTTGGGGCCGTCGTCGGCCATTTTCCAAGCTTCACCGCCGACCTTGTGGTTTCCCGCTTCGAGACTCACGGCGGCGGCGCCTTCGAGCAGCTTAACCACAACCACGTTGGCGCCCTTGCGCAGAGGCACGTTGATCTCACGCAGTTCGGCCTTTGCGCCCCGGCCGATCAGTTCGTCGTTCACGTGCAACTCATAAGGCCCCTCGCAAGCGATTCGGAGGGTTGCGGAGGCGACCTCCACTGCCCGCGGAAGCCGGGGCGTCAGACACAAGGGCTGCAAACTCGCGGCATCGAGTGCGCCGATCGCTATTTGCAGTTCGCTCTCCGGCGGCACATCAAAGGTCAGCGTCTCTTCGCGTGCCTCGCCCGATACGGCGGCGAACCGGATATCGTGCTGCGTCGCCGCCGGCAAGGTCAGATGAGAGAACAGATAAAGCCCCCGCGATTCGCCCGGCTGCGGCTGCACGGCGGCCGTGAGTTCGTTTCTGCCGACCTGCAGTCCGGGGGGCGCGTTGAGCGTCAATCCGATCGTGGCTTCCCCAAACACCAGCCGGCCCATTGCCACCGGATCGTGAAGCCCACGATTGGACAGATTCCACGAAGTCGTCTCCCCGCGTGCCCGGGCCAACCGGCCCACAACCGCACGCCACGCGTCGCCCGCCTGAGGCGCGCCGCCGAAGTCGGACCAGGGAATGGCCATTTCCACGGTCCACGAGTCTTCACCGACGGCGCCTTGCGCCTGCACGTTTGAATTCCATGCGATGTCGCGCGCTGCCCAAAGATTGGGTTCTCGGCATACGGCATCAGAAAGGGTGCCCAGGGCGTTAATAGTGAAGTCGTACACCGGCCCGCCCGGTTCCGCCTGCAACAGCATGACGACGGCGTCATCTCCCGAGACGTCGCCGTCGCGTTTGGTCACCGTCGCGAGAAACTCGTGGCGGCGCTGTTGGGCGACGTTGAGAATGGGCTCGTCGCACTGGAAGAAGGCGTACAAATGGGTAGCGTCGTAACACAGTCGCACGGTGGTTTCCGCCTGGGCTGGAAACGTGCCGCCGACGCCGAGGAAGCCTCGAAGTGCCACGGTATGCCGCCAGCAAGCGTCGTCGGCCTTGCCGTCGAGAATCGGGGGTGTCTCGGTTCGGGCGACCACTGCCAGGGGCCCTTGTGCGGCCAGTGGGGCGGCAGCGGCCAGTTCCTCGCCGGAAAGGTCCGTCCGTGTGCTAATGACCAGGCAGTCGACCGATGCATCGCCCACCGTACCATCTTCCCGAAGCAACTCGAACACAAAACTGTCGCCTACTTCGCCGGCCGTCAACGGACCGAACGCCAGCCACTGCCACTCGTTGGGCCGCTCGGCGGCGACGGCGTGCAGCGTCTGTTTCTGGCCGCCCTGGGTGGTCATCAGACGGAAGCTGTCGTTGCCATGGGCAGATTGGACCTTCGCGTAGACGGTCACAGGCCGGCTGGTGCGAGGGAAGGGGAAACCGCCGAGCGAAAGCCAGCGTCCCGCCCGGCAGACGGCTCCACCCGAGGCGTCCGGGTCTTTCGCTACGGTGGCGCGATTGACGGCGTAGTCCTCGGCTTCGAGCAGCCAGGGGCCAACCTCGGCATCGTATACCTGCAATTCCGGCGCCAGGGCGACCTCGATGCGGTCGACCTCAAAGACGGCCGCATGGGCCGTGCGGGTAAGGAAGTTCACGCCCAGCGTCGTGTCGCGAGCTACCAGGACCTTGCTCAAAGACACTTCCTGCCATTGGCCGGTCAACGTGACGGTGCCCGGCGAATAGAGCCAGCCGTTGCGGGAGATCAGGCAGAGCCAAAGCTCGCCGCGGCCGCGAACCCGAGCTGTCGCCGTGGCCAGCCGCCCTCCGCTCAGCCCCGTCGCCACTACGGCAAAGCCCTCCAGATTCCTCTTTCCCGGCAATTCCGCGCGGGCGTATTGCTTGCCGGAGAAGGGAGCGTCCGTGCCTACTTCCACCGTTACGTCGTTGGGGGGCTTATGGTAGGAGCTTGCAGCCCCGACTCCCTCCTCGAAGTCTTCAACGAAAGCCTGGGCAAGCAGCGACGTGTCCAAGCAAGCAACTACCGCAATGACGCTGAGAATACGATGCATGGCAAGTCCTGTTGGGTCACTGGCCGCGGTCGCGTTGCTCTTCGAGCAGCGCAAGGTGCGCTGCGGCCCGCACTTGGGTCCACGCATCGATCAGTTGGCGCGCTTGCTCCCGGCTCCCTTCGGCGAGCAATGCCGCGACCTTTGCTTCGAGTTGAAGGGAGTCCTGGTGCAGGGCTTCCTCGATGCGCTGCCAGGCTTCGTAATCCTGGGGCATGCCGGCACACAAATCGTAGATCGATCCATCCATCAGCGGCAGCGGCGTTGCGGTGCCGCCCATGTACATTGGAAAGGCCAGGCTCACGGCAGGGAAGGAGAACCAGGCACTGGTCAGGACTTCCGGATGCTCGGGATGGATTCGGATCGTCATTCCGGCAATGCTGGCCCGCCCCTGGTCGATGCGTGCCTCGGGCTTCCGCGATACGTTGCGGAAGGCGGTGAAGCGGATCGGCTCGTCGAGGTCTTCCAGCATCTTGTCGGCCGTGCCGCCGCGCGTGACCGTAACGTGCGACTTGCCGGTACGATAACGATGCGTCAACGATCCTTGGTCGCTGCTGTGGGCCGCGTCGAGCAGCGTACCGTGCCGATCGACGAGCGTCCATCGCGTGCCGGGTTTTCCGCCGGCGTACCAGCCGTTCTCGACGAAGCGTTCGATGATCTCCAGGGCTTCCTCACAATCGGCCGCTTTCTCGGCAATGTAGCGGAGCATCAGTCCGTTCATCATACCCACGTCTTGACGCTTCGTGGCGCTGGGCCCGACGGCGTCGGCCGACGCGGCAAGCCCCTTCTCGTTCACCATGACCGACGGGCTCCGCGACCGCGTATACGTGACGGCGAGGAACTTGTACACGCCGGGCACCTTCGTTTCCCATATAGCGCCCGTCTGCCGGCCCGGCGTGTTGTCTCTGGTGCGATGGAAGAAGGCCGCATTGCCTTCGGTGAACCCTGGAGAGACCGTATAGGAGGTACAATCGTCCTCGCCCTCGGGCACGAACCATCCGCGGAAGCCGGTGCTCGCCTGCCCGATGTAGAACATTTGCGCCACGTGCAGTGCGGGATCGATTCCTGCCACTTCGGCCGCCGCCTCGGCCTCCTCGATCCAGTGCGGCGCGATTTCCCGCACCACGGCGACCATCGGCTGGACCATGTCGAGCAGTTGCTCCGCAGTCACGTCGTTTTTCCCGGCTCGTCCCAGCCAGGCAGTTTGCGCTTGCCGGAGGGCTTCCTGGTTCGTCCGGCCGAAAGCGGCCCCGATGTCACGCGGCGAGCCGGTGAACGTTCTGACCATGGGCACCGGTTCACTCGAGGTTGCTTCCGCTTCGTCCACCAGTGCGCAGGCAGTTGCAAGGCATGTGAGAAGCAATCTGGTCGCTGCCGGCAACGCCCCGGCGATTCCTGCAAACGACCACTCCCGCCCAAGCCGGTGGCAAGTGTCCAAACCGGTACGTCCCCACACACCCTGCCCACGGGAACATTCTCTGATCATATTGGGTGTGCGACTCATCTCAATCTCCCGAAGCTATTGGATGGCAACAAGCAGCATCGGTTGCAGTGCCTGCTCACCAGACTACACGCTCTGGCCTGCACCACAAGGGCCACCAAAGGAAACTGTACGTCGTTATAGGGCCCGATTACCTTGCGAGGTGGCTGAATCGGATTCCTTGCGGGACCAAGCGTTTACGCGACCTTGGCCTACCCCATTGAATCATCCCGGCCAGACGGCGTACACCGGTGACCGAAGCCACGAATCGCCACGAAAATGAAGGGCTCTTCCGTTTCTAGGTGCAGACAGCCCCTATTTCAGGGACGGCACAGCGGCGTGTGCCTACTACATTGCCACGGCCTGCACCTAGAAACGGAAGAGCCAAATGAAGACACTCTGATGACAAAATGGTCGCAGGCCAGGCTGATCCGATCTTACGCACAAGGAGACACTGAGATGACGGTCTGTCGAATTCTTACTTCTGTCACACGGATTCAGCTCACCTCCGCGAAAACCGGATCGTCGCACAGGTCGAACAGATCCTGACAGAACCACCCCTGCGTCACGGCAAGAAGCACCCCCCCCGCCAGAATGCCGCAAGGCGGCTCCAGTAGGGTTGACTCTCACGAAAAAGGCTGTACACTTTTGTCCGGACAATTTGGCAGTATACGTTCACGACGTAGCGGCGAGGGCTGTTTTCTCCGCTGCGAGCGAAAGGGACATCCCCATATTCGCGGCCCTCGCGGCTGACCGATTGGCAGGTTGCCCGCGTGCCGCGGAGAGCGGGACAGCACCCGTGAACGGCTACATTTGGTACATGTTTCGAATCGGCCTGGGATGAACTGGGGAGAAAGTCCGAACAAGGGAGGAATGCGCGTGATCACGAGGAACAAGAGACTGTTGGCCTGGGTGGCGGAGGTGGAAGCCATGTGCCAACCCGACAGGGTGGAGTGGGCCGACGGCTCGAAGGCCGAGTACGACCGGCTGATGCAGGCCATGGTCGACGGCGGCGCGGCCACCCGGCTGAATGAAGAGCTTCGTCCCAACAGCTTTTTGTTCCGCAGCGATCCGAGCGACGTCGCACGCGTCGAAAACCGCACGTACATTGCTTCAGTCAAGGAAGAGGATGCCGGCCCGACCAACAACTGGATCGATCCGGTCGAACTGAAGAAGACGATGACGGACCTGTACACCGGTTGCATGAAGGGGCGCACGATGTACGTGATTCCCTTCTCGATGGGGCCGATCGGGTCGCCGATCTCGAAGGTAGGCATCGAAATCACCGATTCACCCTACGTCGTGGCAAACATGCACATCATGACCCGCGTCGGTGATAAGGTACTGGAGGTGCTGGGTGAGGACGGCGAGTTCATTCCCTGTCTGCACTCGGTGGGCGCGCCGCTGGCCGAGGGCCAGGCCGACGTGCCGTGGCCGTGTGCCCCGATCGAACAGAAGTACATTGCCCACTTCCCGGAGGAGAACCTGATCTGGTCGTACGGTTCGGGCTATGGGGGGAATGCCCTGCTGGGCAAGAAGTGCCTGGCGCTTCGGATCGCGTCGACCATGGCCCGCCGCGAAGGCTGGATGGCCGAGCACATGCTCATTCTCCGGTTTACCAGCCCTAAAGGGCGCCGTTTCCACATCGCAGCGGCGTTCCCCTCGGCCTGCGGCAAGACGAACCTGGCCATGCTGCTGCCGACCATTCCCGGATGGAAATGTGAGTGTATTGGGGACGATATCGCCTGGATGAAGATTGGCGCGGACGGCCGGCTTTACGCCATCAATCCGGAAGCAGGCTTCTTCGGCGTCGCGCCCGGGACCAGCATGAGTTCCAACCCGATGGCCATGCGGTCGCTTGATGAGAACTGCATCTTCACCAACTGCGCCCTGACCGACGAGGGCGACATCTGGTGGGAGGGCATTGAGAAGCCCTGCGACCATGCGATTGACTGGAAGGGCAACCCGTGGACGCCGAAATCGGGCGGCGTGGCGGCACACGCCAATGCCCGTTTCACCGCACCCGCCGCACAGTGCCCGGTCATCTGCGACGACTGGGAGGATCCGGCGGGCGTGCCAATTGACATCTTCATCTTCGGCGGGCGGCGGACCCGCACCGTGCCGCTGGTTACCCAGTCGTTCGACTTCGACCACGGCGTGTTCATGGGCGCGATGGCCGCGTCGGAAACAACCGCTGCCGCCCTGGACGTCGGCCAAACGCTCCGCCGCGATCCGTTCGCCATGCTGCCCTTCTGCGGGTACAACATGGCCGACTACTGGTCGCACTGGTTCGCCATGGGCGACCGGCTGGGCAGGAATGCCCCGGCGGTCTTCTACGTGAACTGGTTCCGCACCTCGGGCGACGGACGCTGGCTCTGGCCCGGGTTCGGCGAGAACAGCCGCGTGCTGAAGTGGATGTGCCAGCGGGTGGCGGGGGAATTGGAGGCCAAGGAGACTCCCATCGGCAACATGCCGCTGGACGGCGATCTCGATCTCTCCGGCCTGGACATCGACCCGGACGACTTGGCCGAACTGATGGAGGTGGACCGTGCGGCGTTCCAGAGCGATCTGGCCGACGCCGAGGCGTATCTGGCCAAGTTCGGCAGCCGGGTGCCCGATCGCCTGGTTTCACAGCTTAAGACGTTGAAGACACGCCTCGCATAGAGTAACCGATGCGCGAAGCGATCAAGAAAATCGAGGGAATCGGCGCGTATCTGGCCCCGCAGCCGCTGGTGACGGTGCTCGACGTGAAGTACCTGCACCTGCGCATGGAAGACGGGACCGACTTGTACGTGACCGAGCGCGGCCTCCCTTTCACCAAGTGCCTCATGCCGGAAAACCACTGGGCCGACGACGCCTGGATGAAAGCCCACGGCGTCCGCTTGCCCGGTACCAGTGCAGTGCATCGGGTTCGGACGAAGAGCGTTGACGGCCGCTCGAAGGAGATTGTGATCAAGTGGAACCGGATGGGGCAGGACATTCCTGGCGAGACCCAGGTAATGGACGCTGCGGAGGCGGAGTTCAACAGCCCCTTCCTGGAATTCAGCCTGGTCATCGAATTGCAGAACACACGATTCGAACTGCCGGGCCGGTTCTACACGCATAAGCCGCTGGCAATCTACGTGCCCCGGAAGTACATCAAGGCCGAGCATCTGGGACGCAGGCCGCACCGAATGGAAGCCATCGAGCGGAGCCACAGCGAAATCCCGATCGACTGGAACCGGAATTATGCGGTCATTTACGAATGGCTCAAGGGCATCGACGCCGTCGAGGCGCACCGCGAGGGCTTGCTCGATAACGGGGCTTTGACCGAATTGGTCGAACGTGCGCGGGGCGACCTGTATGCCAAAGGGTTCGTAGTCAGCGACAACAAGCCGCAACACGTCATTGTGCGTCCCGCGCGGAACGGCCGCCTGGCCGCCGACCGTTCCGGCAAACCCCTGTACGGGCTGGTCGACTTCGAGTTGCTGCGCCGAACGCCTGCACGCGAGGAGCGGCTGCGCGCCGAGAAGCGGCAGGAATACCTTATCCGGCAGGCCCGCCGGTTCGAGCCACACGAGAAGTTTCCGCCGGGGCTGGCGCAGGTGAACATCATGGGAGTCGATTACGTCTACGGTGAAGTGGAGAGCACCGGCGGCGCGCTGTGGGTGGTCGGTCGCGACCCGATGCTCTTCGATTACTTTCTCCCGGAGAAATGGCGGCGAACGCCCCGCACTCGGCTCAGTTCCGTGTACGAGGTCTACGAAACGGTCACGCAGGACAACGTGCACATCGTGTGGCGCGTGTCGCGAGTCGGGCAGATTGCCGACGCCGACCCGTTCGTTCGCCGCGAAAAGCGTATTCTCGATCACGGCTACAACAGCCCTTTCGAGGAGTTCGCCATCGCCATGGAACTGGGGCATCACGGGATCGAAACCACCTACCCGCGAGCCATTTACATGACCGGCCACCGCTCGACCGTGTCCTCCTCCCTGGTCGACGACAGCCGTTACAGGAGCCACGCCGGTTTGGCCACTCCGGACGGGCACTCGATTCTCAGCCGGCAGCACGAGTACGTGACCATTTGGGGATATTGGAACGGTCCGGACGACGTGCTGGCCGTCAAAGATGAGGCGGTCTACACCGGAATCGACGCCCTGGCGGCCTACCGTGAGGGCCGGCTGACCCAACGCGGCTACGTGCAGGTGATGCGCGCCGCAAAGCAGCGCATGACGGCGATAGGCTTCGAGGACCTCAGCCTGCGGGGTAACCATCTGCTGCTGTCGATCGACCGCGCCCAGCGGCTGGCCGTTGACGGCGAAGGCTTGCCGCTGATGAGGATATGCAACTTTGAGCTTCTCAAACGCGCTCGCCGGCGAGCCTAGGTTGGGCTGCGCGTAACTGCTACCGGCGGCCGAGCGCCTCGTCGAGGAACTCGTACGCCTTCTCGCGCTCTTCCGGCGGGAAGCCGTGCCCGCCGGGCGGGTAGACGGCCACGATCCGGTCCTCGGCATCCCACAGCTTGTACACAGTCGAGGCCGCCGCCACGCACCGCTTCACGCTCTCCACCCGGAAGTTGCTGTCGTCAAGAGGAGCGTGAATGTAAAGCGAGCGCGGGGCAAGTGCCGCGAGAACCTCGGGGAAATCGAACGGCATCTTGTCCGGGTCCTTTTCGAAGACCGTTTCAATGCGCGGCATGTACCGCGTCTGGCACCATCCCTTCAGATTGCCGCCCATGTAGTCGTGAAACGAGTCGAACCCGGAACTGGTAACCAACGCCTTGATGCGAGGATCGAACACCCCGACGAATAGCGTATTGTGCCCGCCCAGCGAAACGCCGATGCACCCGATCCGCTCGGCGTCCACCTCGGGCAGCGACACGAGCAGGTCGACCGCGCGCATGTGGTTCCATATCCCCTTCATGGTCCCGCTGACGAAGCCGACCTCGGAAGGCTCAATCTGGTTGTCGCCCAACAGCGTGTAATCCGGCGCGATGGTCACGTAACCGCGCTCGGCCAGCTCAAGGGTGTATCGGGGGTAGTCGGGGCCAAGGCCGGCGGTCCGCCCGCGGGGCCCGCCGGTGCCGTGAAGGCACAAGGCGGCCGGCAACCGGCCCGGCCGGTCGTTCGGGATGACCAGATACGCAGGAACGCGGTAGTCGGCCGTGGCGGCGTAGGTGATCTTCTTGCGTGTCACCGTCTCCAGGCGTTCGGTTTCCAGCACTTCGACGTCGAGCGGAACCGCGCGGTCGGGCGCCGGCAGGGGGCCCATGACCAACTGCATATTCTCAATGATGTGCCGGCGCCGCCGCTGCCACTTGTCAGGATTGCTGATCGGATGGAACCGCCCCGGCGGATCCTGCCAAACGAGCAGGTTCATCTTGTCCGTGTAGAAAGGCGGTTGCTCCGCCTGCACGGCCGCCGGCTCATTTGCGCGAGCCGAGCCGGCCAGTGTCATAGTTGCCGCCAGAAGCCAAGCAATAGAGCATCTCATGCCAAGGTCCTCCCAAGGGTTAGAACGTGCGCTAGCCCGGATTATTCACAATAGGTAGGGTGGTGACAAGCAAGCCAAGCCCCTGGTGGGCCTTCGGTCACTTGGCCGGGCCTGCTTCCGGCGCACGGCGTGAAAACCATCCCGGGCTTGGCTTGCGCAGGCCCACCAAGAGCTTGCGCGACCTTGTCCCGCCTTACATGAATAATCCGGGCTAGCAGTCCATCAGCAAAGCAGGAGGCACAGTCCCCGAGCCGTCCGCGGCAGTGCAGTGGGCACAGGCTCTGTGCCGTCCGTCAATCGGAGCAATCTTCGCTCAGAAACGGAACATCATCTATCGTAGCAAAGTGCGCCCGGACGGTCCAGCAGGTGCAGGAACGGGTGTGCAGTTGAAGCGGGGAGTGGCCCTGTTGGAGTCCCGGCTTTAGCCGGTCCGAGAAGCCGCCTGAAGGCGGGACTCCAGCTTGCTGCAAGTCCATTTCTGCACCCTTGTCCAACGATTACGGACATTCCAACCGCCGGCGGCATTCGGCCAGTATCTCTTTCGTGCGCGAGGCGCCGACCCGCGTGACGCCCAGTTGCCGGACCACGAGCAGCTTGTCCAGGTCGCGAATGCCGCCGGCAGCCTTGACCTGAACGTGCGCGGCGGTGTGCTCGATCATGAGTTTCAGGTCCTCGATCGTCGCCCCGCCGGTTCCGTAGCCGGTCGACGTCTTGACCCAGTCGGCACTGAGGTCGGAGCATATCCGGCAGAGTCGGATTTTGTGTTCGTCTTGCAGATAGCAGTTCTCGAAGATCACCTTGACCTTCTGCCCCGCGGCGTGTGCTGCCTCGACGACCGCTTGGATGTCCGCCGTTACATAGTCCCAATCGCCGCTGAGCACCTTGCTGACGTTGACCACCATATCGAGTTCCTGGCAGCCGTCGGCCAGTGCCTGCTCAGCCTCGGCCCGCTTGATCGTCGTCGTGTGGCCGCCATGCGGGAATCCGATCGTCGTGCTGGCCTTAACCGTGCTGCCCTGCAGCCGTTCCGCGCAGCGCGGCAGGTAGTAGGGCAGGATGCACACGCTGGCCACGTCGTAATCGAGAGCCAATTGAATGCCCGCTTCCAGTTCCCCGACCGACAACGCCGGATTCAGCAAGGAATGGTCGATGGTCTTGGCAACGTCGTGATAGCTGCAATCCATACAATCAGCTCCCGGTTGGTGGAGGAAGCCCGAACAAACCAATCGCCGTATCCGTTGATATGATACAGCCTCCTCTGCATGCCGCGGAAGCGACTGCCTGCGACGCTACCCTGTGAACGGTCATAACCGGTCGAGGTGCTGTGCAAGCATGGCTCTTCCGTTTCTCGGTGCTGGATTCCCTGACGCGTGGGTGAACCCGGATGCTGAGACATCCGGAACCACCCACCCTACGCCTCTTCACCACGAGTTTGCGTTTGGAAACGGAGGAGCCGCAAGCATGCGAATGCGGGATAAGCATCCAACTCTTCCCCGCGTTCCTTCCAACCGGCTAGGCGTCCCTCGTTCTCACGCCTTGCCGGCGCAAGCCAAGTAGTAGCAGGACCGCGAGCCCGAACAGCGTGGCGCTGCCCGGTTCGGGCACGGCCCACTGGCGGAGGGCGAAGTCGAAGGAACTGCCGCCGGGTAGGTCGATGTCCAGGACGAAGCTGACCGAACCGTTCAGGCCCACCAGCCCGCCGGAGAAGTACAATTCGTCCTCGCCAAGCAGCGTGACGTTGGAGAACACGTCGCTGGTGTGGTTCGTGGCCAGCGAGTCGAACGCCAGCCCGTCGCCGGCGGTCGAGGCGACGAACTCGTCATTGACCCAGTACCCGAGCTGGAACCGGTACCCAGGCCATTCTTGGCCGCTGTTGTTCAATACGGGGTCGTCGATGACGATGGAAGTCAAATTGCCGGTCACCTGGATCTCGACGTCGAAGGGCCCCATGTCGTTGGCCGTCTTGTCGATGTCGAGCGTGTTGGGGGAAACGAACTGCTGGTTGGTAACCGTCCAGGTCCCGTGGGTGCCTGTCACGGAGATATTGGGCCCTGTTAGCGGTGCGAGTTGCAGGACAGTCATGGCTTGCATGCCCATAGTGTAATACGACCCGCCCCACGTCATCGATGCTACATAGTCCCCCCACGTGTCGTGGATATAAATGATGTTTGTCGGTGCGTTGTACCCCATGCCGACCATGCTGTGACCCTCTACCTGAACCATCACCGGCCGGCCCGCGTCAATTTCGTTTTGGAAGTCGAGGAAACTGAAGCCTCCGGCAACTATGTTGTCGGTCTTCTGCGTGTAGTTCTGGTAGATGCCCTCGTAAGCTACTTGGTAGCCTCGTGACTCGGCAAACAGCCGCAGGCCGTGGCACAAAGCTGTTTGAGGAAGACCGTAGTCAGCCGGAGGAAGATAGTCGTACAGTCTCCCGTTACTAGTAAAGGACCAAAGAACGGTACTGCCGTCAGCGTTGTAGTCTATGAGGCCGTCACCGGTCACGTCCCACTTCCACTGATTGGTGCCCATAAAATCGGCGGTGCAATCGGCCCAGGTGTGCTCGGGCCAACCATTCACCACCCACGGATCAGGACCCGGGCTGCCTGTGCTAATCCAGTAGTTGTCAACATGGCCGCGGCCAGTAACGCCGTCGATCCCCTGCTTGGTCGCCACCAAGTGCGTCGAGTGGCCCAAATTGGTCAAGGGCGCGACGCCACCGTTGACCGTCCCGGTATACATGTTCGGATAACCAGTCCGATCGTAGTAACCGAATATCATTCCTGCCGAAGTCGCCGAGCAACCGTATGCCCAACTCGACGTGGGAACATTGCTGAGCGTTACCGCGCTTTGCGGAAAGACATCGACGATGCTGCTGCTGACGCTTATCGGCGGCACGGGTCCAGCCGAGCCCATGATCATGATTTCGAGGCTGCCATCGCCCACACTGCCAGCAGGAATCCAGCCGCCGGAGGCCCCCCACGCTGTGCCAAGCGACAGTGTCGCGACGAACACCAGAACCAGTCTCGCAATGCATTTCTTCATGGCAATTCCCTCGTTCCAAACTAATCAGGTATTTACACCCCCCTACAACCCGCTACTAGCATAATCACAGTCTCGCCGGTTGCAAGTACCGCCCTCAAGAAGAGCGAGGGCCGGACGGGTGGCTTTCGCAAGTGCTTTCAGAATAAGCACTTGCGATTCATTCAGAGAAGCCGCCGCCTCGGGAACGTTTACTTGTGTGCTCCAGTTGCAGCGGCGCGACGGCGACGGTCAGGCCGGCCGCCGTGGTAAACGCATCGGCACCGACAAATCCAAAACCGTAGTCCGGCGAGAACCAGTTTCCCGACGAGTTCAGCAGATGTTTCTGGTCCCCCTCATTGGCGCTTTCGTCGGCGCGGCAGCAAGGCCAGCAGCCCAAAGACCAACAGGACAATCGCCCCCGGCTCGGGTACGGCGGTGAGCACCAGGTTTTGCCCGTCGGAGAAGATCTGCCAGCCGTGCGCCCAG
>JAVEUP010000173.1:0-16978 GCA_034005525.1 Thermoguttaceae bacterium | reverse complement strand
TATCGACCGCAACCTGCGGCGGCGCGTCATCGACATCCTCGACACCTTCCTGGCCGACAACGTCAAGGCCCGTCGCCTGCGGCCGGACGGCACCTACGAACCGGTGGTCCGTTCTGGGCCGAAGGTCCGCGCGCAGGAGAAGCTTTACCGCGAGGCCGTTGAAGCCTTTCGGCTCAGCGAGAAGTCGGCCCCGCAGTTCCGGCCCATCGAACGGCCGAAGGAAGCGTAAAGCGAAGACGAGACGCTGGCCAAAGACCCGGCCGGGCTTCACGAGGTGCTGATCGAGTTGCCCGGACAGGCAAGCATGAACCACGAAATACACGAAGCACACGAAAGGGGATCCGCAGGCTTACAGCAAGAAGTGGGCAGGACAGTGGAAATAACTGATCGGACGCTTTCTTTCGTGTCGTTCGTGTATTTCGTGGTCAATCGTACGTGTCTGGGGCCGGCAGCCGATTCAGAGGGCTGGGCGGTCGACCGTCCGGTCAGAATCTCTCTTCGACCGGGCCGAAGTGCTCGCCCCAGTCGGCGGCCAATGGCTTGCCTTGCTTCAGGAGGTCGGCCAGTTCCTCCTCTGAGAGCGGCTGGAAGTCCTTGGCCATGTGCACGTTGTGACGAATCTCCTTGATGCTGTGGACGCCTATGTTGGCCGTGGCCACGCCGGGAACACTCAATGCGTAACGAAGTGCCGCAGGAACGTGCTTCGCAGCGAGCTGCGCCGGCCCCGGCTTCGCGTATTTCATGCCGGCCATGCCGCCGTACACCTTCATGGCGACAATGCCGACGTCGTGCTTGCGGGCCAGCGGCAACACTCTCTCTTCAAAGTTGTACGTGTGGCGATCGATGAAGTTGACCGTGACCAGCATCACGTCAACCTCGCCGCTTTCGAGAAACTGCTGGAACCGGCCGGGAAGGTGGTGCCCCGACACGCCGACGAACCGGCACTTGCCCGCCTGCTTCTGCTTCAACAGCCATGTGAACACGCCGCCGGGCTCCATAGCGCCTTCGATGTTCAGATTGCCCAAGCCGTGGTAGTAGAGCAGATCGATATAATCGGTCTTCAACTCGCGGATCGACCTGGCAAGGGAGGCTTCTGCCTCTGGAATCGAGTTGGCGAAGACCTTCGTTGACAGGAAGACGTCTTTGCGGCGCTTTCCGAGGGCCAGGCCCACACCCTCCTGCGAGTTCTGGTACCGCTCCGACGTATCGACCGAATTGACCCCTTCATCGAGGGCCACGTTGACGAGCTTGGCGATCTCGGCCGGGGGCAGGCTGCCGCACGCGGCGGTGCCCATGGTGAACGTCGTGACCGGTACCTTGGTGCGCCCGAGGATGCGACGGGGAAGGCCGTCGGGGATGGTGTCCAAAGGCGGAGCCTCGCGGTCACCCCCGGTAACCGGCTGGGTTGACAACATGCTGGCACCGGTCATCAAACCGGTATTGCGGATGAATGCTCGCCGCGAGACGGGGGAGTTACTTGGATGGGACACGATGCAAGTCTCCTGGAAAACGGGGGGGAACACCTCTTCTACACAATCAACAGTATTATTTCCGCTCAGCGAACCGCAGGCAAGTAGTGTGTGCCGGGGGTGTGCCCCCTCTGCGGGCCCGATCTTGACATCACCGATCTGTTCGGCCAAGCTAACCGCTTAGAAAATCGTCGCAGCGTCGTCCCCGACCGGTAGAGGAACGAGTTCATGGGTATCACGTTCGGCAAGCGTCGTGCCGAGGGCCATCGCAATGGTGGTTACTCGCCAACCATCACGGGCAAGACAGGTGCTACGCTCTTCTTCCTGTTCTTCCTTGCCATGGGAATCGCTTTTCTAATATTCATCGCAATCGTGCTGTTCCGTAACCTGAGCACCTATGCCTGGAATCAGGTCGACGCCACCGTGACCCACAGCCGGATCGTGCAGGAGGGCAATGGCGATTACCGTTTCCGAGTCGGCTACGAATACATCGCAGGAAACCGCCTCTTTCGATCCACAGGTTACGACAACCCCGACGAGGCCGGCTTCACCCACGGCGACTACTCCGTTCTGCAGCGCCTCGCCATGCGCTACTCGGTCGGGTCGACGCACTCAGCATACGTCGATCCAGCCGATGCGAGCCGGGCAATCCTGGTCCATCCGGGCTTGTGGATGGGGTTGCTCGTATTCCTCCCGCTGATCTTCGTAGCGATAGGTGCCGGTGGACTCTACTTCACATGGTTCCACCGGGGAGTTTCGGTGGAATCACTTACCCGACGCATTGCCCCAAAACAGACTGCCGGACGTTGGATCGTCCGAGGCATGGGCATCATCTTCACTCTCATTGGCGTCGTTGCCAGTTACTTCCTTCTCGTTGGTCCGCTGTTGCGTATACATAATGCACGTTCCTGGATGCCCGTTCCGGCAACGGTTATTGCCAGCCGTGTCGTCAGTCACCGCGGCGATGACAGCACAACTTACAGCGTCGACATCCTTTACGAATACGAAGCTCGCGGCCGGAAGCTGCGAAGCAACCGCTATCACTTCATCTCGGGCTCTTCTTCCGGGCACAGTTCGAAACAAGCGATTGTCGATGCCCATCCGCCGGGCAGGCAAATTACCGTCTATGTCAATCCAGCCGATCCGTTCGATTCGGTGATTCATCGTGGTCTTCCCAGTGACTGGTGGCTGGGATTGATTCCAGTGGTCTTCTGCATTGCCGGACTGGCCATGCTGATCGGGAGTTTCTGCATGAAGGACAAGTCGGCCCGCGGCGGCAGCGCGGCCTGGTTGCCCGATGCAAAGGTGGAACAGACCGAAGATCCCTTCCAGCGCTCGCCGTCAGGCCGCGTCACCCTGAAACGTACGGCGACCCCCGTCGGGAAGCTTGTCGGCATTGTCGTGGGGGCCGTTTTGTGGAACGCGATTACCGGCGTGATGGTGGCTATTGCCGTCAACAGCCACCGCGCCGGCAATCCCGAGTGGTTCCTCACCATCTTCGTCATTCCCTTTGTGCTGGCCGGCATCGGTCTGATTGTTGCGATCCCGTACCATATCCTCGCGCTGCTGAATCCATCCCCTGTCGTCGAGGTGAACACGGCCACGCCCTCGCTGGGCGAAACCCTGACGATCGATTGGCGACTCGAGGGCCGGGCCGACCGCGTTTCGACGCTCACGCTCTCGCTCGTCGGCGAGGAGCACGCCACCTATCGGCGCGGCACCGACACGGTTACCGACAAGCACACCTTCTACGACGAACCGCTCTTGGAAACGTCGAGCCTTGCCGAAATCGTCAAGGGGGGACATTTTGAAGCAGTGATTCCCTGCGACGTGATGCATTCGTTCGAGGCCGACAACAACAAGATCACTTGGACGATCCGGGCGGCGGGCGACATTAAACGCTGGCCCGACATGAAAGCCGAGTTCCGCCTGGTCATCCAGCCCATGAATCCGGAGGCGATTGCCCATGCCTGAAAACCCTCTGACGCTTGAGCTGCTCGACAACCGGACCGCGTACTACCCGGGCGAAGCGATGGATGGCATCGTTGCATGGGACGTTCCAGGCCACGTTCGGAGCATCGAGGTTCACCTCTGCTGGCACACCGAGGGCCGTGGAACCGAGGATGCCGCGGTTGTCGAGACGGTCGTCTTCGACAACCCTCAGCCGGTTGACGCGCAGCCCTTCCATCTGACGGCGCCTATTGGCCCGTACAGCTACGACGGCCGCCTGATTGCCGTTCGATGGGCGGTGGAGGCGGTTGCCAAGGGTGTACGAGACCTCGCGCGGATCGAGGTGACCATCTCGCCGACCCGGGAATCGTTCGTGCTTCCTTCGCACTGACGGGATCGCTATGGCCGGAATGACTGCATCTGCTAATCCGCTCCGCACTCGCCGACTTGAGCAGTTGTCGTTTCGCGCGCCGCCAGACGGTTCGCCCTTCAGTTGGACGCGATTCCTTGTTGAACTCTACTCGCCCCGGGTACAGGGGCGCGGGGCGATACTAGGCCCCCATGGAAGCGGCAAGACGACGTTCCTCGTCGAACTGAAGCGACGGCTGGAGGCTCAGAGGCGGAAGGTTGTAATGCTGCTGACCAATCGCGACGGTGGTCGCCGCCTCCCGAGGGAATGGCTTGCCGTTTTGCGCCGGACCGACCTGCAAACCCTCGTGATCGCCGACGGCTACGATGTGCTCGGACCACTCGCACGCTGGCAGCTTCGGCGAATGCTCCGTCCGCGTGGCGGTCTTCTCGTGACTGCCCACCGCCGTTGCGCCCTTCCGGCTCTCCTGAACACCCGCACGTCACTCCCGCTGCTGGTTGCCCTGGCCGACGAACTCTATGCACCCGTTCCCGACGCCCCCCGTCCGACCGACGAGACGCTCTCGGACCTCTTCCACTCGTGTCACGGCAATCTCCGGGAAGTGTTCCGCCGGCTCTACGCCATGTCCTGAGCCCGAGTTACGGGTAGGGTGGGTCAAACAAGCCGCTTTTCTGGTGGGCCATCGGCCGCTAACCCGGATCATTCATAACGAAGTAGGGTGGTGACAAGCAAGCCAAGACCCTGGTGGGCCTTCGGTCGCTTGGCCGGGCCCGCTTCCAGCGTACGGCCTGCAAACCAACCCGGGGCTTGGCTTGCGCAGGCCCACCAAGGACTCACGACCTTGACCCACCCTACATGGTACGAACCAATCCTCCAGACAACCGGTCAGAACCGAAGCATGGCATTTGCCCCCCACTTCCCATATTTACAGAAAAAGAGATGATTAGGATTGGTAGGGGGCTTGCGTGATATGGCGAATATGCATAGCATGCACTGATTGCCTTACGCTTTCCAGCCCACCAGAGTCACGGGAGCCATGCATCGTGCCGCACGGGTGGGCGCATCGGAATCGCAACAGCAGATTGCTCGCCTCGATGCATTCGGTCAACACTACCGGCGGCCGAAATGATGCGGCAAAGTGAAATGTGTCACGTAACCATCTGTCAGGTATGAACTTACGTCGACCTTCTGCACATAGCCACTGTATTGGCACTCGAGGTGCTTCCCAAGCGTATACCAACGCAAGCGGCCAGTTCGACCGTCCGAACGGCTGCTCAGTACTGCTTCAGTGAGGACAGCACATTGCCGAGAATCAGCCAAAAAGCCACTGTCGCGAAGAACCCCGCAGGCAACGGCCGCTCCACCCAAAAGAATGGGGTGGGCGCCAGCAATGGGAAGAGTGCCAAACCCGGTCCTGCTGCAGAAATCGAGCCCTTCGCCCCGGACCTCTTCGACGACCATGTCGACGACGATCTGACCGACGAGATTCAGGACGAGTTCGAGAGTGACGAGGAACACACGGGAGGGGACGAGCAAATCGAGGATCCGGTTCGCATTTACCTGATGCAAATGGGTGAGATCCCGCTGCTTTCCCGCCGGGAAGAGGTTCGGGCCGCCAGGCGCATCGACGTGGGACGAAACCGGTATCGCCACGCCTTGCTGGCCACCGACTACGTATTACAGGCCGCCGTCGGCATGCTCGAAAACGTCCGCGACGGGAAGCTCCGGCTCGATCGGACCATCGAGGTATCGGTGGTCAATGTGCGGGAGAAGCGCAGGCTGCTGAAAGTGCTTGAACCAAACCTGCATACCTTGAAGCAATTGATCGCGCGGAACCGCAGCGACTTCGCGGTGGCCATCAGCAAGCGGCACCGGAAGCGCGAGCGGCACGCCGCGTGGCAGCGCCTGGTGCGGCGCCGCAGCCGGGCCGTGCGACTGGTGGAAGAACTGGGACTGAGAACACAGCGGCTTCAGCCCGCCATCGAGAAGCTCGAACAGATTTCCACCCGCATGATGGAGCTGAAAGCCATGCTCGCCCAACGGAAGCGGCCGAATAGCGAGCAGGCCTCCCGGGCGGAACTGCGGAAGGAATTGTGTTATCTGATTCGCATTTCTTTGGAGAGCCCCGCAACGTTGTTCCGGCGGCTCAACCGCATTGAACGGCTGCGCCGCGAGTACGACGCCGCCAAGCGGCATCTCTCCGCGGGAAATCTGCGACTTGTGGTTTCCATTGCCAAACGCTACCGGAACCGCGGCATGAGCTTCCTGGACATGATCCAGGAGGGGAACACGGGGCTGATGCGGGCGGTCGACAAGTTCGAGCACAAGCGCGGCTACAAGTTCTCCACCTACGCCACGTGGTGGATCCGTCAGGCCATTACCCGCGCCATTGCCGATCAGAGCCGCACCATTCGCGTACCCGTTCACATGATCGATTCCATGAGCAGGGTCCGCACCGTCACGCGGCAACTGGTGCAGGAGAACGGTACCAGTCCGTCGCTGGAGGACACGGCGACGCGGGCGGGGCTTTCCGTGGAGGAGGCCACGTGCGTACTGCGGATGACCAAGCATCCCCTTTCGCTGGACCAGCCGGTGGGCGACCACGAGGACACGTACTTCGGCGAGTTTCTTGAAGACTATCGTGAGGAGGACCCGCTGCTCGAAATCAACCAGGACTCGCTCAAACAGCGGATTGCCGACGTGCTCGGGGAACTCGATTACCGCGAGCGCGAGATCATCCGGCTCCGCTACGGGCTGGCCGACGGCTACGCCTACACCTTGGAGGAGGTTGGAAAGATCTTCGCCGTAACCCGCGAACGCGTGCGGCAGATCGAGGCCAAGGCGGTCCGCGCCCTGCAGCATCCGGTCCGAGCTCGGCAGCTTTCCTGCTTCGTCGACGCCCGCCTGGTGGCGCAGTTTGAAATGCCCCTGGGCAACGGCAACGGCGCGATGACGACTTCGGCCGTCGAAAGTGCGTGACGACCGAGGGCTTTACCTTCGCGACATAATTGCGTCTAATAGCAGAAGGCTTTCGCGCTGCTCTCTGAAGGCGGCCGCGGAAGATGGTTCTTCCCTCCAATGCGGTACAGGGAGGTTGCAGGATGAAAGGAAATGGGTCGGAATGGCTCTATTTGGGGGTCGACGTCGGCGGGACGAAGGTCCAGGCATCGGTAGTCCGGGAATCCGGCGAAATTCTCGCCCGGCAACGATGCCAGACCCCTCGCAACGAGGAACCGGAACAGGAACTCCGCGCGATCGAATCGGTCATTGAAGACGCTCTTGCCGCCTCGAAAAAGAAGCTCAGGGACGTTCAGGCCATCGGCATCGCCATACCCGGCGTCGTCGCCCCCCGGCAAGGTCGTATTATCGTTACCCCGAACATGAACCTCAGCGGGGTACGCATCAGCAAACACCTGCGCCGGCGGTTCGGTGTGCCGGTGGCGGTGGGGAACGACTGCAACCTGGGCGCTCTGGGCGAGCGGTGGCTGGGCGCCGCACGCAATGCCAAGAGCGCGTTCACCATCCTTGTGGGCACGGGCGTGGGCGGCGGATTCGTCCGGAAGGGGAAGCTGTGGCGCGGAGCCCGCGAAGCGGCGTCGGAAATCGGGCATATCGTCATGCAAATGGGCGGGCCGATGTGCGGCTGTGGGAACCGCGGCTGCCTCGAAGCACTGGCCAGCCGCACTGCAATCGAACGCGACCTCCGCGAAGCCGTCAACGGCGGCCGTTCCAGCATGGTGACCGAGTTGACCGGCGGCGATTTGACCGTTATCCGAAGCCGGGTGCTCTGCAAAGCACTCGAAGCGGGCGACAGTCTCGTTACCGAAGTCATGCAGCGAGCCGCCGAGGTGCTTGGGCATGCCTGCCTCACCGTGCGGCACCTGATCGACCCCGAGGTGATTGTCCTCGGCGGCGGAGTGATTGAAGCCTGCGGCGATTTCGTCGTGCCCATCGTCCGCCAGATTGTCGAGGCCGACCGGCTGCCCGGCGCCCGGGAGGGTGGCCGCGTAGTCGTTTCCGCCCTGGGCGACGACGCTGTCGTCCTCGGCGCCGTTGCCCTGGCGCGGGCAACCGCCGGCCGGAATCCTTTCGGCAAGCAGGCTTGTGTCGCAACCTAGTGTCTTGCCAGGCGTCCAACGTGGGGTAAGCATCCTGCTTGCCGAGGCCCGCCAAGGAATTACTCGGGGCTGGGAAGACAAGCTGGAAGCCTATCCCACGGCGTGTAAACCGGCCCGGGCGCGGCTTGCGCAGGCAATTACTCGGGGCTGGGAAGACAAGCTGGAAGCTTATCCCACGGCGTGCAGACCAGCCCGGGCGTGGTTTGCGCAGGCCCGCCAAGGAAATTACTCGGGGCTGGGAAGACAAGCTGGAAGCTTATCCCACGGCGTGCAGACCAGCCCGGGCGTGGTTTGCGCAGGCCCGCCGGGGGATTACGCGACCTTGTCCCATGCCAGGTATGGTCGGAAGTGTGGGATATTGTCAGGTTGTCTTGGCCTTTCGGGGGTTCCCGACTACAATAGAAGGAATCCGATGAGACCTTTCGACGCCGAGCAACCCGATCCGGCGAATCCATACGCTGAGCCCTGCGCACCGATTCTGGCGGAAGCGGTGCCGGAGTCCGCTGCGCCGGTGCTGCCGCCGCGCCGGCCGATCCGTCGCTGGGTGGCCTTGCCTCTGTTCCTGTTCGTGGCGACGTGGCTGAGCACCCTGGTTGCAGGGGGGTTGGGTCACGCCCTGGCTGTGGCTGCCGAGAGTGGAATCGCCGCCGGCTTGGCAGTCGGGCTGGTTGAGGGCATGAAGTTTGCCGTGCCGCTGATGACCATCCTGGTGTTCCATGAAATGGGCCATTTCCTTCAGGCACGCCGGTACGGCGTCTACGCCAGCTTCCCGTTCTTCATTCCCATGCCTATCTCGCCGCTGGGCACCCTCGGCGCCGTGATTGCCATGGAACCACGCATCGGCGACCGCAAGGCGCTGTTCGATATTGGCATCACCGGGCCCTTGGCCGGACTGGTGCCGACGGTAATCTTCTGCGTTGTCGGGCTGCACTGGTCGGAGTATGCGGTGCCGCGGGAAGGAAGCCTGATCTTTGGCGATCCGCTGCTGTTCCAGTGGCTCACCGAGTGGGTACTCGGCCCGCGCCCCGCCGGCCACGAAGTGTTCGTCCATCCGATGGCGTTTGCCGCTTGGGCAGGGCTGCTGGTGACCTCATTGAACCTCATCCCAATTGGGCAACTCGACGGCGGCCATATCCTTTATGCTCTGCTGCGCCGGAAGGCGCACCCCGTCGCCACCGGGTTGCTGCTGTTGGCCATGCTGCTGATTGCCTTCAACTTCGCGCTTTACGGTCCGTGGTTGCTAATGCTCCTTTTGCTTGTCGCCCTAGGGCCAAAGCATCCGCCGACCCGAAACGACCACGTGCGCTTAGGCCCCGTGCGCACCCTGCTGGGCTGGCTGACATTGGCGTTCATAATCATTGGATTTACACCCCAGCCGATTGTCAGTCTGGGCTGAATGCATCGTGCATACTTCCATAGGTTGGTCTTCTTATGAAGCCGAAACACCGACCGGCGGCACGCTTGTTGGCGTCCCTTCTCGCCGCGTCCCTGTTCTGCTGGTGTTTGCCGCAAGCAGCCGGCGGGCCGGAACCCGGTGACGGGGCCGCGCTGGTGCGCCAGCTTGGCCATGCGAAGTACACCGTGCGGGAGGAAGCCGCGGCGCAGCTTGGCTCTCTGGGGCTCGCAGTCCAACAGGATTTGTTGGCAGGGCTGAAGGCCGATGATCCCGAGGTGCGGCGCCGCTGCGCGAGGATTCTTGTCCATGTGCTTCAGACCGACTACCAACGCCGTGTTGCGGCCCTGCTGGCGGGCGGGGACGACGAAGAACACAATCTGCCCGGCTGGTCCTGGTACCGCGGGCACGTCGGGAGCCACGAGGGCGCGCGCCGATTGCTCGCCGCCATGCTCTCTGCCGAGCCGGGATTGCTTCTGTCGGCGGAGCAGGGACCGGCCCGGGCCGAAGAGGCATTCAAGCTGCGCCTGATCCAGTTGCAGCAGCAGATGACCTTTCCCAACCAGCAGTTGCGCAGGCAGCCCGACATGGAGAGCATCGCCGCCTTGCTGCTGGTGGCCGTCCATCCCCAGTGGCGGCTGCCCGGGCAACTGGTCGACAACAGCCACCTGGTGAACTTGACGCGTCAGGGCGGGTTTGCCACAGCTCTGAACGAGGGGCCGTACAGGGAGGCGATTCGCCGGCTGGTTGGGCGGTGGATTCTGGTTAAAGGTGTGCCGAACATGGCGCAACAGAAGCTGCGTCTGGCGTTGCAGTTCCGGATTCCCGAAGGGCTTCCCCTTGCCATCGCCATGCTCGACGAGGCAGACGGCCAGGCACCCAACATGGCAGTCTTTGCCGCCGAGGCCGTGGCCCGGCTGGGAGGCGCCCAGTACGCCGCGACGCTCCTGCCGCTTCTGGAAGACGAACGGCAGTGCGCCCGATCCGGACAACGCGTGATCCAAGTGCGCGACGTGGTCCTGGCCTGGCTGGTCTACACAACGGGTCAAGACATCGAGGCGTACGGCCAGCCGGCATTGAAGAACTGGTTTCAGACCATTGTCCAGAATCCGGCCGTCATGTTCAACTTCTCGCAGTTCGGGTATGACGAACCCGAACGGCGCGAGCAGGCACTGCAAGAATGGTCGGAGTGGCTGAAGGCCAACCCCTTGCCCACCCCGCCCGACGTTGGTCAGGCGTTGGTGACCGACCGGCCCGCCGGTCAACCCGACCTGGCACAACCGCCGGCCGATGCGGCGCGCGCCTCGATCGGGGGCCTGAGCATGGCCGACCGGTCCCTGGTGCGGAGTCTTCAGCAGGCCGAACGCCTGGCTGAACTGCGCGAGTACAGCGCGGCTGCACGTCTGCTTGGGCAGATCCTTTCGTCCGAGAGCGATTTCGTGTTCCGCCCGGACCGGGACGTGCCGTTGTACCGGCATCTGAAACCGGCTGCCGAGCATGCCCTCGGATCGCTGCCTCCGGAGGGGCTCGAAACCTATCAACTCCTCTTCGGTCCCGAAGCGAGGCGCCGGCTTGAGCGGGCCGTGGCCGACGGGGACCGGCAGGAACTGGCGAAAGTCTCCCAGGACTACTTCTACACCGATGCCGGCGCGGAGGCCGCCTATTTGCTCGGCGCAAGCTACTGGCAGGCCGGACAGTTCTTCAGCGCCGCCGCGTGCTGGCAGCGGTTGGTGGAATCGGGCGACCGGGTGAAGCAGTTCGAGCCGGCCCTTTCGATTCAACTTGCGGCGTGCTGGCTGGCCACGGGCGAATCCCAGCGCATTCCCCGGCGGCTTGAGCAACTGAAATCGCAGTTCTCCGGCAAGCCGATTGAAATGGCCGGCCGGCGCGAGAACTGGTTCGACCGCCCGGACGACGCCCTGCGCTGGCTTGTGGCGTTGCTGAAGCACGAACCGGCGGCCGATGAGGTGAAATGGAGTGTATTTCGAGGGCGCCCGTCGCGCAATCCCGTGGCCGAGGGAGGCAGCCCTTACCTGGTTGCCGATCCCATCGACGCTCCCGAACGGAGCACGATCCTCCGGCAGGCGATGGACCGCGTGCGCGGCAGTTTCTTCGGCCGTCGCCGCGCCGCTTTGCCGGCGCTCTACCCGCTGGTCATCGATAAGACGATTGTCGTGCGCACGGCTACCCGGATTCGGGCCGTGCATATCGAGACCGGCGAGCTGTTGTGGGAAGCGTCTCCGGACGACCCGCTTGCCGATCTTCTTGCCGAATCGGGCTTGGAGAAAGACGATCTAGCCAAGGAACTGCTTCCCACCGAGCTGTTGAACCGTCTCTGGCAGAACCCGTCCCACGGCACGTTCAGCAGCGACGGCCACTCCGTGTTCGCCATCGAGGGTCTTCCACTTCAGGGCCTGATCGGGCCGCAGCGGATGGTCGTCCGCTGCAACGGCGCGCGGTATCTCGATCCGAGCGTACTTGGCCAGAGCAATGTCCTTGCCGCCTACGATCTGACCAGCGGGAAGCTGCGCTGGGAGGTGGGCGGCCCGTGCGACGATGACCGCCGGGTCCTGGCCGGGGCGTCCTTCCTCGGGCCGCCTCTGCCGCTGGGCGCCAGCCTGTACTGCGTGGCCGAGATCGGCGACCAGACCGTCCTGCTCGTGCTCGACTCGGCTACCGGCGCCTTGCAGTGGCAGCGGGTTCTCACCATACGTGAGGAGGCGGACACCGACCACGCCGTCATCCGGATACCCGGCCTGGTCGTGCCACGCGTCCGGCAGCCGTCCAGGTCGAACGGCGCGTCGCCCTCGTACGCAGACGGTATTCTGGTGTGTCCCGTCGCCGACGGCCAGGTGGCGGCGGTGGACCTGACGACGCGCAGCGTAACATGGCTGTACGAAGGGGAGGACGATCTGTCCGGCGAAACACTCGCCGAGCGGCGGATGCGTCTGGCGCAGTCCCAGTCGCATATGCCGTTCCGGCCCCCAACCGACCGGTGGAGCGATTTCTGCGCGACCATCGCCGAAGGCCATGTCTTGTTCACGCCGCCAGACAGCGAGCACTTGACCTGCCTGCGGCTGGCCGACGGCGTCAGGCAGTGGGTCGCTCCCCGTGGAGACGGGCTGTACGTGGGCGCGGTGCACGGTGGAGTGGTCGTGGTGGTCGGGCGCAGCGGGGTCCGGGGGTTGCGCCTTGCCGACGGCGAGCCGGCTTGGGAAAGCGAACTTGCTCTGCCGCCCGGCGCAGTGCCCAGCGGACGCGGCTTCTTGAGCAACGGGATGCTTTACGTCCCGCTCAGTACCGCCGAGGTCATGGGGATCGATGCGGAAAGCGGCCGCATGGCGGCCCGCTCGCGCTCACCCGCGGGAATCGTGCCGGGGAACCTTGTGGGGCTTGGCAAGAGCGTGGTCTCGCAAAGTGTCGACGGCCTGTGGCGATTCGATCTGATTGCCGATCGCGAACAATTGGCCGCCCATCGCATCGGGCAGAACGCCAACGATGCGACTGCCTGGGCTGAGCGGGGGGAGTTGCTTCTGTGCGACGGGCGCATTGCGGAAGCGATTGAATGCCTTTCGCGCGCCCAGCAGTTGGAGCCTACCGGGGAATCGCAGTATCATTTGGCCCGTGCGATCACCGACGGCCTTTGGACCGACTACCAGCGATTCCGGCCGCTTGCCCAGAGCCTGGAGATGGAAGAAATGGAACCTGGCTTGCGGGCGAGCGTCTTGCGCGCGGTGGGCTGGGGAGCGCAGCGCGCCGGCGATCGCGCGACGGCCCTGGACACCTACCTGCAACTTGCCCGGATCGATCCCGCGGCCGACACGTTGGAATCGCTTTCCGCGGCTGTTCGCGTGCGGCGCGACCGCTGGCTCGCGGCCCGGCTCAATGAACTGCTCCACGATGCTGCCGACGACGAAACTGCCCGCCTGAAGCCTCGCCTTTCAGCCCTGTCCAACGAGGCCCGGGTCCGGTATTTGCCGTTCCGGGACGCCACCGTCGACGCATGGCTCCGGACCGGGGCGGAGCTGGCCGCCGGAGCGGATGGCCTGGCCGCCGAGCAGCGGCTGCGTGCGGCTCTTTGGCTTGCCCAACCGGACGAGCGGCCGGAGGGCGTCGCCCGGCTGGCTGAACTCCTGCGAACTCAGGGCCGGGCGCGCGAGGCGCTGCCGCTTTTCGCCCGGCTTGCCGGTCCGTTGGCAGAGCGGGTTTGCCTGGACGGCCGGACCGGACGCGAACTGGTCGAGGCGCTGCCCGCCGACGATCCGGCCCGCCCCGGCCGGGTCGCGGGCCCCCTGTGGCCGACCGGCGAGTTGAAGGCCGCGGCACAGAAAGCGAACGGCCAGCATGCGGTCGTTTACCATGCACCTGTACGCGTGAAGGCGGTGGACCCGCGCTTCGATTTGCCGGCGAACGTTCGCGTCGAAAACGTGGGCCGGTCGCTGTTCGGATACGACGACTTCGGCCGCCAGACGTGGGAACTGCCCCTTCGCGAGCGCCTGCCCAACATCGGATTCCGCAACAGCCATTACCTGGCCGAGGGCGCTCAGCTTGGCCACATTCTGGTCGTCTGGCTGGTCACGCGCGTCTGTGCAGTTGATCTTTCGGGCGAGAAGCCGCACCTGCTTTGGGACCATCCAACGACGGACCTTGGCGGTAGCGATCCCCGGCACAGGCACCGTATTCACCTTGCGAATCAGCGCCGGGCGCAACAACAGCGGGGCGGTCGGGCCGGCGGCGATTCGAGCCCGCTGGTGGTGGCGCATGGCTATGCATGTTTTGAGCGAAACGAGGAACTGGTGGCCGTCGATCTCCACAGCGGGGAGACCCTTTGGGCGCGGGACGACGTTGCCGAGAACGTCGACCTGTTCGGCGACGCGCGCTACGTCTTCGTCGCACCCGCCGATGGGAACGACGAGGTGCGCGTCCTCAGTGCGCTGGACGGCGGCGAGTTGGGCCGGCGGAGTCTGCCGGCGCGCGCCGGCCGGCTGGCAACCGTCGGCCGCCGGATTCTCGTCTGGGAAGAGAATGCGCAAGACTGCCAGGTCAGGCTGATCGATCCGTGGAGCAACGAGACGGTTTGGAGGCGGGAGATGGCCCCCGGTACGCAGGTGTGCATGGTCCGGCCCAACGGCATCGCCGCGCTCGACCCGGAAGGCTGGTTTGCGGTGCTTCGGACCGATTCGGGAGAGCCGATGATGGAAACGAAGCTCGACGTCCAGCCCCAACTCGAACAGATTCACGTCGAGACCTTTGGCGCGGACTATCTGATCGTCGCCAACCGTCCGCCCGACCCGGCCGTGCGGCGGGTCATTATCCATACTCCCATTCCCGCGGTGAACGTACACGGGAGTTTGCACTGCGTCAGCGCCGAGGGTGCGCTGCGGTGGACTGCGGAGGTCCTGGACCAGCAGCTCGAACTCGATCTGCCGCCCGAGTTGCCCGTACTGCTGCTGAGCAAGCGCCGGCAACATCGCATTCCGAGGCCGGAAGGCGGATTCACGTCAAGAAACGAGTACGCTCTTCTCTGCCTCGACAAGCGCACCGGCCGGACAATCCTGGACGAAACCGTCCAAACGCATGGGCAGGAAATGGAAATCCGGGCAGTGGACCCGAGAGGCGGGCTCATCGAGGTGATGACGCGCCCCATGAGCATTCGCATTACCCGAGTGAAGTAGCACCGCCATGACCAACACCGAAATCGCCGCCGTATTCGAGCAGGTGGCCGACCTGCTCGAGTTCCAGGCGGCCAATGCGTTCCGTATTCGCGCCTACCGGAACGCCGCACGCACCATCCACGACCTCCCCGAGGCCCTCGCGGAAATCGCCGAAGACCCGGAGCGTTCACTCACCGACATCGACGGCGTCGGCAACGACCTGGCCGGGAAGATCGGGGTCCTGCTGGCAACCGGCTCCCTGCCGATGCTCGACGAACTGCTCTCGGAAATCCCCCGGTCCGTCCTGGCGATCCTGCGCGTGCCGGGCCTGGGCCCAAAGCGGGCCGGCGCGATTTATAACCAACTGGGCGTAACCACGCTCGACCAGCTTCGCGAAGCCTGCGAGTCACAGCAGGTGCGCGCCCTGAAAGGCTTTGGCGCCAAGACCGAGCAGGCAATCCTTAAGGGCCTCGACATCGCCGCCGAGGCCGAACGCCGCATGCTGTGGTTCCAGGCCGACCGCCACGTGCGGGCTATTCTCGATCACATGGCCGACTGCAAAGGCCTTGAGCAACTCGAACCCGCCGGCAGCTACCGCCGCCGCAAAGACACCGTGGGCGACCTCGACTTCCTGGCCGTGGCGAGTCAGGCCGGCAAGGCAATGGACCGCCTTGCCGCCTATCCCGGTACGGCCGAAGTGCTCGTGCGCGGCGGGACGAAAATGTCGATCCGCGTCGCACCCGCCCTGCAAGTCGACCTGCGCATCGTCCCGGCCGAGTCGTTCGGCGCCGCCATGCAGTACTTCACCGGCTCGAAGGAGCACAACGTGACGCTGCGCGGGCGGGCCAAGAAGATGGGGCTTAAGATCAACGAATACGGCGTCTTCCGCGGCGAGGAACAGGTAGCGGGCCGGACGGAAGCCGACGTGTACGCCGCCCTCGGGCTCCCTTGCTTCCCGTCCGAACTGCGCGAAAACCGCCGCGAGTTCCAGTGGGCCGACGCCGGCGAATTGCCCACGCTGGTCGAGGTGTCCGATATCCGCGGCGATCTGCACATGCACTCGTCCTGGACCGACGGAATTGCCACTATCGAAGCCATGGCCGAGGCCGCTCGCAGCCGCGGGCTGGAATACATCGCCATGACCGACCATTCCAAGCGTGTTACCGTGGCCGGCGGGCTCGACGCCGAGCAGTTGCGCCGCCAATGGTCGGAAGTCGACGCGCTCAACTCGCGGCTTGAAGGCATTACGGTGCTCAAGGGCGTCGAGGTCGACATTCTCGAGGGTGGCGGATTGGACTTGCCCGACGACGTGTTGGCCGAGGCCGATTGGGTCATGGCCAGCGTGCATTACGGACAGAACCAGCCGCGGGCTCGCATTACCGATCGCATCATCGGGGCCTTGGAAAACCCCCATGTACGCGCGATTTCTCACCCGACCGGCCGCATGTTGCAGCAGCGCAGCGCGTACGAGGTGGACCTGGACGCCGTCTTTCAGGCCGCCCGCGAAAACCACAAGTTCCTCGAACTGAATGCCCATCCCGCACGGCTCGACCTGGACGACGTGGCCTGCGCCGGGGCGCAGGCGCTTGGCGTGCCGATTGTCATCTCGACCGACGCGCACCGGCCCGAAGGCCTCGAAGCCATGCGGTTCGGCATCAACCAGGCTCGCCGCGGCGGCCTCACCGCCCGCGACGTGGTCAATACCCGATCGTGGGCGGAAGTGCGAGACCTCCTCGGCCGGGGTGGATAATGGGCGAGTTACGTGGCATCTTCGAGGTCGCGCATCATCGTTGACGGGCCCGCACATGCCTCAATCAAGGCGACTTGTGGCCCGCCTGCCTCGAAGCACTTTCATAGTGACCTATAGCTCACCAAAGAAGCGGCCTGTCTGCCCCACGCCACCTATCGTGAATAACCCGGCCTACCGCCCCGCACGTTGCCGCATTCGACGCGGCAAACAGGCGATTGTCGATAAGGCGGCCACCAGCGACAGGAGGGAGGCCGGCTCGGGGACAGATCGGAAG
>JAVEUP010000362.1:0-4036 GCA_034005525.1 Thermoguttaceae bacterium | reverse complement strand
TCCAATCTGCCTCCCTACGTTCCTCCCTCCCGCGGCGAAGCACTTCGTCCAAGAGGCTTTTCGCATCGGCTCCGCGATGCGAAAAGCCTTGTCTCTTTTTGGTGGTCAATTTTCGCGTTTTTCACATTCGCCCCCCCATGTCTACGGTTAGCTGCTTTTCCCACCGCGTCAGCGCGTTCACTAACAACTAGCAACCAGCAACTAACAACTAAGACATATACGCCTGTACACGTATCCAAGCCTACCAAATCCGACGCCGAATTGCAAGGCTGGAAAAGAGGCCATGCGGATGGCTGCTGGCTGCTGGGGGTTGGGGGTTCGTTGTCGTGGTCCGCTCCGCAGCCTGTACCCCTATCGCGGGGCGGGTACGTTGATGACGTTCTGAACCGTTCCGGACAACTCTATGCGCTGCATGGTAGCAGCCGTTGTCGCAAACGGTCAGCAGGGCTTTTCACAGCGAACCCGTTCAGTTTCAGCACATGCGTATAGATCTGTGTGGTCTTCACATCCTTGTGGCCCAGCAGCTCTTGGACGGTGCGAATGTCCACGCCGTCGGCTACGAGATGCGTGGCAAACGAATGGCGGAACGTGTGGCATCCAGCGTGCCTGGGGATGCCTGCGCGGCGGATCGCCGCGCCCACCGCCTTTTGCAGAAACGAGGGATCGTAGTGATGCCTCCGCCAAGCGCCGCTCCGCGGATCTCGCGAAGGACGTTCGGCAGGAAACACGTACTGCCAGCCCCACTGGCGCTCGGCCTGCGGGTACTTTCGGTGCAGGGCATAAGGAAGTTCAACGCCTCCATAGCCCTCGCGCAGGGCCCGTTCGTGCTGCTGGCGCACACGGACAAGATGCTCCTTGATTGCATCGGCTGCCATGGCGGGCAACAGCGTTACGCGGTCTTTCTCGCCCTTGGCATCCCGGACAGTGATTTGGAGTCGCTCGAAGTCGAGATCTTTGACCCGTAACCGCAGGCACTCCGCCAGCCGCAATCCCGCCCCGTACAACAGTACGCCCATCAGCCACCGCACGCCCTGAAGTTGGCCGAGAACGGCAATGGCTTCCTCGGGCGAGAAGACGACGGGCAATCGCTTGGGCTTCTTTGCCCGTACTACGTTGTCCAGCCAGCCGAATTCCCTCTCCAGCACCTTGCGATAGAGGAACAGCAAGGCGGAGAGGGCTTGATTCTGCGTGGACGCCGCCACGTGCCCCGCGACGGCCAAGTGAGTTAGGAACTCGGTGACCTCCTTTTCGCCCATCTCCAGCGGATGGCGTTTGCCATGGAACAAGATGAATCGGCGAATCCAGCCAACATAGGCGTGCTCGGTCTTCAAGGCCATGTGACGCACGCGACAGCAAATGCGGACTTGGTCGAGCAACTTGGGCTTGGGGCCATCGGGCGACGTGGCGCTGTTAGAACAGGTCATGACGGGTTCTCCTCGCGATCTGTGTCGGGCGAAGCGGTTGCGAGTCTGCGTTCCGCGCCGAGCGGACGAAGAAACCGCAAGCCACCCTCGCACGGCAGTAGTGTACGGCTGTATCGTATTCCTGTCCTTGCTGCGAGTCAATGGCTCGCCTGGCAAATCGTCTTATCCCGCCGGGACTGACCAGATACAGACCGGCGGGCTTGGCTGCCTTGGCGGCACAAGTTCCTATCCAATAGGAGGTTACGAGCCGATCACGGCCGCCGTTGGGGCGTGTTAGGCGGTCGACGCCGACCAGATAACATCCCTGCTCCAGATTGCCACCCCCCGCCAGAGCTACAAGGGACACAGGGCTTGGCGCGATAGACGGACCAGATAACTCGCGGAGAGCGAAGTCGCGAAATGATGGCAGGGTGTTGACTGGCAACGGGTTACGGGCTAGGATTGGCGTTGGTCCGGGGGTTCTTATCCCGCCGAACCGGCGGGCCTAAAGGATTAGCATGGCTAAAAGCCGGCGGGATAAATACAAGTTATGCCCTCGACAGGTGAAAAAAACAGCCCGGAGGATAGCGTGGACAACTCGCATTGGGCATTCACTATTGGGGCCGCCGTTGCCCTGGGACTTGTCTCCGGTCTCGCCTGGTTCTCTATTGGCGAGCGTCTGGATGACGCACCCATCGGCAATTTCTTGGCTTGGTGCGTTTTCCCGGCCGTTCCACCTCTGGTGATCAGCCTGGTAATCGTTCTCCTGTCAAAACCATATTCACTTGGGATCGTTCGAAGCGTCGTCTTTTTTGGATGCTACTACGTGGCGCATTGGATGCCCATGGGCGCGATACTCATGTTCTTCCTCCTTACCGGTACGCATTTCTGAGCAGCCCAGAGGTGGGGGCAAGCATCGGATTGCAGCCGAGCTCGGTCTCGCGCTGGAGAATGGATGCCAGTCTCCGGGTCAGCTGAATCTGGTCGTTATGCCGTAGGGCTGAAGCCACATGTCAAGAAACACAGATGTTTAGCGCATGGTTAGTGAAATCGGTACCTCATCTCGTTCGGGTAGCTGCGTTCCCATTTGATCGCCTAAGCCATGAGCGATATTTCGCGACAATCGGCTGGAAAGTCACCCGCGAGGTCTGGTATCCCGAAACTTGCTTCGAAATCCATTTTGAAGATTTTGGCCGCAGATTGATTGCCGTGTACGAGGAATCTGAGACGGCCCTGGGCCTCGGTCTTTACGCGCTCGGGCCTCCGGTGCGGACCGGCGACTTCTCCATCGGGTCCAAGAGCGATTTCGACAGAGCGTTCGAGCGGACTTTAGAGATCATCAGGCCATCCTTCCGCGGCACCCCTTCAGTGGGCACGTACGGAGGCAAGTTCGATGACCTGATCTACCACTATGCGTACTGGTGCTTCCCGGAGACGTACGTCACTCTTGTTCAACACTTCGAGGGCGACGGCCATTGCGGTCACGAAGCGAGTCTCGATCTTCGCATCATTCCGCGGCTGGGCAGCGACAACTTGGCATTTCCTTTGCGAACGAATATACTCTTCTGATGAACTGGCATAACCACCGGATGCAGTTGACCGGGGATCGCGGTCAACGGTTTTCAAGATGGTTCGATCGGTCGCCGCGGTCCCCGGCAACTGATCCTGGTCGTTATCGGGCTAAACATGCGATCCACCGGACTAGCATTGACTCTGTTGGCCGCACTTGCCGGCTGCGATCGCTCCGCGCCGCAACAAGATGCTGGACCCTTCCAGCGACCAACGATTCGGGCCAACACGGTTGGCGAGTGTATCGCAAGCTGGACCGACATGGGCATGTGGCTCCCTGACTCCCAGCAAATCGAAATAGTTCGCGCACAGTTCAAATCGGCTCGTGGTCCATTGCGCGATGCGCTATCGCATTCGGATGATTCTGTCCGTATGCGAGCCGCCTACGTCATAGGTCAGATTGGCCCCCAGGCCAGACCTGCCGGCGAAGATCTACTTGCTCAATTTGTTCGAGAGCCGGACCGAACGGTTAGGATGTACATCGTCAATGCCTTGAATTTGATCGACTACAACGACGCCGCAACCGTCGATGCTTTGGCCAACCGGTATGGTGCTCTTGACGGGAGGAACGTAGCACCGAGTGTCGATCATTCCTACCCTGAAGTGGATGAGAAGATCACGATAGCGTCTGCCCTTTTTACGATGGCGGAGACGCGATCGAAATCAGAATACTACGAGTTTGTTGTGAAATGGCTTGATCCACCCAATGATGCCACGCACGGCGACTTGCTGGAGGGATACTGGGAACGGCGATGGATGGCAGTAAACGTACTGGAACGAATGCCTGGAGCAACGGACGCGATTCCCAAACTGCAGTCCCTTCAAGCTGAGGCAAATGCCAAACCGTGGGTAAATGTTCATGTTCCCCGGGTGTTGGCAGCACTTCGCAGCAACGCCCGATAACCAAAGGATGCAGGCGAGCGGGGGTAAGGTCGGTTACCAGTGGTTGCGTCTTTCCGTCCCCGCCGCCTGATCCTCGTCGTTAACTTGCTTAGGGACAGTCGATGCCAGAGAAGTCCATTCGTTTCGGCGTCCGCGACACGCGTGGCCGTCGCGCTGCAACG
>JAVEUP010000172.1:0-17066 GCA_034005525.1 Thermoguttaceae bacterium | reverse complement strand
CGATCTCGCCTCCGACCCTCTCAAGCGACCCTCTGCACAATACGTGTTGATGCGGAACGCGTGGGAACTGTCGGCCAAGGCAGGCGACGTCGATCGGGCGATGACCATGATCGATCAGGCCGCGGAACTCTATGCGATGAACCCGCTGGATGCCAAGGTGGACGTCGTGAAAACGGCGGAAAGGTCGGCACGGGCCGGATCGGATGCCGAGGCGGCTCTTCCGCAGCTTCTCGAACGCACGGAGTCCCTGATCGGGCTGCTGCTCGACGAGGATCACTACGCTGCGGCCGTGGAACTCGTCGAGCAGGTCGGCATCCCCGTGGCCGGACGCATCGACGACGGCCGGCAGGTGGCCGAGTGGATCGAGCGCCGAACTGAGTTCCGGAACTTGCAGGAGGAATACGCGCCGGTCGCACGGGCCCGCGAATCGCTCCAAGCCGATCCGTCGGACGCGGCGGCCAATCTGACCGTGGGCCGCTGGCTGTGCCTGGTCAAAGGGCACTGGCCGGAAGGGCTGCAGTATCTTGCGTTGGGCGGCAACGAACCGTTGGCCCGGCTGGCCGCGCGCGACCTGGAAGGTCCGTCGGGCGCGGAGCAGCAGATCGAACTGGCCGACGGCTGGTGGAATCTGAGCCAGCATGCCGAGTTCCGCCAGAAGCCGCCGGTGGCCGCCTCGCTGCAGGCCCGTGCCACGCTCTGGTATCACGAGGCCCTGCCGTCGGTTTCCGGGCCCCTGCGGGAAAGGGCCGAAAAGCGGCTGGGCATCAGCGGAACGGCCGAGCCGGAGGGCGGCAAGCAGGCCCTGGCCTTCGACGGACGCCATAGCCATGCCGTGGTCAACTTCGGCTACGCCGGCACCTGCGCCATCACGCTCGAAGTCATTGCCCGGCCGGAACGCATGGAAGGCGCGGGCAGCGCGATCAGCAACTACGATCCGGATCGGCGGAGCGGGCTGACCCTGGGCACGATGGGCGGCGTCTCCTGGTTCTTCTCCTTCCTTGAGGCGTCTCCGCACCCGAGACAACCCGCCTTGACCATCGGCACCCCGATCCGCGCGGTCGCCCGGCCGACACCCGGGGGAACCGGCTGGTGTCATGTCGCCGCCGTCTTCGACGGGAAGGAAATACGCCTGTACGTCGACGGCCAGTTGCGGGACAGCAAGGCAATTGGCGGGCCGCACCGCCCGACGACGAAGCTGCCGCTGATTATCGGCGCCTCGCCGGCGCGCGTTGCCGCGTCCGGGTTGGTGGTCGATTCGCACTATAAGGGCCTGCTCAAGGCAGTGCGCATCTCGGACATCGCTCGCTATACGCAGGATTTCTCCCCGCCTGCCCAACTCGCCCGCGAAGACAATCACACGCAACTCCTGCTGCTGTTCGATAAAGAGACTGGCGAGACCGTACCGGACAGTGCAACGGGCAAGACTTCCGCGCCTGGGTCCAAACGCGCGCCCGCTTCGTTTGCCAGGCTCTTCGGCACCCAATGGGTCGACGCTCAAGGTGATAACGCTTCATCCCAGCAACCACCCAACAACGGAGGAAGGTAATGAAACCCTCATGCGCAACGGCCTGCTGAAGGACTTCGGCAGCGGCATCGTCTTCTCGAAGTGCGACCTGGTGTGCAACAACACGCCCGTCGAACAAACCGTTCCGACCCTCGAGCCCCTGGCTGACGACCCGTACCGGGCGGAAGTCCTGGACCTGTTCACGCACGAGCAGTACTTCTGGCCGTTCTACACGCGGTACCTGCCCGACCACCCCGAGCGGCTCGACGTCGCGATCCGCTGGGTGACTGAGCATGGGTACGAGCCGGTCTTCTTCCACGAAGGGTTCTTGGGAGCCGCACCCGCGTAGGGTGGATGGTTCCGGCCGTTTGGCCAACGGGCGTTCAACCGCGCGGAAGCCCGGCACGCTGGTCGGCGTTTCCGGTAGCGAGGGCCCGGCCGGGTTCATCCACGCGGTGCGCCGGCGTGGCGGTGAACCGTCTGGCTGAGTGCCGCGAGGGGGGAACGGCGGCTACGCGTGGGTGAACCCGGCTGCGGGGATGCCGTGGAGCGGTCGACCGGCGGAGAGACTCCGACCCGTCGAGAGCAGCCCGCGCAACGTCAACCGCCGGAACCACCCACCCTACGCTTGCCCAATGTGGTATACTGCGGGACGTCATGGCGCCTCAACCAGGGAGAAGTGAAGAGCAAACCTTGGCACCGGTCTCCCGGGCCGGGCTGGACGTGGGCCATTGTTGATCAACCCAAGACTCCTGCCTTCTCTGCATGCCCCGGATGCGTATAATGGAGGCATGACTCAACGCAGCCTGACCGCACTCCCGGTTTATAACGAAGTAAACCACGTGGCCGCAGCCGTCGCGGGGGCGTTGACCTACAGCCGCGAGGTGCTGGTGGTTGACGACGGCTCCACCGACGGTACGTCGGAATTGCTCGTAGTGCGAAACGATATCCACCTGATCGCGCACCGGCACAATCGGGGGTATGGGGCAGCGCTGCGCTCGGCGTTCGAGTTCGCCGCGCGAGGCGGGTACGATATCTTGGTGACCATCGACTGCGACGGCCAGCATCAGCCGCAGCTCATCCCAAGTTTCGTGGAAGCGGCCGAATCCTTCGACGTGGTGTCGGGCAGCCGGTACCTGCGCGATTTTCCGGGCGACAGCGATCCGCCCGAAGACCGCCGCCGGATCAATGAACGGGTCACGGCCGAACTGAACCGCCGGCTCGGGCTGAAGCTGACCGACGCGTTTTGCGGGTTCAAAGCCTATCGGATCGAAGCGATTCGCGACATCGAGCTGAAGGAAGACGGCTATGCCATGCCGCTCGAGTTCTGGGTGCGGGCGGCGGACCGCGGCCTTCGCATTACGGAACTGCCGGTGCCGCGCATTTACCTGGATGCGTCGCGCTCGTTCGGCGGCTCGCTCGACGACGCCGAGCAGCGGCTGGAAGTGTACCATCGCGTGCTGGTGCGTGCTCTTGGTCCGCCGCCGGTCGAGCCGCCTGCGTTTGCCCCTACTCCCCTTCGCGAAGGCTCATGAGCGGAACCGCGGTCCAGAGCATGCGGCCTCAGCTTCGCGCGCCGTCGGACGACGGCGCCGCGTTGTTTGCACCCCCGTTGGCAGAACTACCGCAGGTGCTCGCGGAGAACCGGACGATCCGCGACGGATGGCAATACGATGTTCAAGGCTGCAGCCTGGCCCAACTCGCGCGGCAGGCCCGCGCCGACTTCGTCCGCGAAGCGCATGCCTATACATCCACGTATCGGGATGTTCCCGGCGCCCCCGACGCCGATGCTGAACTGCTGCTGGCGGGTCATCAGCCGGAACTGTTTCACCCGGGCGTGTGGCTGAAGAACTTCGCCGTGGGGGCCCTGGCACGTGGTCGCGGCGCCGTGGCCGTGAACCTGCTGATCGACAGCGACACGGTCAAGGCCACCTCGCTGAAGGTGCCCACCGGCACGCCCGAGGCGCCGCGGTTGGTTTCGGTTCCCTTCGACCGCGCCGGCGCCGCGGTGCCCTACGAGGAGCGCGGGATCGCCGACTTCGCCATGTTTCAAAGCTTCGGCGAGCGGGCTGTCGAATCTCTGCATTCGCTGGTGCCCGCTCCGATGCTGGAAGCATTCTGGCCTCTGGTTTGCCGGCGGGCGCAGGCGTCGGGCAACCTGGGGCTGTCGCTGGCCCAGGCGCGGCATATCGTGGAAGGCCGATGGGGGCTCGAAACGCTCGAACTGCCGCAAAGCCGGGTATGTGCCAGCGATTCGTTCCGGTGGTTCACCGCGCATCTGCTGGCCCATCTGCCGCGGTTCCGCGAGGCATTCAACGAGACGGTGGCCGATTACCGCCACCGGCATGGAATTCGCACCGCGGCGCATCCCTTTCCGGACCTGGCAGAGAAAAACGGTTGGCTGGAAGCGCCGTTTTGGGTCTGGACGACGGCCAACCCGCGCCGCCGGGCCCTGTTCGGAGCGTTTCGCAATGGGCGTGTTGTCATCTCCGACTGCGATTCGTTCGAAACGGAGCTTTCGCTTACACCGGACGGCGATGGAGCCGCCGCGGTTGAGCGGCTCGGGGCGCTCGAAGCGTCCGGGACGAAGATCCGTTCGCGAGCGCTGACAACCACCCTCTGGGCGCGGCTTGTCTTAAGCGATCTGTTCGTTCACGGGATTGGCGGCGCGAAGTACGACGAGGTGACGGATCGGCTGCTCGAACGTTTCCTTGGCCTGCAACCCCCCCGACTCATGGTCGTCTCCGGTACGCTGCTATTGCCCGTGCGCGGGCCGGCGGCATCGGCAACATCGGTGGAAGAGCAAAGGGAGTTGAAGCAACGCTTATGGCGGCTGCGACACCACCCCGAGTGCTTCCTCGACGAATGCCTGGAGGGACAGCAAGACAAACACGACGGCGCCGAGCAGTTGGTTGCCCGGAAGCGTCGCTGGATTGCCACGCCGCAAACGGCCGGGAATGCACGCCTCCGATGCCGGGCGATTCGCGAGATCAACGTGGCGCTGCAGCCGTACGTTGCCAAACGGCGCTGCCAGGCAGCCGAGCGGCTCCGGGAGTTGAATTGGACTCTTCAGGCGAATCGTGTCCTTCGCTGGCGGGAGTTCAGCTTCTGCCTGCACCCGGAGGACTCGCTGCGAGGTTTTCTGGGGCAGGCACTTTCCAAATCCGGGGCAACTTGCTCTAATGAAGCGAGCGTGGTAAGGTAGCTGTTTGGTGGTAGGAGCGCGAGGGGACTGGTTCGTTTCTACTGTTCGCCGGAAAATGGAGTTGGAGCTTCTTGCCGGAATGGCCCGGAGGGCACTTCGCTTGAGAGAATCCTGACCCCTTTTTCTAACTGGTTCCGCCTATTCCGTGAGGATGCCGATGTCGACCGGCGTTTCATCAACGATCGAAGGCATCACGTCGTACCAGGGCAAACCGGCCCTCGCCCGATTGCCGATTGTTTCCGCCGAATCGAGCGATCACGTTGGCGTCTACTGCTTCCTCAATTCGGTCTTCGGCGAACCGTCCCATGCCGAGTTCCGCGCGTCGCTGGAGGATCCCGACTACCAGCCGGCCAATCGGCTGCTGGCCAAGGATGGACAGCGCATCGTCGCGCACGCGCAAGTGCTGCACCGCATATGCCCGCTCGGGCCGCTCCGCCTGCCGGCTGCCCAGATTGACTGGCTCGGCACCACACCCAAGCTGCAAGGGCACGGGCTTGGGACGCGGCTGCTCCGGACTGCCGAGCGACGGATGGTGCAGAGCGGAGCGCTGGTCGGGTGGGTGCGCGCCCAGCCGACACGGCTGTTCACCCGGCTTGGTTGGGCTGTTTGCGACATGCAAGTCCCCAGTTGCGGCAGTGCCCACCACGTGCTGCGATCGCTGATAGAGAAAGGGCTCCGCCTGCCGGGCCGCCGCACAAACCTTCACATCCGGCCCTGGCTGCTCTGGGAGGTCCGCGGCCTTGCCCGCCTTTACTGCAAAGGCATGGACGGACTCTTCGGACCCTTCGAACGTACGGAACCCTACTGGCAGTGGCTCGTACGCCGGCATGGGTTTGAACAACTCTACGTGGCCATCGACGGTCCCGACCCGATCGACATGGACGAGCGTAAGGCGCCGGTTGTCGGATATGCCGCCACCAAGGGCGCGCACATCCTCGAACTGGTCGCTTCGAGCACAAAGAAGAACATCGCCGCCATGCTGCTTGCCAGGATATGCCACGACGCCATCGAATCGGGCCGGCGCAGCGTCTTCTTGCATACTCCCGAAGTCGATCGTCTGCACGAAGTCTTTCAAAGACCAGCCGAGCCGTGCCGCCATGGTATTCCAAGCTGCGGCGAAGCGGTTATGGCGCGCGTTCTCCGACCGCTTGCGCTGATGCGGCTGATGAAGGACGTCTTGCAGCAGCGCGCCGCCGAAGATGGCCTTCCGCCTGCCATGGAGCTTGGCTTCCAGGTGGGAAAGAATCGCTATTTGCTGTCGTTTAACGATTCGATGTTGACCGTCACGTCTCGGAAGCCGACACACCACACCGTCGAGTTGAGCAAGGCCGACTTCACCCGGATGCTTCTCGGGCGCATCGATTGGGATCACGCCACGGCGGGAGAGTGCGTCGTGCCCCACACGCCCGAAGCCGGGCATTTCGCCCGCACCCTGTTTCCCGCCGTTCCCTTCTGGAAGCCGCCGCTGGACGACCTGAAACGCGACGAGAAGAATCCATACTGGTGAACTGCGGGAGCGTCAAGACACCGTGTACGCGAAGGGATCGGCTCCGAGCCCACGCAAGGCGTTTGCGGCACCGAAATCCCTATCGCGGAATCATCGGACTCCCGCCTCGACGGCTTGAAGTGCCGCGTCGGCGGTCTTGCGGTGTGCGGGCTCGACTGCATCGTCGGTGAGGATGGCACGGTAAGCCGCAATCGCTTCTTCACGGCGCCCGGCCGATTGCAGAACGTCGGCGACGGCCAGCAGCATCGAGCCTCGCCAGTAACCGTGCAGGCTGTCGATACCTGCTTTTTGCAGCGCTGCCAGCGCCTCATCATGCCGGCCACGGCGAGCCAGGACCCGGGCTAGGCTTTGCGCAGCGCCGAATTGCCTGGCACTGCCCAACCGGGCGCCCGAATCGACGATCTGGCTGTACGCTTCGATCGCCGCGTCGTCGTCCTTGAGATTCTGCTCGCGGTTGCGTCCCAGGATAAGCCAAATACCGATGCGTTCACCGGCGTCGCTGGTCAACTCCAGTGCCCGGGTCAGATCGGCTTCGGCCTCTTTGCCGAAACCGGCTTCCGCAAAGGCCCGCCCGCGAGCGGCCCAGCCGTCGCCGGCCTTCCAGAACGGCCATGCGGTTATATCGTCTTGTTCAAACTCCGCAATCAGTTCCGGCCACTTGCGCTGCGCCAGCAGACTGTGCATGCGGACCGTTTTTGCAACTGCCTCGATAGGAATGCGCTCCGCCAACTGTGCCTCGCGGTCGAAATCGCCCAGCGATCGTGCGCAAGCCGCGGCCTGCTCCAGGGCGTCGGATTTCTGGAGGTCCGTTACGTCCCCTTCCGATAGGTCAACGAACGCGGCCAACGCCTCGGCATGCCGGCGCTGCGAGATCAACTCCACCGCCGCCCGGCGGGCGATGAGGTAGTCGGTCACCGTCGGGTCGGACACGAACTGGTGCGAGCGGCCGTCGTAGAAATGGGCGAACTTCAGCAATTTGTGGAACGAATGGGTGCCGGTCGGTGCGAACGCCGAGGACTCGGTCCCGTCTTCCCGAATGCGCTGGCGGCAGATGTTGATGTGCCACGGCAGGCTCTGGGTGGGCTTGCGCCCAATCACCTGGTGCAAGGGGTCGTTTTCATCTTCAGTGACCGGAATGCGGATTTCGACCGTCCAGTGGTCGTCGGCCACGTGCGTGGCAACCTCGGCCTGCGAGTCCCAACTGTACCAGGCCGACCGCGGCGCGCCCCGGTCGAGACTGACGATGGCACCTGCCGGATTGACGGCAATCTGGTAGTACGAGTGCGTCTCGGTTTCGAGCAGGATTTCGACCGCATCGCCGTACCACAGCGAGGAATCGCCGTTGCGCGTGGTGGCGATGTTCAGCGGCTCGCCCGGGCGTTCTTCGCAACGGATGGCAAAGTAGAGGTTGCCGCCTCGCCACGCCGCCTTGACAGAAGTGCCGAACACCGGCTGGCGTCCGGTCTGCAGTTCGCGCAGCCGGCCCGTAGCGGCCGTCGGACACTGCTCCCAAGCCGGATCGTCGAGCTTGCCGTCGATAACAATATCGCTCGTTGCCGTGCCCACAAGGCGAAGGCTCGGCACCGGTCCGCGCCGCTGCGCCAGTTGCTCGCGCTTCGCCCGCAGGCCCTTGAGGTAATCGTCCACCAGCCCGATGCGCCGGGCGTACACCGAATCGGCCTCGGCCCGCCTTTGTGCAGCGTCGAAAAGAGCGAGTGCGGCGTCGACCTTCTCCCGGTCTTTCTCCATGTCTTGCCAGTGGTCCTCGCAGAATCGGAAGAAGGCGAGCATCTCGCGCTCGGCCGGGCCGTAGAACAGGCGGCAGTATTCGCGGAACATGGCGTCGACGTCCTGCTCCTTGCCGCCCCAATACATCCGCACGGTGAAGTACACCAGGAAGTGGTTGAAGCCGATCGCCACCCGGTCGAAATCCTGCCGCACGCTAAGCCAGATGTCCTCCCCCTGCGAGATGCCCTTCGTGGCGTTGATGCTCTCGCCCATTGCGTGCGGTACGAAGGCGGGCAGGTAGAAGCCGCGCCCGGTGAAGGGGTAATTCTCGAAGACCATGATCGGATTGCCGGTCTTCGTAAGCCACGATTCGCGGAGCCGGCGCACCTCCTCCTGCTGCTCCGGCCGATTGCTGGTGGGGCGCCGACCGCCGACAATGCACACCAGTACGTTCGGCTCCAGCTTGTCGATCTGTTGCGGTGGCAGTGTGTAGGTGCCGTAGGCGCAATTCGAGATCAGCTTGTCCGGGTGCGTCTTGCCGACCTCCTTCGCCACGCGGTTGACGAAATCCCAAACGTAGTCCGAAAGCAGGCCGCGGCGGTCGCGCTCGGGCGTGTCTTTCCCTTCACATAGTGGGCATTGGCATATCGCCACGTAGCCGTCCGGCGGCATGACCGAGACCGCGTCGTAATTGTAGTGGTCGAACTGGGCCCGGGCGTAGCGGACCGTCTCGCGGAACAGTTCCTCGTTCGAGTAGCACAACTGGTTGTTGCCCACCTCGATCTGGTTGTGCCGCTTGCCGCCGTACAGGGCGAACCATTCGGGATGCGCTTCGAGGATTTCGCGGCGGTCGGTCATCGTGGTCATGCCGTGCGCGATTTGCAGGCCGTGCGGGTCGCGAATACCAAGCCGCATGGCCCACATCGCCGTCTCAAGCCCGTGCACGCCGAAGCGAATGTTGACGCGGCGGACCGGGAAATCAGGCCGCACGGTTTCGTCGATTCGCGGCAGGGGGATCGTCGGCATGGGCGGCACCACCTCGCCCAGTTCGCCGGGCATGTACCACCGCACGCCAAGGCTGCGCAGGAAGCCGCATACCGCGTTCAGCGACCCGCGCTCGTCATAGCCCCACAATACCAGCGGCTCGCCGATTTCCGCCACACCGTCCGGTACGCCAATACCACCGGGCAACCGGATACGGTTCTTGTACATGCCGCCTTCGGGTACTCCCCACGGAGCTTCGGTGATCTCTTCCCACGCGCGCTGCAGTTTGCCGCTCACCCGATCGCCGTTGTTCCTCGCCCACGGCTCGATGGGAACGAAGTTGGTATCGTCGCCGATCAGCACAAGCCAGCCCTCACCCGAAACGATTCTGTACGCGCCGTGTTCCAGCCCGTCGGCCATCATGCCAAGCTTCTCGGTGTGCAGGCTTTGCCCGACGTAGATCTGCACTGCCGCCTCGCCGCTCGGCTGTACGACGATCGGCAGCGTTGCACCGGAGATCTTCGCCACGTACGTCCGCAGTTCGTGGGCCGCCAGTCGTGTCGTCCGCGGGGGTGACTCGGCAATGACGATCTCGGCACGCGGCCGGCCGTTCTCGACGATCAGATTCTCTGCCGCAAGCGAATGCTCCCAGAGCAAGAAGAGCGCTGCGACTGGCGTGAAGATGATGAAGATGAATTGCCGTACTAATGCGATGCTCCAATGTCGCATGCTTCGCCTTCCTTTGTCTCTGTTTTCGAATGATTCTGAATCAATGCAATTCGTCTATTCATCGTGCGGTACCTCGCCACCCCAACAACGCCGGCAATGATTCCGATCGGGATGCACAGAAGACCCACCGCCCAAAACCATCCCTGCGACGAGAAATGCATGATGGATACGCCGGCAATCAGAAGGGCGACTCCGGAACGCAGGTATGCCAGCAGGGTCCTTTCGTTCGCCAACACCGTGCGGTCAATGGCCAGTTCGTCGCGCAAGATCAGCTTGTCCGTGCTGAATCTCGAATAGGGCGTTTCTCGCATGGCAACAGCGCTTCTTGAAGACTGCGGCAGAGAGTGTTCCTGTAGCAGCCGCGGCCGCGTTGGCGACGCGGCGCCGGCCGGGGCCGAGTCTCCATTATAGTGGCAATCGGTGCCGAAAACAGCGGTCTTCGGTGTATGGCAAGATTTTCCGCCGGTCGGGCGGTATTCCCGGAGGCATGGCTTCCATTACCCTGCCAACACGCGCCGATACACGCCGGCGACGCCCTGCGCCATGGCCCGGTCGGAGAATCGCTCGGCATGCCGGCTGAGGGCGTTCTGACGCATCGCGCGGTAGTCGACGTCGCCGCGGACGACCAGGCCAATGGCCCGGACAAGATCGTCCGGATTGTCCGGCTCGGCAATCAGGCCGTCGATGCCGTCGCGAATCGCCTCGGGAATGCCCTCGACGCGCGTCGCAACCACCGGAACGCCCGCCGCCATCGCTTCGAGGACGACCATGGGCATCCCCTCGCCGAAGAGGCTCGGCAGAACGAAGAGGTCCATGCACGCAAGTTCCGCGTTGACGTGCTCGGTGAATCCGACCCAGTCGATGAACTGGGCTACCCTCAGCCGGTGTGCCAGGCTTTTGATTTCGGCCTCGTACTCTTGCGTTTCAAAGCTGCCTACCGCCCGGAGCCGAACCGGAAACCCAAGTGCCCGCAGTTTGGCCAGCGAGTGGAGCAGCACTTCAAGACCCTTTCGGGGACGGAACAGGGCGACCGTACCGATTGTCCAGACAGCCGGAGCGGCGTCGGTCATGTCGACCGGGGCAGCGGCGGGAACGCCGTTGGGCACCACGGTCACCTTGTCCCGCGCGGCCTTCCGGCGGCCGACGTAGCCGCCGAGGCTCTCCGATACCGCGACCAGCGCGGAAGCCCGGCGGGTCGAGAGCCGCTCGACGATCACGTTAAGCCAGTTGCGTACCCTGCGGGTTGTGTCGCGCGCGACCGGGCTGTGGACGTGGCTGACCATGGGCACGCCGGTGAGCTTCGACACAATCGCCGCAATCAGCGCCGATCGGGGGGTGTGGGCGTGGATCAGTTGATAACCCTCGGTGCGGACGATGCGGACGAGTTGGGCGACCGGCCGCATGTCGAAACGGTGCCGCATGACGACCTCGTGCAAGCGTGCCCGCGTCGCCCGGCGCACCTTGGCGAACTGCCCCCGCTTCAGGCAGGCGAATCCGACTTCAAAACCCAGTTCGCCCAGCCGCAGGGCCAGCAAGTCCTGAACCCGCTCCGCTCCGGCGTAATGCTCGCCGTTGATCACATGGAGGACCTTCACGGGCAACCCGGCCGAGCGGACTGCGCCAGTTCGGGTCTGTCGGTGGACTCGATCGAGGGCTGCGATGCTCATGGGGTCGTGCCTTGGCCGGACATGGAAGAAAGAAGGCGTCTCGAACATTCTGCCGAACTCTCGCGGCAGTCTGCTTCGCCTGCCGGTATGTTCCTTTGGGCAACCCCCATGCCAAGCGGGCTCGGACGGGCCTGGATGCTCGTAAGGCTCTATTTCACAAAGGTTTAGCGTTCAAATAAGTTCATGTCTGCACCGCCCCCCCCGATGCCAAACGTCAACATGGTCCACCGGCGAAACCCCGCCCCAGTGCCGAAAGGAAACGCCGTTGCCGAAAAGCCCACCCCCCGACACGGTGGTACTGCGGTGAATGTAACCGATAGCACAGCACGCGCATCAAAACCGTGTGAAGCCACGCTTCCGAGGAGTGCGGAACGATGAAATGCGAGGAAATGCTTGCGGCACTGGGTGATTACGTAGACGGGGAACTGGACCCCGACTTCTGTGCCGCGTTTGAAGAGCACATGGCCGGGTGCGATCCCTGCGTGATCGTCATTGACAACCTTCGCAACACCATCCGAGCATACAGTGCGGGCGAGCCTTACGAGATGCCGCCCGAGTTTCACAACCGGCTCTGCGGGCTTCTGAAGGAGGCATGGCGGCGGAAGTTTCCCGACGCAACTTAGAAGGAGAAAGACAATGGCCTGGAGAGAACTAGGTATTCTGTTAGGCGTGTTAATCGTTTGGTTCAGCCTGATGCGATTCGTCCTGCCTGCGATGGGCGTGCCGACCTGCATGTCCGGCGCATGCCGAGTGGATCACGGTGGCGGCTGTCCCCTCCCCGGGCGTTCGTTGCCCGCCGAGCCGTCAGACCGTGCTGCAGACGCGCCCGCTCACACCAGCGAGGGCGCTCCCGAGGAGGAGCCTTAGCAACGTAGGATGGGTGGTTCCGGCTGTTCGCGGCCGGCAGATGCCTGGTTGCGTCCCACGAAACATTCGAGCGGCGCTACCGTTTGCGCCACGACAAAGCCGGGTTCACCCACGCGCTCGCTTCGGGCGGGGTGGTGAGAACTCACCCGCGGGGAGGTGGTCGTTTCTGTTCCTCTGCTGGGCCAAAGGCCCGTGGTTCACCCAGCCCAGGGCAACGCCCTCGTTGTTGTACACAAGTCGTGGCCGCAACCGGGCGGCATCTTCACCTCCCCTCCGGGGAGTTCGGACGCGTTAGCGGCCGGGTGGAGCGCACTGAGTTACCCGCCTTTGCTTTCCGTAGCCTTGGGAATAAGTGCCCTCCCCGGGCCTGTGAGCCCGACCCTCCCGCAAGCGGGAGGGTCAAGGACTATAGGCCAAAACTTGTGTACAACAACGAGGGTGGAGCCGACGCGAGTAGTGCGAGCGAGGCGCAACCCCGGGTTGGGAGACAACCACAAAACAGAATCCCGAAGGGATGGCCCTATGGCTTCGTACCATACGGCCGCGAGAAGCTCAGCAGCCTTCAGGCCCGCCAAGGGGCATGTTGAAAGCCGTTCCCATAAAGTGTACAGTTTAGGCCTGACCCCGATAGAGACCCCGATAGAGACCCCGATAGACCGACAATATCCTCCGGGTTCCCGGTATGGGGCTGATCGTCTTGGGCTGCTGCCGGCGACCAAGCGAGCCGAGTGCGGGAATCTCGGGAATCTGGATGTCGGCCTCGATCGATCAGGGGCCGGTCATCGCCACCACGAACGCGTTGGCACCTTCGTCCACCGTCACCGTCAGGTCGCTGGTCGAGGTGGCGCGGTACTTCTGGGGAATGTCGGGACGCAGGGGCACCTGGGTGGCCTCCTCGTCGTCCGAGGGCGCCGGATGGACGGTCACCTGGTAGGTGCCCGCGGGCAGGCCGTCGCCGCTGGCGGCACGGACTTCTAACTGTCCTTGCTGGTCGGTAATCGCCGTGAAGTAAATGTGCCGCTCGGGGCATTGAAACGCCACCTGGGCGTCGGGCACGGGCGTACCGTTGAAGGTGAGCGTGCCGACAACCGGCTGGCGCGGCGGGCCTGAATGCCTGCCGCAGCCGGTCAGCAACGTACTTGCCGGAATGAGCGCCAACGCAAGCAGCACGCACGGGAGATCGCGGGAGAGTCTTCGCATCATTGGAAACCGGAGGGGATGATGTTGCCGTCGTCGCGGTCGGCCAGATTGAAAAGGGTGTCCATCGCCAGCGACTCCGAAAGGAAATGCACCGAGCCGTCGATGAACAGCGCGTTGATCCCGCCCGGATGGGTCGAGGTCAGTGGGCGGTTGGGGCCGCAGTTGCCTTGAATGCCCAGGCCGTTGGCATCGCGGAAGTTGATCGGATGGACAACCACCGTGGTGTTGAATATACGTCCGGAACCGCTGCTTTCCCTGGTTCCGCCCATCATGAGGGAATGGCTGCAATCGCTGCGGCCGTCCCAGTTGACGCCGGCAGCCGTCTTGAGGAAGTTCGACTGCTCGCCCACCATCATCGTATTGCTCGTCCCGTCGGTAATCGCCGAGAGCCGCACACTCTTGTGCAACTCGAACGCCCCGCCCGGCGAGTACCAGCCGTTAGCGGTAAGAAACGAAGTCTCGAACGCATTGGCGTGATTCCTCGAACCGTGAATGCCGGTGTAGAAGGGCAACGGCAAACCTTCCGAACTGCCGGCGGGATCGAGTTGGTCCATCGTGCTTGACGGACACATGGCCCAACTCAGGCGGACACCCGCTGCCGGTCACCTCGCCAGTGATGGTTCCAACACCCCCGCCGCGCAGGTGGAGTGTGTGGGTGCCAAGGTTCACGTCGCCGGTGAGTTCGACATCGGCCGTGCCCGCGGGCAAGCCGGCGAAAATGGGCGAGTCCTCGAATAGGTTAACGGTGTTCGCATGGCTTGTCGTGCCGAAGAAGATTAGCCCCCCGGGGCTGGTGTGGCTGGTGCCAAGCGTACCGCCGTGCAGGTTCACCGGGCCGGTGCCCATGGCGCCGCTGGCCGTGACATTGACCTTGCGCCAGTTACTGTCGCTCGCTCGGATGGTCAGTCCGCCGGAGAAGCTGTTGGCCGAATTCCTCAGGTCGATGCCGCCGGCGCTACTGGACTTGTCAATACCGCCCTCACCGGAGATCACGCCGGTAAGATTCAGGTGGTACGTCGTCAGGTCCACATGCAGCGTGGTACCCACAGGGATGTGAATGTCGTTGGAAATGGTACTGGTGGCCCAGCGATTGCTGTAGATTCGCGGTTGCGCGGCGCCGTCGGCCATGAACTGTAGCTGACTGCCAACAATGCTGTACGCGGTGGAGGCGCTCGAAGGGCCGCGGATGTCCAGCCGGTTGAGCACGAACGGATCGGCCAGATTCTGAATTGGACTGTAGCGCGACGAGTTATCGAACCAGACGTTCGCGCCGGGGCCGCTGACCGGCAGGCCGGCGGCGTCCCAGTTGGTTTCCTCGTTCCAGTTGTTGTTGGTGCCGCTGCCGGTCCACGTGTAGGTCTGGCCGAGTGCAGGGGCGACGGCAAGAAGGAACGCGACGACCGCAACCAGTGCGGTTCGCGCGCGCCCGGACAGGTAATTCAGCGGAGGAAAGCATCTCACGGGAACAATCCTCTCGAAATGGCAGGGTTGACGTCAGTCCACTCACTTCTCCGCGCGGCCCACGGTGGCCTTGCACTGCGCGCAGCGACGATTCGCCGACAACCGCGGCGCCGAACATCGCTTTAGTTTGTCAGGCTCTTCCGTTTCTAAGTGCAAACACTGGGAGAAGTGCCACGGTCTTGTTCCGAGCGACTTGCGGCGTAGGCACGGCACGCCGGCTTCGCCGAGGCCAGCAGCCCAACTGCTAGGGTAGAGCCTAGTTTACCACAAACAGATGGGCTTTGTCAAACGCTCGGCAGGGATTGCACGGCTCTCGGGAGGGGATGTGAACCGTTGCTTTACAAGGAGTTGCGCCGTGGAAAAAATTCCGCCAAGCCCCGTTTTCGACCCGTTTTCGGCCTCTTCCGACGCGGGTTCGCAGACATTGGCTCTTCCGTTTCTGGGTGCAAACAGCCTTTCTTCAGAGACGGCACAGCGGCGTGTGCCTACTACATTGCCGCGGCTTGTACCTAGAAACGGAAGAGCCAGATCCCGTTCAACCTGGCAGTGTATCGCGCGGAGCACGAGGTATGCCGGTGCTGGGAAGGCACCCTGGCCGAAACGTGGCAACTGGACGAGGCAGGGACACTCCAGTTACAATAGACCTTCCGAAGGGGGCAGGCACATTTTTCCGGCCGAAGACGGCCGAAAATGGGCCAGTCCCCGGGCCGTGAACGGTTATACAACCGGCGCCCCGCCACCAATTCCGCCTGCTGTTCCTGCCCTACACTTGGTTCCCCTGCCCCCAAACGACCATAAGGAAAAAACCACCGTGAAACGACGCACATTCCTGAAATACACTGCCGCGGCTGCCGCGGGGTTCCATGTACTCCCTCGCCACGTCCTGGGCGGGCCGCGATTCGTCCCGCCCAGCGAAAAGGTGAACATCGCGCTGGTCGGCGCCGGCGGACAGGGTCGCACGAATAGCCGCGTACTGTTCCACGAGCCCGATGCACAGATTATCGCGATGGCCGATCCAATGGACTCGTTCAGCCTGGAGAACTTCTACTACCGCGGCATGGGCGGGCGAGGGCCCGTGAAGGCCGAGATCGAAAAGCACTATGGTCAGAGCACGCCGAACTTCCGCTGCGCCGAGTATGTCGATTTTCGCGAAATGCTGGAGAAGGAGAAGGCCATCGACGCCGTCCTGTGTGCCACGCCCGACCACCTGCACGCGTACGTGTCGGTCGTCGCCATGCGTCACGGGAAGCACGTCTACTGCGAGAAGCCGCTGACGCACAACATCCGCGAGGGGCGGGTTGTGGCGCGCGTGGCCAAGGAAACCGGCGTGGCAACGCAAATGGGCAACCAGCGCCATGCCACCGACGGCTTGCGCCGCACCGTCGAAGTCCTCCGCGACGGCGCCATCGGGCCCGTCACCGAGGCGCATGCCTGGGTGCCCGCCGGACGCTGGAACCCTGGGCTGCGCGGGCTGCCGGAGGGTACGCCACCGGTGCCGGACGGCCTGAACTGGGACTTGTGGCTTGGCCCGCGCGAGCACCGGCCGTACCATCCTGCCTACGTGCCCGTCGCATGGCGCGACTTCTGGGCGTTCGGCTGCGGCGCGATGGGCGACTTCGGCTGCCACGATCTCGACACGATCGTCTGGGCGTTTGACCTCAAGGCGCCCGACACCATCGAGGCATCCCCCGCCGGTTTTATGAACGACGACATCGCGCCGTATGGCGAGATATGCTATTTCCAGTTTCCCGCCCGCGACGGCCGGCCGCCGCTGAAAGTAACGTGGTACTCCGGCGGGCTGCGTCCGCCGCGTCCGGCGGGCCTTCCGGAATCGGTATCGCTGGCGCGTCGCGGCGCGATGTACGTTGGCGAGAAAGGGTTGCTGCTGACCAGTGGCGGAACGGAGATGCAACTGTTCCCTGCGGAACTTGCCGCCGCCTACGAGCCGCCCGAACCGACCCTCCCGCGCACCGAGGGGCACCATCGCGAATGGCTCGACGCCATCAAGGGCGGCCCGGCCACCGAGAGCAATTTTGCTTACGCCGCGCAGCTTACCGAAATCACCCTGCTCGGCCTTGTGGCCCTCCGTGCCGACGTGCAGTGCCAATGGGACGCCGAAGCCATGAAGGTCACCAACTTCCCCAACGCCGACCCGGTGATCCAAGGCGCCTACCGTGCCGGATGGGAAGTGGAATAGCGGCTTCCCGCTAAGAA
>JAVEUP010000361.1:0-4049 GCA_034005525.1 Thermoguttaceae bacterium | reverse complement strand
TGTGCTCTTCCGATCTCTGCTGGAACAGCTCCCGCTCTTTTTCGGTCAGGGGCTTGGCCATGCTGCCCATGCCTTTCAGGTCGCCGCTGGCAACCGAATCGTACTGCACGCCCCATTTCTCGAGCAGCTCGGAGAGGTCGTACCGTGGAATGATCACGCCAATCGAGCCGGTGAATGTCGAAGGTTCCGCGTAGATGCTCTCCGGCGTATCGCCGACGGCCATGGCCACGTAGTAGCCCCCGCTGGCGGCGATGCCGCCCATGCTGACGACAATGGGGATCTCACGCTCCTTGGCCAGTTTGCGCAGGTGATGGCACAGGTAGTCACTTCCGCTTATGGTGCCGCCGGGCGAGTTGATCCGCAGAACGATCGCCTTGACCTGCTCGTCGTCGCGGGCACGGTCGATCTGCCGTCGGACGAACCCGTCCGTTTCGTCCAGGATGACGCCGTCCAGCGTAATAACGGCCACCTTCTCCCTGGCGCGCCGGTTGTGCGAGAAGAACTCCTCGCGCACGCGCCGCTCGCCGGGCACCGAAGCCAAACCGGCCAGGGCCGCAACCATCGCGGCGCCCATGGCCAGAAAGCCCAGCCCGCCGATCAACACCAGTGCCAGCGCAATCCACATTCCCACGCGCCGGCGTGCGGGCGGCCGGCTGGCCACCGCCTCGGGCTGCCGCTCTGAAACCCGCTGCGCGGCAATCGGCCCGTCCACCTCCTGCCCGCTTTGACTATACCCGCCTTCCCGATCTGATTCAGTGTTCATGGGTTCTGCTCCTGAAATAGGACTGCCGAGAAAAACATCGGGGCACCAAGATGAACACTTCAATATAGCCGCACGGCACTTGTCTGTCGACCACGGCGTCGGCGCCTTTGGAGTGCGGGAATTTATTCCCGCTTTTGCGAGGCCGGCTAGCTACCCCCTGGCAACTCGTGACCGCCAAGTGGCAATGCGAAGGAAAGCGGCGTCGAGCCGCCGCACTCCAAAGAAGGCAAGAAGAAAAGCGGCGATGAATCGCCGCACAAAGCTAGCGGCGGCGGCGGAAGCCCAGAAGCATCAGTCCCGCGATGCCCAAAAGCATGGCGGTGCCGGGCTCGGGGATGGCGTACTGCCGCAGGGCGAAGGTGAACTGCGGGTCGCCGGGCAGGTCGACCATCAAGTTGAACGTGGCGGTCCCGCCATCGGGGATCAGGGCGCCGTCAAAGTAGATCGAGTTCGGGCTGAAAGTCGTTGGAGCACCGAATTCGTTGCTGTTATTGTAGCCCTGAATGAAGGCCAACCCGTCGCCAACGGTTGCCGGGACGAACCTCTCCTCCACGTCGTCCCAGAAACCGAGCTGGAAACCGTATCCAATCCAATCTTCGCCCGTATTGTTCGTTACGATCTCCGTAACAGCGATCGGGTCCAGCCCGCCCGTAACGTCCACTTCCATAACGAACGGCTTGAGTTCGTTGGCCGTCTTCTCGACATCGAGTGTGTCAAAGACTCCCTGGACGAACTGCTGGTCCGTAATCTCCCAATCGCCGTGCACACCCGTCGCAACGATGCCGGCAACGGGCGCCATCGACGGGACCGCGCTAATGGTAAAATTTCCCGGCGCGTTGAACTGGGTGAACGATGGCCATGTCAAGAGCGGGTTGCCCGAATCAAACGTATACGTATTCAAATCAGACCAATTGGCGCCATCAAAGCTGAAGAAACTCACATTGTCTTGCGTACCACTAGTGAAAACACCATGTGTCGCGTTTCCCGGCTGTAACACTGCATAGTACGTGCCCGCGGGCATCTCTGTACCCATGTCGAAATGCAACGTGTGCTCGCCCGCTGTTGTGGCTATAGGAGCCGATTGCAGCCCTGGCGTGACACCGTCAGGAACCTGGTCATATATGTGTACATTGGATGGGAGTGTGAAGGTTGTAATCTGACCACCAAGCCAAAACGTCACGTCCACACAGTCCCAGGGTTCGTTTGCATTGAAGACGTTGTATCCCAGTGAGGGCGACTGAATGTACACATCAGGCGCAGCCAACGCCGCGCCGCCCAAGAGACCAACGATGACAGAACAGAGCAGAACCGACTTATGCCACTGCTTGATGCTATTACCCATGGTTCGACCTTTCAGTGCTTGCGACTCTTCCGCCACCGAGGACTGGCCAATCACTCCCACGACGCTCACTCATCGCGATCACGCACAACAAAACACACGCGCGGATCGCGAACTCAATCGATTAGCCAATCCTGAACTGTCACCTCTGGGAGTCGTAGTTGCCTAACAGCGCTCCGTGCCACCTTTGTGCCGACAGTTCGGCACAATCCTGAGTGTATCACAAACCGCCCGGCGTGTCAAACGTCAGGCACGGATTATCCGCACTTTCCAAGCCCCCTCTTCCAGGCTATGGGCTTGCCACCACTGCCAAACCTGCATCCCAAGCGTTACAACATCGCGACGAGAGGACTTCCCTCCCCGCGCTTAGACGCACCTTCCATTATCATCACAACCCGGCAAGCATCAAAGAAAATCCATATTTTGTACCTCGCGGAATGGCCGACCACAATATGTTGTGCCATGCTAGCATGGCGTTGTGGCTCACCACAGTTCTCGCCGAGCCTTTTGGCGCGAGCGAAGTGTACGCCGGGCGGCCCATTTCAGCGGCGGACGGGCCAATTGACCCTCGGCGGCAACCGGTGCATACTGTCTCCTCCACGCACACGAAGAGGCGGGGCCACCCCCGCAACGCATGTCTGACCGATCGTTCCGAGTGCTCGGCAGGCCGCGAAGGCTGGCATAGCCCCCAGTACAGGGTTGCCCATGACTACCGAAGTGCTCATTCTCATCATCGCGTTCTTCAGCCTGCTGCTGCTGAACGTCCCCATTGCCATCTGCCTGGGCGCCGCCACGGTGCTGGCTATGCTGGCCATCGGCGACCTGCCGGCCGGCTATCTTGTGGCGCAGCGGATGTCGACGGGCATCGGTAGCTTTCCGCTCTTGGCCATTCCCTTCTTCATCTTCTCCGGCATCCTGATGGGCGAAAGCGGCATGGCGCAGCGGCTGATGGACTTCGCGTCGGCCCTGATGGCCCGCTTCCGCGGCGGCCTGGCCTATGTCAATACGCTCACTTGCATGATGTTCGGCGCCCTGTCGGGCTCGGCCACGGCGGCGGTGTCGTCCATCGGCGGGTTCATGATTCCGCAAATGGAGTCGCGCGGCTACGGCCGGCCGTTCTCGGTGGCGCTGACCTCCACGTCGGCCACTACCGGGCTGCTGATCCCGCCCAGCAATATCATGATCGTCTACGCGGTCGTCGCCGGCGACGTGTCGGTCGCGGCGCTGTTCCTTGCCGGCGTGGCGCCGGGGGTGCTGGTGGGGCTGTTGATCATGGCCGTGTGCTTCGCCATGAACCTCAAAGGGGGCGTGCCGGCCGAGCCGGGCGCCTCGTTTGGTGAAGTGTGCCGGACGTTCCTCGGCGCCGTGCCCAGCCTTTTGCTGATTGTCATCGTTCTGCGCGGGATTCTCGGCGGCATCTTCTCGGCCACCGAGGCATCGGCCATCGCGGCGGCGTATGCCTTCGTTCTGGGCGTGGTCATCTACCGCAAGATCCCCTTAACCCGCATTCCCGCCATCCTGCTTCGGAGCGCGCAGACTACTGCCGTGGTGATGTTCCTGATCGGCATGAGCCAGGCGATGAGCTGGTTCCTGGCCTACGAGAGCGTCCCCCAGACGCTCAGCGCCGGCCTGCTGACGATTTCCGACAACCCGCTGGTCATCCTGCTGTTGATCAACCTGTTGCTGTTGGTGGTCGGCGCATTCATGGACATGACGCCCGCGGTGCTCATTTTCACGCCCATCTTCCTGCCCGTGGTGGTCGGACTGGGCTTCGACCCGGTACATTTCGGCATCCTGATGATCACCAATCTTTGCATCGGCCTATGCACGCCGCCGGTGGGCACCTGCCTGTTTGTCGGCTGCAGCGTCGGTCGGTTGCCCATCACCCGCGTCATTCGTCCCATGCTGCCATTCCTAGTCGCGATGATCGCAGCCCTCATGCTCATC
>JAVEUP010000360.1:0-4050 GCA_034005525.1 Thermoguttaceae bacterium | reverse complement strand
ATCCGGACGGCAAGGGCGCGGTCAATCCACTGGCCGGAAAGATCGCGACCCTGGCGGCCGCCGCGATAGACGGGGCCAATTGAAGGTGTCCGCGGGGCTAATTCCGCTCGGGAGAAAACGCGGAAGAAGACGTGACGCCCACCAGAATCGACGAGCTTGGGGCTCCAGGTAGAATGCCCGGATGGCTGCAACCTCGGCGCGGGCAGGATCGTCGGGACGGGCCGGGAGTCTTCACTCATCCGTTTCGCCGTTTCTGCCGCCCGATCGTCCAGTCGGCAAGCCGGGACGCCGAGCCCGCAAGCGCGGGTAGAGACTCCGGACCCTTTACCCGCCCCACTGCCTGCAAACATCGCCGTGACGCCAAAAAGCGCAACGGCATAGATCAAGAGGTAGATATGGGCTGCCCGGAAACCCCGAACTTGCTTCCGCCCGCAACGCTCAGAGCCCAGGCAGCAGAACCCGATACGGTTGATTCGCTCGTTCCCATGCACGGATCGACCTATATAGTCGCGTTTTCACGAAATACCGCGACTCATACGCCAGCCGAAGACTTCGCTCCAGGGACTGGCGTCCCACTTCGGCTGCCCTGCGTGTGGCCAAGGTCCGTCGCAATCCGAACGATAGGATTTCCAGTATGTCGTGACCACAGGCTAGTTGCCAGGAATCGTGCGATGGATTCGTCAAGGCATCAAGTTCGGACAGTATCCACGAATCGTCAAGCTGGTGTTTCTTGGAGTGATCCTTGATCGTTTTGAGCAGGCTCTGAACGTCCACTTGCAGATAATCACGGTCAAGGAATCGACTGAATGTCACCTCTTCGAAGTTAAGCCCAAGGTCTTCTCGCAACGATAGCCAACGCAGATATCCGATCGTTGCGGCACCCTTGACCAGCGTCTCGGCAATGCTGCAACCGACGCGCCGCTCAAAAGCCGCCATGCGCTCGGGGATTCCGAACTCACCGAGCACCTTTCCCAGTGCAGGCGAAGCGGCCATCATGCACTCCAGATCGTGGAAGTCAGTCAGCCAGACATTCGCCGAAGGGGACGGGAAGCCGCCAAGGCGATCGAAGTCGGAGTCCGCGATGGCTAGGACGCGGGGAAACTCATCGTCTTCAAGTATTTGCAGAGCTTCGAACAGATTGGCTCTTCCGTGTGCGATCACGATTCGACATTGGTCCGGGTCCACGAGATTCGCGTAGACTCTCTTGTCGAGAGGCCCCTCCACGATCATTAGCGCCCCCCGGTGCTGGGTGCGCATCATTCGCACTTCGTTCGCGACCGAATGCGCCGTGACATATGGTTTCACCGAACTGTTTCCTGCAGTTCACGGATATCCTCGAGTTCCACCGTCAAGTCCCATCGGTCGCTGATGATCTGCGGTGAATGGGTCGCCAAGAGAATGTCGAAGCCGGAGAGGCGCGCCATATCCAGTAGGTCGCGCAAGAACTGTTCCTGCCACGCAACATGCAGAGAGATCTCAGGCTCGTCAATGAGGATGAGCAAGTCTTCGTGAACCTTAAAGAGGAGTTCATACAGGAGTACCAGTTCGTGTTGCTCGCCGGAAGACAAGCTCGCTGGCGGCAAAGACTGGTTGTGATCGGTTGTGAAGAGAATACCGCGCTCCTTATCAATGATCATCCTCTTGTGCCGAAACCGCCGATTGATGATCGATCTGAACAGGTCGATCTTAGTGGCCAGGGTATCGAACACGCTCAGCTTCTCAGCAACGTCCCTGATGTAGACCGATAGCATCCCCGCGCGTGCATCGTCGATGGTCTCCGGAACCGGGGATGGAGCGCGTTCCTGATCGAGAACGCCCGACTCTATGAGCCGCGTCCGTTTCGCCTCGAGTTCTTGAAGGCGACTCTTGATCTCCTCTTTCGTCAACTCGGGCACATTCGAGGGCTGCATCAGTCGAACGGGAAAGGTCCGGTCGAGGGCCTGCGATACCTCGCCGTACTTTTTCAGCATTGCGCCTATTTCAGAAGCCAACTCTTCCGAATAGGTCGTTACTGTGGGCGACGGGTGCCGATGACGCTCATATCGCGACATCTTGCTTGGACCCGAACGAGGGACAAGTCGATCGGTCCTGATGAAGCGCACTTGCACCTGTTTCTCCAATTTGCGAAACCAATCCGGCGGCTCCGCCATCTTGATGATGCCCTTTGGGAGGAACTCCCGGTACTTTCGAAGTACCTCCGCAAGACCAAGTATATAACCCTCCTCGTCCTTCCATTCTTCGGGGCCTATGCGGTTTAATGAGGGGATCATATTATCAATCACATCAAGTGGAAAATGTGATGATTCCCGATTCAACTCGCCATCCAAGTCAAAGGATGGATGGTCGTCATAGTCTAGTTGCAGATGCCCATTTTCTCGCGCCGATCCCTTTGATCTGTGTGACGCCTTTGTCCTCTGGCCTTTCGTGACCCGTAACGTCCTTCCGTCCTGGAGTTCAACACCAAATGTCGCGAACGGAAACGCACGCAGCTCTCCGTAGCGTGAATTGAACAGGCCATCGAGCATGCGCAGGATTGCCGTCTTGCCGAATCCGTTCGGCGCATGGATGATGGTGACACGGTCATCCATGTTCAAGGGAATACTGTGGTCAAACAAACCGAACAGCTTTTCGGCGAACACTCGTTTCACTCGCATCTGTCGTCCCCATATGGAGTCTTCCCCGCATCGGTTCGCAACCGGCTCGGCAAACCCAGTGCCATAGGCGCCGCTCCTCCCAGTCCCCGCTATCTTTCAGGACCGACCGTGCGGGCAGGTCGAGCCATGCGCAAACCCTACCACAATCACGGGGGCCGGTCAAGAGTTATGCATGGTGGTCCCGGACTCTCCTGGACAGTCTCCCATGACAGCAAGCCCAACGAACCCGGCCCGACCGCGCACGGAATGATCCGCATTCGACCGGAATACTGGAACCAGATCCTATCGACGTTCCGACTCGGTTGGGCAGCCGGCAGTCGTACATGGACAACCTCGTGCCGCTCTCGTCGGTCGGTCGGGCAATGCGGGCTTTCACGCAAGGTGAATTGAACATGGAGGCCGTTCAACGGCGGAAGCCTTTTCTCACAACACGGGGCTCCGACACGAGCGATCCGGGCCGGAGAAGGTGACAGTCGCCCAGAATGGGATAACTAGGAAGCTTGGGGGCTGATTGTTTCGGAACGGGGCTCCACCGGAAACCGGGAATTCTGATTGTCGCTCAAGAGGAAAGCATTTCATGGGAAGAGGCGGGCGACCAGACTCCACCGGCGCCCGCCTCCGACGCTGAGCGCCGGCAGCGCGCCAAGTCGCAACGCACGTCGGCGCGCGGCAGTATTGGGCGGACCTTGCCTCGCATTACCGCGCCAGCCCGCACAGGATCTACCACGCCGGCACGCTCCACACCGAAGCCGAACGGCCGGAAGAGACGGCGGCTTCTTCGAGCAGGCCGGGCCGCTTCGGCCCGAGCGGGATGGGATGGTCGTACATGGCGGGATTGGTAGCGGCATCGGGTTCATGGGAGAACCTGCGTTTCATGGCCGGCGGCGATCAGGGCTGTGAGATCGATGGGCTTTCCAGGTTCGGGGACGTGGACGTTTCTGCGACCGAGTTGGCGAAGCTCGGCGGCGCGGGCGTGGAGTTCGTCCGGCCCGGCGTGGAGCAGGAAGATCGGGGCGGCCGGGGCGACGTTGCCGAGCCAACGGTCGATGTCGGCCGCGTCGCCGTGGCCTGAAAAGCAGCGGAATGCGTGCACCTCGGCGGCAACCGGAGTGAAATGGCCGTCGATCACCAGTTCCGTCATTCCCGCCTTCAATCGCCCTGCGGCGGTGTCGGGGTCGCCGTAGCCGACCAGGATGACGGTGGTCGAGGCTTCGGGCAGCAGCGAGCGCAACAGCGTGCGCATCCAGGCGGTGTAGGTGATGTCGCTGGTGGAAATCACAATCGACGGCCTGGGCAGGTTGCCGTGGGAAGGCACCGTGGTGAGTATCTCGCTGGGCGAGAACGCGTCGGCGTCGGCGGCCACCGCGGGCCGGAACCAGCCGGCCCGGCGGTTCTG